>JALEVB010000043.1 GCA_022780745.1 Erysipelotrichaceae bacterium
AAGGATTTTGCATTATGGAAAGAATTATTAGGTGATAAGGCTAGCTATAAATTATATGATGGTTTAAATCATTTAATGATGCCTAGTATCGATGGTACGATGGAAGAATATAATATTAAAGCTAATGTTGATGAAAGGGTAATAAAAGATATGGCAGATTGGATCAGTAATAACTAATCTATCTGCCAGTCAATTGGTGTTAAATTATTTTTTATTAGAAATTCATTGGTTTTAGAGAAATGGTGACAATCAAAGAAACCATGATAAGCTGAGAATGGACTTGGATGAGCAGCTTTTAAGATAAGATGCTTAGGGTTTGTTATCAGCTTTTCTTTTTGTTTGGCATAATTACCCCATAATAGAAAGACTACGGGTTCATTTTTTTGATTTAATAATTCAATAATATGATCAGTAAATATTTCCCATCCTTTATTAGCGTGACTTCCTGGTTTATTTTCTTCAACTGTTAAGACAGCATTTAATAGTAATACGCCTTGTTTTGCCCATTTGGTTAGTTCCCCATGAGATGGTATCTGACATCCTAGATCACTATTCAATTCTTTATAGATATTCTTTAATGATGGAGGAGGTACTACCGGTTTTAATACGGAAAAGCTTAGACCATGAGCCTGATGGGGATTATGATATGGATCTTGTCCAAGAATTACGACTTTTGTATCATGATAACTGGTATATCTTAAACAGTTTAAAACATCATCGGCTTTGGGATAAATGGTTTTGGTATTATATTCATTAACGATGAATTTTCTTAGATTCTGATAATATTCCTTATTAAATTCATCTTTAAGCAATTCATCCCAGTCATTATTTAGTTTTCTCATAAATGTTAAGCTCCTTGTTTAATATTTTAGCATATAATATAACTGAGGTAAAAAACTAATGTTTACAAATATTGATGATGCTTTAAACTATGTGATGAATAGAACTAATCGTAATAAGGGATTGGATAATTTTAAGGAAGTTATGCATCTTTTAAATGATCCTCAGGATCATTTTAAAAGTGTTCATATTGCTGGTACTAATGGTAAGGGAAGTTGTACGCATTTTATTCAAAAGATGATGAGTGCTTGTGGTTATAAGGTTGGTACTTATACTTCTCCTTTTTTAGTTAGCCATTTGGATCGTATTAGGATTGATGATAAATGGATAGATGCAACAGATTTTCTTTACTATGTAAATAAATATTATGACTTGATTGAGAAATATGATCTTAGTATGTTTGAAATTGATACTTTGATCATGAGTGAGTATTTTAAAGATCAGCAGGTTGATCTGGCAGTTATTGAAGTAGGACTTGGTGGAAGACTGGATAGTACTAATATTCTTTCTTATCCTTTGATCGATATGATCGTTAGTATTGGTTTTGATCATATGGATAGATTAGGTGATACTTTAGAAAAGATCGCAATAGAAAAATGTGGCATTATAAAAAAAGATGCCACCGTTATTGTAGGTAGGGTCGATGCTAATGTTTTAAAGGTCATAGAAGAGCGTGCTAAGGATAATGAGCTTATATATAATAATTATCTTGATAAGGGTAATGGTATTGTTTTTGATGGGGTTTATTATGATTTAAATGGTAAAGCTTTATATCAGAAACATAATATGGGTATGGCTTTGAATGCGATGAAGGTTTTAAGTAGATATTATGAGATCGATTTTAAGATATTGAAAGATGTACTAGAGAATTGTATCTGGGAAGGTAGATTTGAAAAGGTTTGTGACGATCCGCTGGTTATTTTGGATGGAGCTCATAATAGTCATGGTATGAAGGCTTTAATTGAAACAATTGATAATTATGATGAAGAGTTTTGTCTTGTTTTTGCTGGGTTAAAAGATAAGAATGTTAATGAACTGGTTAAATTGTTTAATGGTCATGTTAAAAAGATCATTATTACGCAATTTGATTATTATCGTTGTTTAAATATTGATGGTTATGATGATGATTATCTGAAATTTGAGGATTATCATGAGGCTGTAGAATATGCTTTGAGTAATTATGATCATATCTTGATATGTGGTTCATTATATTTTATTAGTGAAGTTAGAAAGGTTTTTGTTAAGTAATAGTAAAACGCTTACATTTTTTTGAAAATCACTAGTAAATAAAATTATTTGTTTTATAATAAATGTATAAATATACATTGCAAGGGAGGGTATAAAATGAGACAAAATAATATGGTTGCAATGATTCTTGCTGGAGGCCGTGGGTCTAGGCTTTTGGATCTAACAAAGAAAGTTGCGAAACCAGCTGTTTATTTTGGCGGTAAATATCGTATAATAGATTTTCCGTTAAGTAATTGTGCTAACTCTGATATTTCAGTAGTTGGTGTATTAACTCAATATGAATCAGTATTATTAAATTCATATGTTGCTCGTGATCATCATTGGGGATTAGATACTAAAGATGGTGGTGTATTTGTTCTTCCACCTATGGAAACTGATGCTAATGGTTTCAATTTGTATCGTGGTACTGCTGATGCTATTGCACAGAATATTGATTTCTTAGACCAAATGAATCCAGAGTATGTGTTGATCCTTTCTGGAGACCACATTTATAAGATGGATTATGCTAAAATGCTTCAAGTTCATAAACAAAAAGAAGCTGATGCTACGATTGCGGTTTTAGGTGTTCCTTTAAAAGAAGCTAGCCGTTTTGGTATTATGAATACTAATGATAATGATGAAATAATTGAATTTGAAGAAAAACCTGCTAAACCAAAGAGTAATCTAGCTAGTATGGGTATCTATATTTTCTCTTATAAGACATTAAGAAAATATTTGATTGCTGATATGAAGAATGAAAATAGTCATCATGACTTTGGTAAAGATATCATTCCTGCTTATTTAAATGATAATAAAAAGTTAGTTGCTTACAGATTCAAGGGCTATTGGAAGGATGTAGGTACTATTGATAGCTTGTGGGAAGCTAATATGGATTTATTGGATCCTGAGAATGAATTAGATCTTGCTGATCCTTCTTGGAAGATCTATACAGAAGATGTTAATGCTTTACCACAATATATTGGTGATAATGCGGTTATTGATAATGCTTATATTACTCAGGGATCTATTATTGAAGGTACAGTTAAAAATTCTGTGATCTTTACTAATGCTAGAATTGATGAAGATGCTCAGGTAATCGATAGTGTTATCATGCCTAATGCTATTGTTGGTAAGGGTGCTAAGGTTACTAGATGTATCGTTGCTGAAGGTGTTGAAATCAAAGAAGGCGTAACTGTTGGTGATAAGAACAGTGAAAATATTGCTTTAATTGCTAAGAAAGTTGTAGAGTAGGGGTAAAGATATATGAATAAAGTTTTAGGTATAGTTAATTTCGAAGACGCAACTGCTAGCGTTGAAGGATTAGGCGATTATCGTCCAGTTTCTGCATTTGCTTTTTTAGGTAGATATCGTGTAATTGACTTTGTTTTAAGTAATATGACTAATTCTGGTATCAATGATATCCAGGTTTATTGTAAGGAAAAACCTCGTAGTTTGATCGAACATTTAGGTACTGGTCAACAATATAATATTAACTCTAAGCGTGGTAATCTTCATATTTTAAATGGTGAAAAGAAACCTGTTAGTGATGTTTATAACCATGATGTTAATAACTTCATGCAAAATATGGAGTTTATTGAAGAAAGTGATAAGGGTTATGTTGTCGTAGCTCCTAGTTATTTCATTTATCAGATCGATTATAATCAGGTAATTGAAGCTCATGTTAACAGTGGGGATGATATTACTATTCTTTATAAAGCTACTGATAATGCTAAGAATGAATTTATTGGTTGTGAAACAGTTTTATTTGATGAAACTAAGAAAGTAATTGGTATTGAAAAGAATCGTGGTAAATATAAGACTCGCAATATTTCATTAGAATGTTATGTTATGAGTAGAAAATTATTTATCGATCTAGTTAATAGAGCTGCTAATACTAGTTCATTATATTGGTTTAAAGATATTCTTCGTGATGTTTATAATGAATATACTATTAGAGGTTATGCTGTTAAGGGATATGTTGCTTGTATCAATACATTAAAGGCATACTATAACGCTAATATGGACCTTAGAAAACGTGAAATTGCTCGCAATGTTTTCAAGAAGGATTGGCCTATTCATACAATGACTAATGACTCTTGTCCTACGCAATATGTTAGTGGTTCAGTTGTTAAGGGCAGTACAGTTGCTAATGGTTGTTTGATCGAGGGTACAGTTATTAATAGTGTATTAGGTCGAAATGTTACAGTTAAAAAGGGTGCTGTAGTTGAAAATTCAATTATTTTGCCTGGTGCTTATATTAGTGATGGTGCTAAGTTAGATCATGTAGTTGTTGATAAATATGCAATTATTCATCATGTTAAGAAGTTAGAAGGTACAGATGATTCTCCAGTTTATGTTAAACGTAGAGATCGTATTTAAGGAGAGATAATTTATGAAAACTGTATTATTTGCAGCGAGTGAAGGATTACCTTTTATTAAAAGTGGAGGATTAGCTGACGTTGTTGGATCACTTCCTCAATCATTGAAACAATGTGGTTATGAAGTAAGGATCGTTTTGCCATATTATAAAAAGATCAGAGATAAGTTTGCTGATAAGCTTGAATATATTGGTAATAGACAGATCTATAGTGGATGGATCAATGAACCAGCTAACTATTATCAAAGTGTAGTTGATGGTATTACTTATTATTTTGTTGAACATTATGGTTATTTTGGACGTGATCAGCTATATGGTTATGATGATGATAGTGCTCGTTTTGGTTTCTTCCAGAAAGCAGTATTAGAGCTTCTATATCATATTAACTGGTATCCAGATATCATTCATACTCATGACTGGCATACTGGTATGATTCCATTAATGTGTCATGCCTTATATGGTTCTGACTGGCGTTTTGAAAAGATCAAACATGTATATACGATTCATAATTTAGCTTTCCAGGGCAATTTCCATGAGTCTGTATTAAATAATTGTCTTGGTTTAGATTATCGTTATTATCAGGATGGATCTGTTCGTTTTGATAATGGTATCAGCTTTATGAAGTCTGGTCTTGTTTATGCTGATAAGATCACTACGGTTTCTCCAACATATTCTCATGAGATCTTAACTAGTGAATATGGTGAAAGAATGGAAGAAGTTTTAAGATATCGTCATGATGATCTATGGGGTATTGTCAATGGTATCAATACTAATGAATGGAATCCTAAAGAGGATAAATTATTAGCTAAGAATTATAATGCTAAGGCTTGGATCAATGGTAAGAAAGCTAATAAAAGGGCTTTACAGCAGGAGCTTGGCTTAGAAGTTAAAGATGATGTTATGCTTATTGGTTTAGTTTCTCGTTTAACTAATCAAAAGGGTGTATATATGATCACTGAAAAGATGAATGAGATCATGTCATTGAATGTTCAGTTCTGTATTTTAGGTACAGGTGAAGAAAATGCTGAAAATTCATTTAAATGGTTAGAACATAACTATAAGGGTCGTGCTGTTTATTATTGTGGCTATAATGAAGAATTGGCTCATCGTGTTTATGCTGGAAGTGATTTATTCTTGATGCCTAGTATTTATGAACCATGTGGTATTGGTCAGCTTATTGCTATGCATTATGGTGCTTTACCATTAGTTAGAGAAACTGGTGGTTTAAAGGATACTGTTAAGCCTTATAATCAATATACTGGTGAGGGTAATGGTTTCAGTTTCTGGAGCAAGAATCCTAATGATATGATGTATACTATTAGATGGGCTAGCGAACAGTATTATTTAAATAAAGATGGCTGGAAACAGCTTGTTAGCAACGCTATGAATACTGATGTAAGCTGGGATAATAGTGCTAGATTATATAGTGAATTATATAAACAATTAACTGATTAATGATCAATATGTGAGTCTTTGATAAGGCTCACTTTTTTTGTGCTATAATTTTGAAAAAAGGATGAGAAGATGAAAGTAGCTGATATGCATTGTGATACCTTATTATCTTTATTAGATAATAATGAAAGTATCTATGAGAATAATTGTAGTGTTGATCTATGTAAAATGTTAAAGGGCGATTATTTATTACAAACCTTTGCATGTTTTGTTGATTATAAACATGATGAACCATTAGATAGATGTATGCGATTGATCGATAAGTATTATGAACAGATCGATAGACATAAAGATATCATTGGCCATGTTAATAATTATCAGGATATTCTAGATAATATTAAAATAGGAAGAATGTCTAGTTTGCTTAGTATTGAAGAGGGGCAGGTCATTAATAATGATCTGGCTATTTTGCGTAATTATTATCGTTTAGGAGTTAGGATGATT
>JALEVB010000054.1 GCA_022780745.1 Erysipelotrichaceae bacterium
GGCAAAAGACATCCAAATATTGGAAACTACGTCACTATTTACGCCAATGCCACAATTCTGGGTGGCGACACTTACATCAAAAATAATTCCATCATTCCAACCGGGGCACTCATCATGAATACACCAGAGTATTAAAAACCAAAGGAAGACATTTTATATCAAAACGCATTAACGGTATTTCTTTATTTATGAAATATTCGTTTCATTCTTTACTAAAATTTATGAAATTCCATACTCATTGTGGAAAAATATTATATGGAATCCGTATTTAGTCGCTGATATATTATAGTTGTAGCAAAGCTACAGCACAAAAGACTTATCCAATTTTGTGCATAATATGTATTCCTTGATTTCGTATAAAGGGCAGCGACGGCTGCCCTTTATACTATTTTGAGATGATCTTCAAATACCGTAACATCACAATTAAACGGTAATATACATCTTGGAAGACAATGACCTATATTAAAGTTATAAAGAATCGGAAGATTCCTGTTATCAATCACATCACATAATACTCTCTTATAATCCTCATAATAAATATTATTCATTGGCTTGCCGCATATTACACCCTTAAGCTGTTCAAATATCCCTTTATCCTTAAGATACATTAAAGCTCTTCTATATTTATCAGGCGGCATCAGTTCCTCACTGGTCTCCAGAAGCAGTATCTTATCACTCCAGTCATCAGGAAACAATTCATATTTCTGCACTATCTCTGGCATATCAGCATATCTATCCCCATTAAACATATCGTAAATAGAATCTATGCAGCCACCAAGAATTCTTCCCTTAATCGGAAATTCACCCTGCAGTACTTCATATCCGTTATTATCATGCTTCTTTAATTCAATTCCCATCTGATCTGCTGAATAATCCTCACGGCTTTCATACCACACATCACTGGGCAGTATTTCCTTTAAATCATTATTAATAAAGTCCCTAAAATACTTCTCTGTATAAGGAAGCATATCATTGCTCATCTCGCAGATATCAGCCAGAAAACTCTGGCCATAATAAGTATTTACGCCCAGCCTATATAACATAAAATGATTAATTGTAGTATCCGAAAAACCCAGGAAAGGTTTATCATTAACAACCTTCTTCAGTTTATCATTCTCAAAAAGATATGGGGCAATAGAATAAGTATCATCCCCACCTATGGCACAGAGAATAATATCAATGCTTTCATCCTCATAAGCCTCAATCAGATCATCAGCCCTTGATTCAGGATGCTCCTTAAGATATTTAATACCCTTTAAAGAATTAGACATGAATTTAACATTAAGTCCCATTCCTTTCAGTCTGCTGACACCCCGTTCCACTTCATGTTTTACAAAATCTTCACCAATGGTGCCACTTGATAAAGATACAATTCCTATAGTCTTCATGAACTTATTTTATCTTATAATAATTTAAAAGAGGTGTAACATGATTAACGAATTAATAAACAACTTAAAGAGCCTGGGATATGACACACATTTCTTTGAAAACAGAACTGAAGCATTGGATTATCTGAATAACGCAATTGATAACACGACAGTTGGCATTGGCGGTTCAGTTACTGTTAAAGAACTGGGATTATTTGACATCTTAAACAAACATAATAAAGTATACTGGCATATGCTGGAAACTGACAGAACAAAATCAAGAGAGATAATCAATAAGGCAAAAGATGCAAAAGTCTATATTTCATCTGTCAATGCCATTTCAGCAAATGGGGAAATAGTCAATATCGATGGAACATCCAATAGAGTAGCTTCCATTTCGTATGGTCATGAAGATGTCTATTTCATTGTTGGAAAAAACAAAATCGCCTCAAGCCTTCACGAAGCGATAAATAGAGCACAGAATGTGGCTGCACCACTCAACGCCATCAGGCTTAACAGAAAAACACCTTGCATCAAAGACAAGAAATGTCATAACTGTAAGTCACCAGAGAGAATCTGCCGCAATATGCAGATTTTATCTACCGCCCCAACAGGCATGAAATATCATGTAATTTTAATTGATGAAAATCTGGGTTATTAGTTTACCAGAATGACCATAGAACGTATATATTAATGTAAGGAGTGAACGATTTATATGGAAA
>JALEVB010000086.1 GCA_022780745.1 Erysipelotrichaceae bacterium
AAAAGATGTAAAAAATAATAGTTTTGATAAGATATATGAAGATTCTTTAGTCATTGATCCGCATTTTAATTCTAAAGAAGATTATATTAATGCCTTAAGTGATATTTATAAAGATGTTGATGTTAATGAACTAAACTTTCAGTTAGATGAAAATGGTGACTATAGTATCATTGATGGTAATAAGTTAGTTTCAACGATCAGATTGATTGAGAAAAATGGTGAATATATGGCATCCACTATTTTCTATGGTGATAATACTTATTATATTGAAGTACCTGCTAATGAACAGTTGGTAGTAAATAATATTAAAGTAAGCGAAGATCATCTAGTCAATAAGAACATTAGTGCTTCTAATTTTAGTGGTATCAGTAAAATGGATAATATCCCAAATGTTGATATTTACAAGATCGAGAATCTAATATCTGAACCTGAAATAAAGATCGTTGATAAAAACTATGATGTTATCAAGGATGCATTAAGCAATACTTATTATATTGGTTCTAGTGAGAGTGTTAGTGATGAAGAAGAATATGCTAAAAAATGTGCTGAAGCTATTATTAAATTTCCTTGTGAAGATGGTTCATTAGCTGCTGTAGCTAGCTATAGCATTACTTCATCTGATTTCTATAAACGTATCAGTACTTTACAAAATGAATGGTTTACACCTCATAGTATTGCAAAATTAAGTTTTGGTGATGTTAAAGTAATTAAGCAAAATAATGACAGTTTCATTGCTAATGTCATATGGAACTACTATATTTCTAATGGTTCATTAGAGAGAGAATATCATGGTGCTTATCAGATGTCATTCTTAAAAGTTAATGGTACATACAAATTAGCAGGTTTCGCAATTGATAATGAATTAAACCCTGATAATGAAGGAGCTTATTATGATTGATTATTCGCAAGGCAGTGGTAAACAATATCATATCCAGGTTGCTAAAGGTGAAGTAGGAAAATATGTCTTATTGCCTGGTGACCCTAAAAGATGTAAATTGATTGCATCATATTTTGATGATGCTAAATTAATTGCTGATTCAAGAGAATTTGTTACTTATACTGGTTATTTAAATGGTGTTAAGGTAAGTGTATGTTCTACAGGTATAGGTGGTCCTAGTGCTGCTATCTGCATGGAAGAACTAGTTGCATGCGGTGCAGATACTTTTATTAGAGTTGGTACTTGTGGTGGTATGGATATCAATGTGAAAAGCAGTGATGTTGTAATTGCCAGTGGTGCTATTCGTTTTGAAGGAACTTCAAAAGAATATGCCCCTATTGAATATCCAGCAGTTGCTGATTTTGATCTTACTAATTCCTTAGTAGCTGCCAGTGAGAAATTACAACAGACTTATCATGTTGGTGTTGTTCAATGTAAAGATTCATTTTATGGTCAGCATCGTCCTGAAACCTTGCCAAATCATGCTGAACTTCTTAATAAATGGGATGCCTGGTTAAAACTTGGCTGCAAAGCCAGTGAAATGGAATCAGCTGCCCTATTTATCGTTGCCAGCTATTTACATGTTAAATGTGGATCTTGTTTTCTGGTCGTAGCTAATCAGGAAAGAGCCAAACAAGGCTTAGAAAATCCGCAATGTCATGATACTAATATTGCCATCAAAGTCGCAATTGAAGCATTAAAGATCCAGATAGAAAAAGATAAGATCCGATAATTCATTTATCGGATCTTTAAATTTGCATGTACTCTTTTTAAGGCTGCCTTAGCCACGATACCAGTAATGATACCAGTAGGAATTGAGAATATTAACAAGTAAGGTAATGTAATTGCCATACCTGCTTGCTGATAAATAAAGATTACTACTAATACCTGTCCAGCACTATGAGCAATACTGCTTAAAATACTTGTAAAGATCAATGAACTATTTAATTTCTTACAAATGATCAATACGATCGTACTTAAGAATACCCCACCTAATGATATCCAGAAAGTTGTACCAAAGATAAGTCCTCGTAATAGATTACCAATGACAACTCTCATGATATTAACAATGATCATATCCTTAGTACCTAGTATATATAAAGTAATAAGAGCTATGATATTAGCTAAACCTATTCTCAAATTAAATGCTATAGGCCCAATTAAAATCGACTCTAAAATATTTAAAGTAATAGCCATAGCACATAATAATGTTAAATATACAAAACGTTTCGTTTTCATCTTACTTATTTTCCTCTAACATTACAGCATAACCATTGGGTAAACAAACAATAGGCCAATAATGATCAACATCGACCCACCCTACATGAACACATTCCTGAGTAGGACATTCAACATCAACAGCACGCCATCTTCCATCTTTTACTTCAACATGGAATACACCATAATCACCTTGATAAGTATATATGTTATCAACATTGATATCTAATAAATCAACAGTCTTGTCACCATGAACGACCTTGATCATAGGACCATTATTTTTTGGCTTAATAAACAGATATAACATTAAAGCCAAGCCAATAATAACTGCTATTATAACAATTTCTTTTTTCTTCATATTTTCACCATTTATTATTATACACTAAACATCATCTTTAATAAACTTTTTATATCGCATTAAAAAAAGCCAACTAATGTTGACTAATATATGTTTGTAAAGTATCTAATGCCATAATATAACCCAAATGTTTATGTCCTTTAATTTGAGCAATACAATATGGAGTAAGATAGGTAACTTTTCTAAATTCTTCTCTGGTATCAATATCAGACAAATGTATCTCAACTACCGGAATAGGAGAAATAGCTTTGATTGCATCAGCAATGGCAATACTTGTATGTGTATATGCTCCAGGATTGATAATAATACCATCATAATGTTCAAAATAAGCATCCTGTATCCATGTAACCAGCTGTCCTTCAAAATTAGATTGCAAACATGTTACTTCAATATCTCTTTTAACTGCTTCTTCTTTGATCATTTTGATGATATCATCAAAACTAACAGTTCCATATATATTCTTTTCTCTAATACCTATCATATTAATATTAGGTCCATTGATAACCATTATTTTCATTTCTTATCAAATTCCTTTCTGCGCATACTTGATTGTCTAAATAAACGCTTCATTTCTTCTTCATCATCATTAATGATAACTTCTTTAAAATGATCAAGCTGTCTGGTAAAAGCATCTATTTCTTTTAGCAGCATATCTTTATTTTGCATAAATAATTCATACCAGAGATTTTCATTGATCTTGGCAATTCTTGTCAGATCTCTAAAACTATCACCAGTATAATCTTTTAAATGGGTATTATCTGATACATTCATCAAACATACAGCAATGACATGGGTCAATTGTGATACAAAAGCAATCATTTCATCATGACTTTTAGCATCCAATTCGACAATGTTTTTAAATTCAAGGATCGTTGCCAGATCTTTGATCGTTTGCATTGCCTGTATATCTTCATCTTTAATTACAATAAAATTAGCACTTTTAAATATATTACTATCACTATATAAAGCACCAGATACTTCTTTACCAGCCATTGGATGAGAATAAATGAATTTAACATCCGTTCTTAAAAAGCCATTTATTTTACTCATAATACTTCTTTTAACGCCAGTTACATCCGTAAGCAAAGCGTTAGGCTTTAGAAGATTCTGATAGCTATTAAGCCATTTAACAAGGGTATTAGGATATAAGCAGAAAATAACCAGATCAGCATCACTAACCAAAGATGGATCATCACTTCCCTCAACGATCCACTTGTTAGCTAAAGCATGTTCAAGATATTCCTGATTAATATCAATAGCCTTTACTTTATATCCTTTTTTAGCTAGCCCACTAGCATAACTTCCCCCAAGAAGTCCTAGTCCCACGATAGTAATTTTAAAATCTGTACTAATCATAAAGTTCTACTCTTATTCCACACTTTCTTAAATCATCAAAAAATTTAGGATAACTCTTGTTAATTGCTTCAACCTGATCGATTTCTACAACATTTTCACTAATCGTAGCAAGAATACTTAATGCCATCACGATACGATGATCATTATGTGAAGATAAGATCTCTTTAGCAATTACTTTATTTTTACCATTAACATAAACAACATCTTCACTGCTGGATATATCCTGATTTAGTTTTCTAAGCTCTTGTTCCATAGCTTCAATACGATCAGATTCTTTGATCCTTAATCTTAAAGCATTAGTAAATACACTTTGACCTTTTGCCTGGGTTGCTAAAGCAAACAACATTGGTCCAAGATCTGGACAATTCTGTAAATCGATCGTAGCTGCATGTAGATCACTAGATCTAAAAATAAAACCATCCTCAATATTGTTAATGATACCATTCATCTTTTCAAAAGCGTTTAAGATCTGCTTATCACCCTGTAAAGAATCTAAAGTAAAATTAATACATTCAACATCATTATTAATTAAACCCAATGCTCCAAAGAAAGCCAACTGCGAATAATCAGCTTCCACTTCATAATCACATGCATGATATTTTTGATTACCCTTAATAAATAAAGTATACTCATCCTGATAATATGCTTCAACATTAAATATTCTCAAAATTTGCAAAGTAAGATCAACATAAGACTTAGACTCAAAAGGTGGTCTAATAACGATCTTACTATCATTATCCAATAGAGGCAAAGTAAATAATAAACCACTAATAAACTGACTGGAAATATTCCCATCAATTTCGATCATACCACTTTTTAAACGACCATTGATCGTAATCTTATCATTATGGATAAAACTAATATTCTGCTTGGCAAATAGCTTTTCATAAACACTTTGTGGTCTTTCCATTAATCTTTTTGATCCTATAAAAGTAACTTCTTTATCACATAATGAAAATACAGGAATCAGAAATCTTAATGTTGAACCAGATTCAAAGGCATTGACCATCTGTCCATCATAATTAAATCTGCTGCTGCCTTCAACTATTACTTCATGTTCCTTTTTTTCGATTTTAGCTCCTAAATGCTGCATAGCACTAATTGTTGCATCAATATCAACACTAAAATCAACATTAGTAATATGGCTGATACCATCAGCTAAGCTGGCACAAATGATTGCTCGATGTGCCAGTGATTTGCTGCATGGTAGTTTTATTGTCGCTGTTTTATTTTTACTAGGATATATTTTTGCTTTCATTAAATTTCTCTTCCTACTGCCTTGGCAACAAGTTTTGCTTTATTGACCAATGCTTTAAATTTTTCAGGTTTTAAGCTTTGAGCTCCATCGCTTAAAGCACAATCAGGATGATCATGGACTTCAATGATCAAGCCATCTGCTCCTGCAGCAATTGCTGCTAAAGACATAGCTTCTACTAATTTCCAGTCACCAGTTGCATGACTTGGATCAATAACGATAGGTAAATGTGTTTTCTCTTTAATTAAAGGAATAACTGAAACATCTAAAGTATTTCTGGTATACTTTTCAAAAGTTCTAATTCCTCTTTCACACATTATAACATTAGGATTGCCATTAGCCATAATATACTCTGCACTCATGATCCATTCTTCAATAGTAGCACTCAAACCTCTTTTTAATAATATAGGTTTATTAATTTTACCAACAGCCTTCAATAAATCAAAGTTTTGCATATTACGAGCACCAATTTGAATCAAATCAACATTTTCAACAAATTCATCTATTTTATCAGCACTCATTAATTCTGTAACGATAGGTAAACCTGTTTCACTTCTGGCATGATCTAAACACTTAATACCTTCATATCCCATACCCTGGAAAGCATATGGACTAGTACGAGGCTTGTATGCTCCACCTCTTAGCATCTTTGCCCCTGCATCCTTTACTTCCTTAGCAATATGACATATCATTTCATCATTTTCAACTGAACATGGTCCAGCCATTAAAACGATTGGTTCATGACCACCAATTTTAATTCCAGCTACATCGATAATGGAATCTTCTGGATGAAACATACGATTAGCTAATTTATATGGTGCTGCAATTCTTTGAACATTTTCTACCCATTGATTAGCCTGGATCTTTCTTTCATCTAATTTAGCTGTATCACCTACTAAACCAAAGACATCATAGTTTTCACCAGTGATCACATTTACTTTTAATCCCTGTTTTTCAAACTGATTTATCAGTTTAGCAACTTCTTGTTTGGGTGCTTCTTTTTTTAATGTAATAATCATTTTATTTTATCCTACTCTCTCTAATATTTGATTGACTGTTTCCATAATGTCACCGTTATTTTTGATACTAAAATCACTATATTTCTGATACAAATGATATCTTTGTTCATATAAGACTTTAATCTTTTCATAATCATTTGACAAAGGTCTATCATCAGTAGCAATTAATTTATCTATATCTCGATCAATAAAAATACATATACCATTCTCTCTTAAGTAATTCATATTGATCTGGTTTTTGATAATTCCACCACCACATGATATGATCGCACGATGTTTATTTCTTAGCTCCTTAGCACATTGTGTTTCCTGTTTTCTAAAGGCTTCTTCTCCATATGTATCAAAATATTCTTTTATACTTGTTCCAATATTATCAGTAATGATCTGATCCATTTCATATAATTCATAGCCTAGTTTATCTTTTAGAATATTAGCTATCGTTGATTTGCCACAGCTAGGCATACCAATTAATACAATATTTAACTTTTCTTTGGCTATTAACTGATTACACTTTTGGATCTTATCTTTGCTTATGGTTGTATTATCAAAGATTTCTACCGCTTTTACAGCCTGAGCTATCAGCATTTCTAAGCCACCTATGGCCTTAATATTTCTATTTCTAGCTTCTAATACCAGTCTGGTATTAATTGGGTTATAAACAACATCTACAACCGCTTCTAGCTCATTTAATTTATCCAGATCATAGATCAAACCATCATTATCAGGAAACATACCTACGGGAGTAGTATTGATCAAGATCTGACAACCAATACCAGCTAACTCATCGTAGTTTATACATCCCTCCTTTTTATTTCTAGATACTAAATAAATACTTTTAGCCTGAATATCTTTAACTACTTCATATATCGATTTGCTAGCACCACCAGTACCACATATAGCTACTACCTTATCTTTAATAATAAAATCATTAGCTTCGATCATATATTTAAAACCATAATAATCAGTATTATAGCCTTTTAAGATACCATTATCATTAACGATACAATTAATGGCATTGATCCTTAATGCTAATGGATCGATGTAATCAAGATAAGGAATTACTTTTTGTTTATAGGGAATAGTTACGTTAATACAACTAAATTTCTTTTTTTGCATAAAGTCATGAAACTGTTCCTCATTTAATTCTATTAACTGATAATTCTTATGATTTAAGTACTCATGAATTATTTTTGAATAACTATGTCCTAAAGGATAACCAATCAAGCCTCTCATAATTTCTCCTTGGCATTAAAGTATAATGTCGTATTTCTTGTTTGTAACATATCACATAAGCAAATAGCGATCATACTATCAATTACCACTCTTATACGATGAGTAATACATGGATCATGACGCCCTTTGATTTCTAAAGTCTCATTGGTCATCGTCTTAAAATTAATAGAATCCTGTTTCTGATATATCGATGGTGTTGGTTTGATATAAGATCTGACAATTATTGGCATACCATTAGTAATACCACCATTGATGCCTCCATTATGATTAGTAACTGTAACAACTTTTCCATCTTGTATTCTAAAAGGATCATTGGCTTTAGAACCACTCATTTTACTCATAGCTATACCATCACCAAATTCAACGGCTTTAATAGCTCCTATACTAAATAAACCATGAGAGATAATACTTTCAATGGAATCAAAATAAGGTTCTCCAATACCACTAGGAACATTAGTAACTATCGTTTCAATTGAACCACCAATAGAATCCATATTCTTAGCCATATCTTCGATTAGTCTTTGCATCTTATCACTTATATCATCATTTAATGTAGCAAAATAGCTATCATTTAGCTTATCCATCTGCTCATCGATAATACTCATATCAAAATCATCATCTTCAATATTACCAATACTCTTAATATGACTAGCCACTTTGATACCCTTACTATCTAACATCTGTAAACAAATAGCTCCACAAGCCACAATAGCCGCAGTCAAACGTCCAGAAAAGTGTCCTCCACCCCGATAATCCTGAAAACCTAAATAACGCTTAGAAGCACTAAAATCCGCATGAGAAGGTCTAGCAATATCCTTAGTCTTCTCATAATCCTTAGATATCTTATTATCATTAGTAATAATGATCGTTAAAGTAGTACCAGTAGTATAACCCTCGAATACACCACTTACGATATGACAAACATCACTTTCCTTACGAGCTGTAGAAATACTACCTTTAGGCTTTCTTTTATCCATCTGCTTAGCAATAAACTCTTCATCAATATAGATTCCGCTACTCAAGCCATCAATACAAGCACCGATCGCATCACCATGCGATTCACCAAATAAAGTAATAGTCAAATTATTTCCAAACACATTTCTCATAAATACTTCCTCAAATCATCTATCTTACATTTAACGATCTTAGCTTCACCAATTTTATCAACCTTGATCACATCGATCATATCATGATCAGCTTTTTTATCTAAACACAAATACTTAAACACTTCATCAGGATCACCATCACAATAACAATCAATATTAAACTTATTTAAAATCTTGATCAAACGCTCACGAATTTCAGCATTATCAATGATCTTAACCATACCTAAAGCTACACATTCTCCATGTAAATAATCATGCAAATGATAATAACTCTCATAGGCATGTCCTAAAGTATGTCCAAAATTCAAGATCTTGCGTAAACCTAATTCTTTCTCATCTTGCTCAACAACAGCTTTTTTAACCATTAAGCTACGATAAATGATCTGTTCAATATCTAGATCATCTTGTTCGAACAATTCAAATAATGTCTTATCATAGATCAATCCTGCCTTAACAGCCTCCACTAAGCCATTATAATAATGTCTTTTAGGCAAAGTTTTTAAAACATTCATATCAATAAAAACCATCTTTGGCTGATAAAAACTACCAACACAATTCTTTATATCATCTACATTGATTGCAACCTTACCACCAATACTAGAATCAACCTGTGATAAAGTAGTTGTAGGAATATTAATAAAATCAATACCCCTTTTATATGTTGCAGCGACAAATCCTGCTAGATCACCAACAACACCACCACCTAAGGCAACAACCATATCCTTACGAGAAAAATTAAGTTTTAATAATTCCCTTAAACAAGCTTCATAAGTTTCAAAACTCTTTGATACCTCACCATGCTTAACAACATAAATATAAGCATTACTAAACTGATTCTTAACAATATTTGCATAAATATCAGGAACATTATCATCAGTAATAATAAACATACGATGATCATCATCCAGATAATCTCTAAGTTTCTGAATAACTCCTTTTTCTAAAACAATTTTATAATTTCTAGCACACTTAACTTCAATTTCCATAACAATTCTCCTATATAAAAAACCATATAGACAAATCTATATGGTTTATTGTATTTCAACTTTCCTTATAGATATTGCCTATTACAAAATGGGCTATATCTATTAGCCCTATATCTAAAAGTAAAAGTAATAAAAGTAATTTGACTTATAAGAATTCATATCTATTCCTCAATTAATGATATGTTACAACTTTTTTCAGAAAATGTAAACAAATTTTTCATTAATGGAAAGCTTTGTAACAACCAAGTATTTTATAATTAATACAATGATCTTTAACTAAATTAAATACTTCAGAAACATTCTGATCATTGATATTACCAGAAAAATCCAAATAGAACAAATACTCAAAATTCTTATTAGGAAGCGGTCTAGACTCCAGTTTCAATAAGTTAATATTCTTTTGAGCAAAGATCTTTAAAACATTATACAAAGATCCAGCTTCATGCTTCAAAATAAACATCGTACTGATCTTATCAGCATCTTTAACTTCTGCTGCTTTATGTCTAATACATAAAAATCTAGTCGTATTCAATTTATTAGCCTGTACATCTTCCAATAATACTTCTAAATTATAATACTTAGCACTCAATAAACTAGCCAAAGCCCCTTTAGTATGATCATTACAGTTTTTAATATATTCAACACTAGCTGCTGTATCCTGATAAGCAACAGGTTTAATATGTTTATACTTAGCAAAGAAATTCTGACATTGTTCAAGTGCTTCAGGATGAGAATAAACCTCTTTAAGATCCATAATATCTGTACCTGGAACAACGATCAAATTCTCCGATATCTTGACATTATATTCACCCACAGCATAGATTTCATGATTAAAAAAGAAATCATAAGTACGCGATATCATCCCTGTAGTCGTATTTTCTACTGGAATAAGTCCATAATCAATATCCTCATTTTCTACCGCTGTGATGATACTATAAAAATCTGTAAAACTAACTTTTTCTATATCCTGTCCTTGAAAAAAGCCATCAACAGCCACATCTGAGAAGGTACCATGCTTACCTTGAAATCCAACTCTAATCATTACTTTTCACTCTTTCTAAAATGTTTGGTATAATTTTAGCATGTTAAAAAGAAATTTCCACCAGATTTTATCTTTTATCGGGTATGTTTTAATACCATTTTTACTATGTTTTAACATGATAATTAACAATCTATATATTGATAATATAACTTCAATTTTAACTTATCCTTTAGCTAAGATCATAGCTATCCTGATATTAATATACTTTAGTTATCTATTAAACCATCAATATATCAAACATCATCTTATCATTGCCTATTTCCTTTTAACAACCATACTCATCATTTTTGATTATGATCTAAATGATCCGTTATTTAGTCTTATCCATGTTTTGTCAGGGTATATAGCTTTATTTATCTTTCATTATTTAATATGTAAGATCTTAAGCAATAAACAATTAAAAATATATTATCTGATAAGTGGCTTATGTTTCTTTCTAATTATTTATTATGGCTCGATCATCGGTCTAGCTGAAGTATTATATATCTCATCATCTTCTATTTTATTAACCAAAAGAAAAACAGGATGATTATTCACCCTGCTGATATTTTCTTCTTGATTCACTCAAGTTGTCACAGTAATATCTTACTGTTAAGCTAGCGCTAACCTTAGTCTTTGTCTTAGGTTCAACGATAAATCCGTCACCTTCAAGCATAGTATCTAACATAGCAGCACAAACAGTCTTAACATTGTTAACTCCTGCTTCAACTTCAGTTAATAAGTCATTAGCATTAATTTCAATATATAACCAATTCATATTGTGAGCTTCCCACTTCTTCCAATTGATTACATCGATATAATGTTGTAAAGACTTCTTTTCAACTGTAGCTTTCTTAGTTGTTGTAGTCTTTTTAGTTGTAGACTTAGTAGCAGTTTTCTTAGCAACTGTTTCTGCTTTTGCAACCTTCTTTGTTGCCTTCTTTTCAGCCATCTTGCACGACCTCCTTTTAACGCTATATATTATATGAAATAATTTTCAAAAAGTAAAGAATTCGTTTAATTTAAGCCATTTTTAAGCTAAAATTATACTATGGAGATAACAAATATGATAACTGAAAGCCGTTTAATCAAAAAAATTGAAAATAATAGTGGTTATTCAACCATCGAATTAGTATCTATCGTTGCAGACAAATTAGCTGAATATCTACTTAAGATATTAAAAAAACAGGATAAGATCTTGATAATTTGCGGCATTGGCAACAATGGTGCAGATGGCTTAGCATTAGCTGGTTTGCTTAATAAAGATTATAAGACAAAAGTATATCTAATAGCTGATGAACTAAAAACTGAAGCAGCAAATCATTATTATTCCAAATTAGATAAAAATATGATTATAGATCACATCAGCAATGATTATGATATCATCATTGACTGTATCTATGGCTTTAGTTTTCATGGCAGCATCAAAGCTGAACAAAGACCATTATTTAATACCATTAATAATTTAGATGGCTATAAGATTTCTATTGATATCAATAGTGGCTGTGAAGCCGATAGTGCGATTTGTGATAGCTATGCCATAAAATCCGATCTAACTTTAGCCTTAGGTTATCTAAAACCATTTCATCTATTTCAAAAGGAACATATGATGTTTAAAGAATTAGCGATCATTGAATTACCATTATCAACCAATGAAAAATCAAACTATTATGAAATGGATGAAGAACGATTTATCAAACAATATCCTTTTATTCCTGAAAATGGCTATAAAGGCATCAATGGTAAATCATTTATCATTGCTGGCAGCTATGGCATGGCTGGAGCCTGTGGCTTAAATATCATCGGTGCCCTATCAGCAGGAGCCAGTTATCTGCATTGTGCAATTGATGAAAGTATTTACCCTATTTTAGCAAATCGCTTTTTAAACGTTGTCTTTCACCCAATGAATCAGCATAATTTCAATCAAATAATTCACGATACGATATATAATGTCGATTCAATATTATTTGGCTCAGGCATCAACAATCTAAGCTATCAGAATGAATTATTAGAATCATTACTACAAAATTCCAAAAAAACCATCATTCTTGATGCCAATGCTTTAAGACTACTAAAAGACAAGTTGTATATCATCAAATTATCTAAACCAAAACTAATATTAACACCACATATCAAAGAATTTGCTGATATGATCAATAAACCCCTTGAAATTGTTAAACAAAACAAAATTGAACTTGCTAAACAATTCGCAAAAGAATATCACTGCATACTGATACTAAAAGACTGTGTAACTATCGTAGCTAACGGTTCTAATGAAATATATGTTAACAATCAAGGTAACAATGCCCTAGCCAAAGCAGGAAGTGGGGATCTTTTAGCTGGCATCGTTGCCCATATGGCAGCTATTGTCAAAGACAATTTCGAAGCCAGTATGATGGCAGTATGGTTTTATAATAAAATATGTCAGGATATCACTCAAGATCATTCAAAAACGCTATTCAATCATGAACTATATCTGACATATGCTGATAAATTCTTTAAAAAATACCAAAAATAAAACTCAAGCAATTGCTTGAGTTATTTTTTTATATGGTGCCCGAGGCCGGACTCGAACCGGCACAGTATTGCTACCGATGGATTTTGAGTCCATTGCGTCTACCAATTTCACCACTCGGGCATGCCCTTTTATTTTAATTCATTTATTCGTAAAAAGCAATAAAAAATGAAAACTATTGACAATATGATATATCAACTAATGAGATGATTACATGCAAGCAAGACAGATAACAAAAATTGCTAGAGTAATCAAAGATAAAAATATCGGTTCTGCTCAGATCGATATGACTATTTTGAAATATAGGAATGCGCTAATTTGTGGATTCATCCCCTGTGGGATTATCTTCTCTTATATTTATCGATGTTGATGTTCAAAATAAGTAAACGGTAAATAATTCGCACCTTTAGCTAAAAACTGTGATTTTAATTTCACCTGTTATACATAACGCTTGCGCGAAGAATCCATTTATGATATATAGAAATTGAAAATACCAAGTAGTATCGAGTTTAAGGAAAGGGCAAAGAGATAAATCGCAAAAATTATGAGTTGACTTGCATTAAGGACAACCCAATGGACAATGAAGAATGTTACTTTGAAGTATTACTTTATGGCTTCGAGGTGTTAATCTAAAAGAAGTTATTTGCATTTCTATGACAATTCTCCAGGCCATAAAAATACTTACTTATTGTTTCACTTGATGCCTTATAAAATAGAGAAAAAGACATGAAAA
Organism: Erysipelotrichaceae bacterium; assembly: GCA_022780745.1. Taxonomy (GTDB): domain Bacteria; phylum Bacillota_I; class Bacilli_A; order Erysipelotrichales; family Erysipelotrichaceae; genus JALEVB01. The sequence goes on from JALEVB010000086.1 coordinate 13,738, forward strand.
AATTAGCGAAGGTATTACAGCATATGATATCGGTTTTAAATTAACTGAATGATTATAGCAGGAGGAACTAACATGAGAAGAATAGTATTAACTATCATAATCTTGATGGTGTTTTTGCAAAGTGGGTGTGTATATTCTGGCCTATTCGATAGTAAAAAGGTTAAATTGCTAGGTTCTTATATTGAATTCCCTGTAATTGTAGAAGATTTTTTACCAGATAAGCAAAGTGTTGTCATGAATACTTTTGAGCAAAACCTCGACCCAAGAGAAATTGTAATTTTAGATTACGATGGATTCAAGGCAATTGTATATAATGATACTTCAAATGAGTCTCTTGTTAAAAATAGCAAGGTCATTGGTATAGCACAAACTATTGAAGACGTGAATAACGGTGCTGAAACAATCATATTTCCAGAAGGAATCAGGGTAGGTATGGAAATCACAGCCATGGACCTTTCAATGAAACTTATTAATTCTGGTGGTATCTCTGGAGATTCGAGTATTACTAGTGATGGTAATATTGACTATGTTACAGGTGGTAAACGCTGGGTTGATCTAAGTGGTGATTGGGTATCTCAAACAAACACATTTATTCATCCTGTAGAAATCACATTAAAAGATAATGTTGTTATTAGTGTACAGATGATTTTCATGGATAAATAATGATTAAGCCTTACTCGAATTTGGGTAAAGGATAAACGGAATAATTAAGCAGAATAC
>JALEVB010000092.1 GCA_022780745.1 Erysipelotrichaceae bacterium
ACAATAATAGGTTCATTACCAGCAAAAGAAACCATTATATACATATCATGATCATCGATATTATAAGCATCAAACAATTTATGAGCCATATTTACATCATCATTAAAATCTTTTTTATTAAACTCATCTTCACTTATGATACCTTTCATAACTAGATCTACAGTCTGCATCTTATGAAAAGGCATTAAACCACCAGCACGATAGCCAAGTTCCATAGCAAAAGCAATACCATGATCTAATCCAAATAACTGAACTACACCATTATCTTCCATACAGTCACCCATCATTTTAGCTGCCTGCATGATTACATCTCTATCTGCTTCTTTAACAAGTGCTAAACGATCTTTAGCTGCTTTAAAAAAATCTTTAGTCTCTAACATACATAACTCCTTTAAATTCTTCTTAAACGATCAATATACTTAGCTTCTAAAGCTTCATTAAACTCTCTACCACCATCAATATTCTGAGATTTATACATTGGAGGAGTAATACCTCTAGAAATCAATATTTCAGCAGTACGATAAGTAATAGCCTGAACAATAACACTAGTAGTGATCATAGACATACCACAGATACGATCATCATATCCTTCAATAGTACAGCCACAATCGCCTTCAGGAACACAGTTATCCAAAACGATATCAGCTAATTGATATAAGTTTTTGCCACAAGAATGTTTACTAGTTAATTTCTTGCTTGCTTCTAGTGCTGTTATTGCAATAACTTTAGCACCCTTTGCTTTAGCACCAATCGCAATTTCAATTGGTAAAGGATTACGTCCAGAATTACTAATAACAAATACTACATCATTCTCTCTAACATCAACTTTCTTCATGAAGTTAGTACCAACACCTTCAATACCTTCATAAGCACCACGCGCAGGCTCTAGTATTTTCTTAGTAGGAATAAATCCTCCAGCTCTATGAGCAACTTCCATTGCACCTGCTTCAGAATGACCTGAACCAAATGCTTGTAAAATACCACCCTTTTCAATGGCATCTGCACAAGCAACAGCAGCCTGTTCAATACTTTCCTGCTGAGTTTTTTCAACATCAGCAATTAAATCTCTAACAACATCAAAAACTGGATTCATATTATTTTCCTCCTTTTTCCAAACACTGATATGCCAAGTTGTGAATATTATTTCTCCTTGTTAAGATCAATTTATTATCTCTTGTAGGATGAACTCTATTATTTAAGCAAACAAAAGCTACTTTACGATCTAGATCGATCTGAATTGAAGGACCGCTAAAACCAGTATGATATAAAGTATGTTCGCTATAATAATCACCTAAAGCATAATTAGGATCAGATAAAACCCAAGCAATAGATCTTGATTCATTCAAACCTGGTGTCTGACATTTCTTTAGTAGATCAATAGTTGCATCACTAAAATACTTCTTGCCATTGTAATAGCCATCATTTAAGATCATTTGTACAAAATGACTAATATCTTCTAAAGTTGAGAAAACACCTGCATGACCAGACACTCCACCAAATTTATAGGCTTTGCCATCATGTACCTTACCTCTTACAACACCATTTCTACTAGCCTGATCTTCATAAGCAGCTAAACGTTCATAAACACTTTCATCTGGATTATAACAAGTGTCATGCATCTCTAATGGCTCAAACATAATTTCTTTTGCATAACCATCTAAAGAACCCTTTAGATTCTTAACAACTAAGCCAAGTAAAATAAAGTTGATATCAGAATATGTAACCTTCGTACCAGTTTCAAAAGTACAAGAAGCATGATAAACATAATCATACATCTGTTCTTGAGTCATATTCTTATATCCAGCAATATCAGGTTCTAAACCTGATGAATGAGTAATGCAATCTTTGATCGTAATAGTTTTATTTTCAAACTCTTTTACGATATCAGCTATTGGTGTCTTTAAAGTAATAAGACCTTCTTCCATTAGTTTTAAGATACATGTTGTAGTAACCAACACTTTACTGATACTAGCAAGATCCCAGATCGTATCATGATCATTTGTAATTTTTTGTGGATATAACTGTTTATAACCATGATATAAAAAATACTTTTCATCTGGTAAGATCAAGCCAAAATCACAGCCTGGAAAAACATTCTCTTCTACGCATGTTTGTAGATAATTATCTAGAACTTGTAATTTTTCTTTATTAACAATCATAATAATTTTTCCTTTCCACAATTAGGATATCACAAAAAAATATATAATGATATACAAATATACACTTTTTTGAACATATTTATTAAATAAAATGTAAGCCTTTTCTTTTTGTGTATATATTTATGTATATAATTGACATTTCACAATGATTTGTAAATTAATTTCCTCTTGCTTATTAATAATTCATTTTATATAATGAAATTAATCGATAATAAAGATTTAACCAAAGGAGGTTTATATTTTATGGCTAATATTGTTATGTGTCGTGTAGATGAAAGAGGAATTCATGGTCAAGTAGCTGCTAGCTGGACAAATACTTTAAATGCTAGTCGTATAATGGTTGTTGATGACATGGCTGCTAAAGATGATATCCAAAAGATGGCTCTTAAGATGGCTTGCCCTAGTTCTGCAAAATTATCTATCTTACCTGTTGAAAAAGCAGTAGCTCGTTTAAATGATCCAGCTAATTATGTTGGTGAAAGATTATTTGTTATCTTCAAAAATACTGACAATTTGAGAAGAGCAATTGATGCTGGTGCACCTATTACTAAAGTTACTATCGGTAACATTTCTAATAAAGTTGGTTCACAGTTATTATTCAAATCTGTATCTGTTTCTAAACAAGATAAAGAAAACATCTTATACATCGCTTCTAAAGGCGTAGAAGTAACTGGTCAACAAGTTCCAGCTGATCCAAAAGAAGATGTTGTTAAATTATTAGAAAAGATCAACTTCTAATTATAATTTAAAAAGCCTGATTCAAATCAGGCTTTTACTTTGCTTTCTTATCTTTTTTCTCTTTTACGATCTCATAAGCTTTTTTAGACAAAGGATATAATTCATCATTAAAGCTTCTAGCTCTAACAAAACCAAACTTAAAGAATTTCATTTCTTCAAATCCCTTAATACTCTTATATCTAACTAGCTTACCATTAGAAATAAATTGTGTGTCATTATAATATAAAACATAGCGATAAGGAACTAATAACAATTCTGAAACAAACATTAATGCAATAATAATACCAATAGCACTAGTATCTAATTCTTTTACTACAACACCATATATCGCAGAAGCAATTCCAAATATTATCATTAGGCAATAAATCAATTTGACCCATTTAGAATAATCATATTTTTCAAATTTTTTGTTTGCCATTACTTCTTTTAAGCTTTCCTTTATGTCTTTAAGTTCTTTCATTCTAGCAGCAATCATGATTGCTCCTACAACAACACTAAATAAAATTAACCACATATTACTCTCCCTTTTAAAAAACTATACACATTATATCATTTATCTAAAATAAGTTCACAAAAACTTTTATAATTGCTATAATAACTATAGTGATTTTTAGAAAGGATATAATTTATATGACTGAAGAACTGATAAATCAAATACCTATTGAAGACATCAGTGAGCTAGGTCCAGCAAATAAAACAGTTACAACTAAACCATATACGGCTATATATGTATGTTTAGTAGTATCAGTATTGATGCTTTTTACTAAACTATGGATATTAAGCGTATTTATTTTACCATTATCATTATATGCATTATGGAAATTACCTAATGAAAAAAGAGTAGCATTTTATGATGAATATTTAATTATCTTTCCACCAAAAAGATATGATGTTTGTCAAAAGATCACATATGATGAAATAGTAGAATGGCGTGTAACTCAAGGTAAAACTGGTGCCGATTCTTTTATTTTACGTCTAACTAACGAAAGATATATCACTACAGATTGTTTTAACGCTGTTAAAATATATAAAGCTATGGATAGTATCATTCCTGATAAAGAAGCTAATTATGTTAGAAAAAAGAATACACCAAATACTCCATTTACCTTTAATTTTGGTAAAAAAAGAAAGAAATAGTTTATGGAAACACAGGATTTAATTATTAAATATGCGATCGGTATCTCAAAAAGATATCGTCGTAAAGAAAAGAATTTCTTTGTTAATGAAATGGGAAAAGACTTCAAAAATGCTGGATATGAAGTTAAAGCTGTTAGAGGTAAACATAATCGTGTAGAAGGAATCAATATGGTTGCCGGTGATTTAAAAAAAGCTGATACCATAATTATTGCCAATTATGATACACCTGCACATATCTATGGTAATCCTATAAAGTATTATCCATTTAATGGTGCAGCTAGTTATTCTAATGCTTTATTACCTACATGGGCACCAATGATCATATGCATGATCGTTGCTATTTATATCACCTTGATACAGGTACCTAAATTAGATTACGATACTAAACTGATTTCATCTATCTTTTGGGTAGTTGCCCTATTTGTTTCACTGATAACACCTGCTTTTATGATTGGAGGTTTAGGTAACAAGTTAAACTTCAATCGTAATACTTCTGGCTGTATAGCTGCATTAAAAACTGCTGAATTACTAAGTGATGAACAAAAGAAACATGTTGCTTTTGTCTTAACAGATTATGGATGCACCCGTCACATTGGGGATTATCTAATTAGAAATGAATTAGGTGATAGCGTTGATAATAAACAGGTTATCTTATTAGACTGTGTCGGTGAAGGTAATATGTGGGGAATTGGCTATAAAGAGTCTAGCAGTGCATTAGCTGATCGAATGGAAAAATGTTTAGATGGAAGTATCATTAAACATGAATGTCCAAAAGAAGATCTAAGATATACTTCTTTCTCCTTCTATCGCAAAGCAATACTGATATCACGTGTAAAAAAATATTATGATAGCTATATCGTTGAACATACAGCATGTAGTCAGGATATCAATTGTAAAGATAAGTATATTGATGATCTAGCACAAGCAATTGTTAAATTTGTAAAATAGTTCGAAATATCGAACTATTTTTTTTAAATAAAAGAAGTAGGATTAAAATCCTACTTCTTCACCTATCATAATAATATGAAATCTTCCTGGTGTTTTAAACCCATGATTAATAATACCAATAGAATTGCAGACACTACTATGGATCTGACAGTTTTCACATTTACCACTTTCAACGCAAGGTGTTTTATGATGAACACGCATAGCATTTAATGGTGCAATATTATAAATACGATTCATAGCCTCATCCAAGTCTTTAACGACTTTATTAGCACCAATAGCTAAAATAACCTTCTTAGGACCAAAACTAATGGCTGCTACACGATTTCCACTAGAATCAACATTAACTATCCTACCATCTCTAGTAATAGCATTAACTGAGCTAACAAATACATCAGCAGTCAATGCCTGACGATATATATCTTCAATTTCATTAAATGGCAATTTCTGATAACGATCTAAAAAATGATAAGGACCATTTCTTAACTGTTCAATTAAGTTCATCGCATTTAAAGTCTCTGATCCACCTACTCCTACAGTATCATTATCATTGATAAGACTTAAACATATCTTACTAGCTTCTTCAACATTATCAGCATAATATGTTTCATATCCTTTATCTTTAAGAATATTACACATATCTTTAGCAACGATCTTAGCTCTTTGTAAACGATATTTATCCATAATTATTTAACTAAAGAATCAACATATGCTTTTAAAGAATCATCTTTACATCCTGCATAGAAACATTCCAAGAAACGAGCAGTTAATGCACCCTTAATTAAATCCTGATCTACAGATTTTAAAGCTTCTACTAATGGTTTAGCAACTGCTGCTTTAACCTGATTCAATAATTCAGCATTTCTATTCTGGCTTTCTTTTCTACCTGGCTCATTAGGATAACCCATACCTCTAGGAGAACCAAAACACTTTTCAAAAATAGTATGAATATTTAATTCAGCACCCCATCCAAAACCTTTAGCAAAAGGAATTGCTAAAGCATTACCATTATTGATCTGAGCAAATAAATAAGCATCACTAGGTTCAATACAATAGCCACAAACAACTCCTGGCCATGCATTTAAGCTCATTAAAGCACCTTGTCCAGTACCACATCCAGCAATAACAAAATCTACTGCTCCACTATTTAATAATAAAGCTGCCTGAATACCTAAATGAAGATAAGTCAAACGAGGATTATCTTCAGTATAAGCCTCTGGAACATCCTTATCCAATAAAGGTTTAACCATAGCTGTATTATATACAGTATGACCCATTGGTTCTACAACATCCTTTAATTGTGCTAAAACAATAGGATTTTTAGATGCTTGGCTAAATTCATTCATTAATGCAATTTTCATAATATTTCCTCCTTATTTTACCAATACATATTCCAATTAAAATTCTTTAATCTCATCAAAGCTTCAAAATAATAATAATCGCCCCATGAAGTACATTCATCAACACCATGCTGTCTACATCCATTAGTAGGTGTTGAACGACAATATGTACCATGTAAGATCTGGCCATTACTAATAGCTGGATCACTTACACTACAATTGTCAACTAAGGCTTTAATTAATCTTGAAGCATTAGCAATTAACTCCTTAGCTTCATTTTCTTCAACATATTTTGCCATTTCAAGCATACCACATGCACAAATAGCACTAGCACTTGAATCCTTTGGTTCTGTTGAACCATCAGTAAAATCAAAGTCCCAATATGGAACAAGATCAGTAGGCAAATGATCTAAAAAATATTTAGTAACATGTCTAAATAATTCTAAATATTCTGGATTTTTAGTATAACTATAACTAATAGCTAATCCATAAACACCCCAAGCCTGACCTCTTGCCCATGCTGACTCTGCTCTATTTCCCTGATGTGATACACCATGACTTGGCTTACCAGTATCCATATCAAAGAAATAAGTATGATATGTTGAGTAATCAGGTCTAATAACGACATTCAATGCAGTTTTAATATGCGTTAATGCAATATCACGATACTTATTATCATTTGTAACTTCACTAGCCCAATATAATAATGGCAGATTTAATAGGCAATCAATAATCAAACGATAATTATCTTTAGCATTTAAAGGACCCCAAGCCTGGATAAAACCACCCTTAGGCTGAAATCTAGTAATAAGTTTATCAGCTGCTTTAATTGCAGCTTCTTTTGCTTTTTCATCATTCAATAACTTATATGCCGCAACACAGCTAGGTGAATATAAAAATCCTAGGTCATGATGCTCGCACATAATGTTATTAATGATACGATCATAAAAGCTATCAACATGTTTTAAGCCTGCTTCTTTAAATGCTTCATCTTTTGTTAACTCATAAGCTAGCCAGATCTCACCTGTCCAAAATCCATTAGTCCATTCAGTATTATCCATTAATGGATAAAAATTATTAACACTATTAGGATATTTAAACATATATGTATAATCCTTCAAGCAGCTTCTTACTTGATTAACAGCATTATTAATGGCAACATCTAATTCTTCATTTGTCAAAACAGGATAATTCTCAATAATCATACTTTTCCTCCTTTAGTTAACCGGTTTATCTAAATTATACATTAAATATAAACGATGTCAATCAAAGAAAAATAAAAACGAAGCAAAATGCTTCGTTTAAATGAAATTATTCGTCTTCTTCGTCAAATGCTTCGAATTTGTAATCATTCATACAAACTACAGCTTCCTTACCAACATTAGCAAGTGCTTTGATTTCATCAGCTGTTTCATTACCCATGAAACAAGTAGCCTGTAGAAGCATACCTAAATTCATACCAGCAAATACATAGAAATTAGGTCTTGATAAATAAGGGATAGTTAATTGGTTTACACTACCACCCATAATATCAGTGAATACTAATACAGTTTCATTTTCATCAACTGAAGCCAAGAATTTTTCAAATTCTACTTTTGGATCGCAATCATCAACATATGCACTGATTGCTAAGATTTGGTCTGCTGCAGTAGGATTAAAATAACCTAGAGTATTTTTTAATCCAGCGGCAAGATTGAAGTGACTCATTAATACAATTTTCATTTTAATATACTCCTTTATTTAATTATAAAATATTCATACAAATAAAATCAATGGCTATTTAAGCTTACATATAAAGCTAACCATACAGAAAATAATGAACAAAAGATAACAGAAACTGTCAAATATAGATTTGAAGGTAACACAAAATAACTTAATACTATACATAACATTCCTACACATCTGCCAATTGACAAATAGATTTCTTTAGCGATGACTCTACCTGTCATATTTTCATTGATATATCCATTGATATTATCCATAACAATGATCTGATATGGATTAGAATACATCGGAGATGCTAATCCATTAACGATACCATAATAAATTGCTCCGTAGATATTTGGAAAAACAACTAATACAATAGTACTACTAGCAATTAATAGTGAACCTAGATAAAAATATCGATATAAATTCTTTCCCTTTAGACGTTTAGAAAAAAAGTAAAAAGAAAATATCGTAATTAATGCAAATAATGTTAATAGCTGGCTATATATCTCACCTGAACCATTAGTAGCATTATATACTAATAAACCTGCTAAGGTTAATGTTAAAGCATCCCTCATGCCAAATAAGAAAGTCATGATCATGCTTTGACGCCACAATTTATCATTTAAAATATTTAAGCACTTAATAACTGAAAACCTGCTTTGTAAGCCTTTGGCATCAACTTTAAAAGCTGTAATAACAACAAATACATAAATAACCAATACAAACTTAAATATCGTAATATAGCCTTCATTATCACTAATAGAATGATTCAAGATCCAAGTAGATAACAAAGGTGCAATTATATTACAAATATTATTAAAAATGCCAATATTAGCTAAATAAGCACTTCTTGTTTCCGGTCCACTAACAACCTGATGCAAACTATTAACACTTAACCAGAAGAAGCCTTCCCCTATTCCTACCAATAATGCTGAAATATATACTAAATTAGGATTTAATGCAAATTTATCATTCATAAATAAAACATACATTAAAGCCAGCATTGAAATAATAACACCAGTAGCTAAAGGATAAGCATAACCTTTTTGTTGTGCCCATTTACCTCCAATGGTAAAAAATAAAGGAAACTGAGCAATTCTAATAATACAATAAATCGTCATTACAACTAATGATCCTGTATATGTATACAAATAAACATTAACAAATACCGCTGATAAGGTATTAGACAATGCCCATAAACTTGTGATAAGGATCATTAAAATCTCATTTTTCGTCATAAATTATTTATCAAATAACTCCACAGCATCTTTTACACTAGAAACAATAAATGCAGCATGTTTTTTAACTTCATCATCACTATGATCCATACAAAAGCTATTAGTACAAATGTCAAGCATACTAATATCATTATCAGAATCCCCAATGGCAGCTACATTATTGATATTGATATTTAATTCTTCAACTAATTTTAATACTCCATTACCTTTACTACAATTTAAAGGATTGATATTTATAAAATCTATATCTGAACTAAATACTGAAGCTTTATCTTTAAAAACATCTTTCAATAGATCACGATACTTCTTCATGTTCTTTGGATCAATCAGCAAAGATAAAGATTTACATTTAAGTTTTTCAACATTATTAATAATTTGATGTCTATCAAATATACTGGGATTATGATGAGGATTCAAATAATTATTAGGATAATGATCACGATCCCTATAATATGTATTATCATAACTATGATATATCAATGTAGCATTGATATTAAGATCATCGATCATTTTAGCTATTTCATAATAAATCTGATTATCAAGATAATGTTTAATAATTGTATCATTATAAGCTATACTGCTGCCATTATCACCAATGAAAAAAGGTTTAAAGCCTAATTGCTTTTCCATTTCATTAATATAATTAACAGGTCTAGCACTTGCTAAAGCAACATAATTTCCCTTATTAACAAACAAACTTAAAGCCAATCTGTTTTCTTCACTTACTCCTTTAGATAACTCGTTACCTATTTTTAATAGTGTTCCATCTAAATCAGTTACAAATAGTTTCTTATTTGATTGCGTCACGAACATGTCCCTTAGCATCTTCTAATTTCTTAGCAGCACTATCCATATCTAAGCCAGTTAAAATCATAGTAACAGCTAATTTTACTTTACCATTTGCAGCAACACGTGCTTTACTAGCTTCTTCTCTAGTACAGCCAGTAGCTTCCATAATAATATTTTCAGCTCTAGTAACAAGTTTTTCATTTGTTTGCTGAACATCAACCATTAGATTCTGATAAACTTTGCCATTTAAGATCATACTAGCAGTAGATAACATGTTACATACCATCTTTTGAGCAGTACCAGATTTTAATCTTGTAGAACCAGTAACTACTTCAGGACCTGATACAGGTTCAATAGCTAATTTGGCAATAGCACCGATCTTAGAATTTTTATTGCATGCAACAGCAACTGTTTTACATCCTAATTCATTAGCGTATTCTAAACCACCAATTACATAAGGTGTTCTACCAGAAGCTGCTAGGCCAATAACGATATCATCAGCACAAAGATTAATCTTCTTCAAATCTTCAATACATAGATCCTTACGATCTTCAGCACCTTCAACAGCTTTAATAAATGCATTTTCACCACCGGCAATCAAGCCAACAACAACATCAGGTGATACACCATATGTAGGTGGACATTCAACACTATCCATTAAACCCAAACGGCCACTAGTACCTGCTCCAATATAGATTATACGAGCGTTCTTTCTTAAACTTTCAGCACACCATTCAACAGCTTTAGCAATCTCAGGTAATACTTCCTTAACACCTTTAACAACATTGTTGTCTTCATCATTCATAATAGTAACGATTTCAAGTGCAGACATAGTGTCAATATCCATAGTTCTTGGATTTCTTGACTCAGTAACTAATTTTGTTAAATCAACAGTCATATATAAAATATCCTTTCTTAACCCTTTATGCTCATTATATCATATTAAGCTACAATGATATATTTTTTTGTACATTTTTATAGTAAAATAAAATTAGAGGTGTAAATTATATGAAAATAGGATTTAAACAAGTAAATATTAATGCTTCTTTTCCTTGTCATCAGGCTGGTTTTGCTAGTCAGACTTATGATGTCGATACCTACCACGATGATCTTAATGCCCGTATCGTAATCATTCAGGATGATAACTCGACTTTTATTCATATCTCATGTGATAGCTTAGGACTGCCATTATCTTTACAATCTTCGCTTAATGAGCAATTTAAAGAACAGTTTAATAACCTTCATCTTGTAATCAGCTGTACGCATACACATTTTGCCTGTAGTCCGCATAATGAAGAATATGTTGCCTATTTAAAAGATATTCTTATTAAAGCTATTAGGGAGACTAAATTAGTCGAAGATAATTATCAAATCAATTATCAATGTATACCATTTGAAGAAGTTGGTAAAAGCAGGATATCATTTCATCAAGCCAATGTTCTATTACAGCTATTAACTATTGCAGTTGATAATAAACCAGAATTAGTTTTTATCATCCATAATTGCCATCCTACGATAATGAATGGTACTACCCCATTTTTCTCAAGTGAATATCCAGGATACGCTATTAACAAGCTAAAAATGCTATATCCCAAGAGCAATTTTACTTTTATACAAGGTGCTGCTGGTGATATTTCTACTCGTTTTACAAGAAGTAAACAGGACTATGATGCAGTCATGGAACTAGGTAATAAATTAGTCTATAAAGTAGATGAATTACTACATGATATCCAATATCATCCATTTACTAATATCCATTATGATGAAGTGATTTTACCATTAGAACATACATTTGAAGATATCGATCTATCTAACATTCCTGCTAATCTTTCTGCAAGAGAAATAGAAACGATCAATATTGGTGCCAATGAAAGAAAAAAACTAGCTAAAAAACTAGATAAACTTCCAAAACAGGCATTAATAAACTGTATAAGCCTACAAGAGTATAAGATCATATTTGCACCAAATGAATTATTTAGCTATTATATACAAGCTATTAACACCAATAATACTATGTTAGCATGTTATTCAAATGGTTATTCGCCTTATGTCACAGGTATCAACGATAACTTCATAACCTATGAAATGTTTACTGATACTTTAACATCAGCTACTAAAGAAAAATTATTCAATACCCTTTCATTCTTAAGCAATAAATAAAATTAAGCAGCCATAAGGCTGCTTAAATTATTATTATGAATTATTGAGGCTGTTTACCAATATAAGCTAAGATACCACCATCTACATATAAGATGTGACCATTTACAAAGTTACTAGCATCACTAGCTAAGAATACAGCTGGACCTGCTAGATCTTCAGCTTCACCCCATCTAGCAGCTGGAGTCTTAGCAATAATAAAGCTATCAAATGGATGTCTAGAACCATCTGGCTGTTTTTCACGTAAAGGAGCAGTTTGTGGAGTTGCAATATAACCTGGGCCAATACCATTACATTGAATATTGAATTCACCATATTCACTGGCAATATTCTTTGTTAGCATCTTTAAGCCACCTTTAGCAGCTGCATAGGCACTAACAGTTTCTCTACCTAATTCAGACATCATAGAACAAATGTTAATGATCTTACCATGTCCTTTTTTGATCATAGAAGGAATAACAGCTTTAGAAACGATGAATGGAGCATTTAAGTCTACATCTACAACTTTTCTAAAATCACTAGCACTCATTTCAACCATAGGGATTCTCTTAATAATTCCTGCATTATTAACTAGGATATCGATAACTCCTACTTCTTCTTCAATTTTCTTAACTAAAGCATTTAC
>JALEVB010000100.1 GCA_022780745.1 Erysipelotrichaceae bacterium
ATCTTTGGTAACACTGATATTTACATTAGCTCCAGATATCTTAGTCATCTCATAAATATCTATGCTATCTTTATTAATAGCCTTTAAGTACATAACATAATGGCCATCAGGCACTTCTTGAAGGCTTATAGAGCTATTAAAACAAGAATTAGCATAATTATATGATAAAGATAATAACTGCTGATAATCGATCTTACATGTATTAGGCTCTAAATCTAAAGCAATACTCTTGTCTTCATTATTTACTAATAAGATCTGATATTGAACATCATCAATATTTTCATAATTAGTATTATAGATCCATGCTGCACCTTCCAGTATCAAATTTGCATTATCATCAAATTTAAAACTATCAGCTGAAAAGAAACTATTTCTAAATGTAGGCTTATTAATGATCGTCCAGTCAATATCATACTTATTAATATTCAATTCATAACGATATTCATATAAAGAATTCATACTAAAATAAACATTCTTTTCATCGATTACTCTAACATCAGGCAGATCTTTTAATAATACATTCTTTAAATATACATCTTTAGTAACTGTACCATTAGTAATTCTTAATTTAAAGCTATAATCACTACCCAATAATTGCGGGATAAGCCCATCAAGACCGATCTCAATATTAAAGCCAATCTTTTCATAATTATATCCATCACCCATAATAAATGGATCACTCATAGATGTTATAGCATCTAATACCAATTCTTTATTATTCTCTAAATTAGTTAATACGATCTGATGTTTGATATCACTATCTTCATTAGCATCACTACCACTAATAAATCCTAAACCACTTATAACTAAAATATTAGTATCATCTTTATAATCAAACTGTTTTAAGATATATGAAGCTACCTGTTTTTCTTCAGGCAAAGGCTTAGCAGGTATTAAAGTACAACCACTATTAGCATCACCTTCATAACCACTATTACATACACAGGCTTTGATATTATCATCATATGTCGCATTATCACCACATTCTACTTCCTGAATATATGGACTTAATGTCATAAAGACAATATTATCTTTTAATTCAAAGCTTACTGTCTTATCAGCAATATTAGTTTCTGCAGGTAATTTATCAGTATTTATTACAGTTGTATCATTAAAATCACTATATTTAGAATATGTAGTAGAAATACTAAACTGATATGTACCATAATTAAAGTCAGATACATCTAAAGCCACATTATAGCCCGATACATCCTTATTCGAAGAAGAAGTCATATCAATACTAGTCACATTAAAATCATTGTCATAAACGTTCAAAACATGCTTAATGCTATTTTCATCAGTAACATAAATACCAGGCTGATAACTAGAACCACTAATAACGATCTTATTATCCGCAATACTGATACCATCAATAGTAAAGACATAATCACCCGTAGGATAAGTACCACTATTATCGACCTTAGTACTATTTACCCTATCTACATACTTACTATTAATATAACCAACATTAGTACTAAAAGGATAAGCAACTAATCCAGCATCTAAACCAGATATCAATGTTGAACCATTTAAAGGATTAGTAGTATTAGTCTTAATAAACCCATTTTCCTCATTTAAGATCGTAACCATAAAGTTCATCTGATATGTAGCCCCATACTTACTCTCATACAAAGTCTTGCTGCTATCACTAGCACTTTGCTTAATAGGAATATTATAAGTATTAATAACACCAACAGCATAAGCATCATAATCAGTCAGATTACCATTATAATTATTAGCAAACTTATCAATTTCATAAGCAATCGAAGCAATCTTATAACCCCAATAAGGATCAGCAGCATACTTCAGATTAATACCAGAACCCTTATTACCTAAATGAGTACCAAAGAAACGATAATCATTAATATCCAGATAACCCCTTAGATTAATACCCATATGCTCATTAACAGCCTGCTCAATACTTGCAAAATAACTAGCCTGACCAGGATCAGAATCAAAAGCATTCCATCCAAACAAATTATTACGCTCTATTGCAAAACTGCTAGTACCATATGCCGATTCCAGACAAGCCATAGAATATACCAATAAAGCATTCACACCATAAGTATTCTGCCCATTAACAAATACCTGGCCCATATTAAACAATTTACTATTAGAACCATAGCCCTTACTAGTCAAAAAACGATTCAAAGTATCTCCGCTAATATTACTTTGTGATCTCAAAGGCAAAAACTGATAATAATTATAATAAGTACCAGCATAATTCTTATAATATTTATCATAATAGAAAGTATAACCATCATATGAATAATACTTAGTACCCATCTGCATCCAGCTGGCACTTTGACCAACTACATGACGATTAGCACTTGGATAAGTTGAACTACCAGACCATCCACTATACCAATAAAATACCAGATCATTATAATTACCATTTCTTTCAACTACATATTCACTTTGATAAATATGCGTAATAAAAGGATCCTCATAATAATTGCCAACACCATTACCACCAAGCTTGATCGCAATTTCCTTTTCAGAATACTTAGTAGGAATAAGATCAAGCGTTTTAAGATCAGTATAACCATCAAAACCTGTAATAACGATATGAACCTTGCCATTACCATTACCATCATAACTAACAGTATCAAAATAATGCATCTCACGATGATTAGTAGTATATGTAGATTTCATATTAGTAACAGCTGGATAATACTGATCAATAGTGATCGTATTAGCTTTATTTCTAGCAGGATATGAATAAGCTGTACCACTGCTCATCGCAATGATCTTTGTAGGTGAATAACTCTTATTATGTCTAACTACAGCATCAATACCTATTTCATTCATTTTAGCTTTAGCAGTTTCAAAATCATTGTAACAGCCCTTAGAACTAAAACTACCATCATCATTGATGATATCTACTTCATAAGTATCACACTGCATTGGATAATTATAATCAATAGCTGAAACTGCCATAACAACAGGAGCATTACTAATATTAAGCAAAGCTATAGCTAAAAATATTGACATTAATAATTTTAAAAACTTACTTAACATCTAAACCTCCTAATTCAAATCAACCTTTACTTCAACTGGATTATCACTACCACTGATCTTTAATTTTAAAATACCGTGATAAGTAATAGGATCATCCATTGGACTATAAGCCACAAAGAATAATGTACCCTTTTGACTTTCTGTAATTTTCTTACCAATGATATTATCATGCTTCATCGAACTGATATCACCACTTAAAGCCTCAAATACCTCTGTAGAATCATCACAGACATAAGTTGCACTCTCAATAACGATTTCATCTTTCCACAAACTAACTGCTTCAACATTAAAAACATATACCCCAACCGTTGAAGGCAATAAATACTCATTTCCATTTTGATACATCTGTTCACCAGTGATCTCATAAGCACTAGATACCTTTAACTGATATGTCTTGCCATCAGATATCACATCATCACTAACATATGTTAACATATCCTTATTGCCACTCTTTTTATTCATATCAAAATTCATAACTTTATTATTACCAAAATCAATTGTAAGGCTAACATTATTTAAAGCCTTATCTTTAACTGGAATAAAGATATTAACATAATATTCAAGCTCATTAGAAACTAATTCAAAGAAAACATTCTGCTTACCTAAAAAATAACCCTTATTTTCTAAGATACTAATATAAGAGGCATAATCACTCAACAAAATATCTTCACTTGTCTTAAAATGCTCCAAACCAATATTAGTACTCATATTTGACTTAACACGTATCGTAGCAATTATAAAATTAAAATCAACATCTTCCAAATCAAAGGTATAATAATCAACTAAATCAATCTTAATATCATCAAATTCATTAGTCTTTTCTGGTTTATCCTGACTAACAGGTAAGGCAGTAGGCCTAACTAAACCTGCATCATATTCATTATCATTATTACGACTAGCCATGAATAAATAAATAGCTAATGAACTAATCAGTAATAGTGCTATAACACAAATAGCGATAAGAATCTTTTTTAGCCTATCGTTCATATTCATCCCACCTTATAATAATAATTATAACAAATAATAAATTATGATAAAAGCAAAAAGAAAAAAGTGTACCTAAGTACACTATTCAATACCATTTGGATTCTTAGAAGCAAAATTCCAGGCATCATTGCACATATCTTCGATATTATATTCAGCCTGCCATCCTAACATCTCTTTAGCCTTTGATGTATCAGCATAACATGTTGCAATATCACCAGGTCTACGATCCATGATCTTATAAGCTATCTTTTTACCACATGCCTTTTCAAAAGCATCCTTGACCTGTAAAACTGAATAACCATGTCCAGTACCAAGATTAATACATTCAACACCTTCATGCTTCAAAGCATATTCAATAGCCTTACAATGACCCTTAGCAAGATCGACAACATGGATATAATCTCTAACTCCTGTACCATCAACAGTATCATAATCATTGCCCCAAACTCTCAAGAAATCTCTTTGACCAGTCGCAACCTGGGCAATATAAGGCAATAGATTATTAGGAATACCATTAGGAGTCTCACCCAATAAACCACTCTTAGAAGCCCCAATAGGATTAAAATATCTTAACAATAAGATACTCCACTTATTATCAGAAACATAAACATCCTTAAGAATCTGTTCATTCTGTAATTTAGTAGTTCCATAAGGATTAGTAGTACTAAGCGGAAAATCCTCTTTAATAGGAACACTAGCAGGATCACCATAAACAGTAGCACTAGAACTAAATACTAATGTTTTAACACCATGATCTTTCATGATCTCATATAAATTGATACTGCCACTAATATTATTCTTATAATAAGTCAATGGAATAGATACTGATTCCCCAACTGCTTTATAACCAGCAAAATGAATAACTGCATCGATCTTATTCTCATCAAATATACGATTTAAACCTTCACGATCTAAAATATCAACTTTGTAAAACTTTGGTCTAATACCAGTAATCATTTTAATACGATCTAATACAACTTCTTTAGAATTATATAGATTATCTAAAACAATTACATCATATCCTGAATTGATCAATTCTACACAAGTATGTGAACCAATATATCCACATCCGCCAGTAACTAAAATCGTTGCCATTTTTATACCTCCTAGAAAATAGCTGATAATACTCCAAAGACACCACTAGATGCAATGATCATAATAATGCCCGCTAATAATACACCTAACATAACCGCAATAACACTCTTTTTAAAATCCATATCCAGAATGCTCGCTGCTAAAGTACCTGTCCAGGCACCAGTACCAGGTAAAGGTATACCTACAAATAACCATAAAGCATAATATAATCCTTTACCAGCTTTAGCTTGTAGTTTTTGACCACCCTTTTCTCCTTTATCTAAACACCAGCTGAAAAACTTCCCAATCAATGGTTTATCTTTGCCCCACACCAAGATCTTACGAGCAAATAAATAGATAAAAGGAACAGGAAGCATATTACCAATTACTGCAATAATATATGAAGTAATAATTGGTAAATCAAAACCTACAGCATAAACCATAGCACCTCGAAGTTCGATCAAAGGCACCATTGAAACAAAAAATACGATCAAATATTTTTCTAACATTAATAACTCCTAACTAATGATCCTAGTAATATCATTAACAGTAGCATAAAGCATTAAGCAAATTAATAATACCCAGCATGCTGCCATTAAACCAGCTTCAACCTTCTTATTTAATTTCTTATGAATAATAACTTCAACTATCGTTATAAATATTCTGCCACCATCCAACACTGGAAGCGGTAAAGCATTAAAAATACCAACATTTAAAGAAATTAATGCAATCAAGAATAAATAATATTCAAAGCCCAAACTAACATAAGTATCTGTAGCTGTATAAATACCCACAGGACCAGATACCTGATTTAAACCAATTCCCCTAAACAATCTGCCAATTGATATAAACATCGTCTTAGCCATATCAAATAAATAATCAGCACCATATATAGGGGCATTTAAAATATTAACATCTTTATACTGTATTGGTAAAGAGCTAATACCTATCATATAGCTTTGATACTGTTCATCATAAACAGGAGTAACCTTGATTTCCATATTCTTACCATCTCTTAAGATAGTATAAGTAACTTCAACTTCTGATTCGATGATGACATTAGAAAGATCACTAAAAGTCTTAGGTTTGATCACTGTCCCATCAGGATATTCTACCTTAATGATCTTATCATTAACTTCAAATCCCGCATCATAAGCCGGGCTATTCTCTTTAACAGCTCCGATATAAGGTTCAACCTTGGTAGGATATACTCCTTGAACCATAAAGAAAATAGAAATAATGATCCAAGCCAATAAAAAATTCATCACAATACCAGCACTCATGATACATATCTTTTTAAGAGCGTTAATACCATCAAGACATCTATGTTTTGGCACTTCTACATTTTCATATAATTCCGCCATGCCATCATTCTCACCAGCCATTGCGACATAACCACCAACTGGCAAAGCTCTAATGACATATGTTGTCTCTTTCCCCTTTTTTGACCATAATTTTGGACCCATACCAATAGAAAATTCATAACAATATACATTAAACAATTTAGCTACGATAAAATGTCCAAACTCATGAACAACAACAATAACTGATAACAATAATATAAAATAGATTATTGTCATTTATTTTTCACCTCAATTTTATTCTTAACAAAATCTCTTGCCCATTGATCATTGATCATAATATCATCAATAGTCTCTATTCTTTGATATTTAGCATTTTTAACAGCTGCAAACACCAGATCTTCAATTTCCAGAAACTTGATCAAACCCTTTTGAAAAGCAAAATTGGCTTCCTCATTGGCACTATTCATAATACAAGGCAAATTGCCACCCTTTTTACCAACCTCATAAGCAAGCGCTAATAATGGAAATCTTGCCATATCCATCTTTTCAAAATGAAGAGTAGCCACTTTAGTAAGATCCAATGGTTCATTATTCATCACTAAACGATGAGGATAATCTAATGCATACTGAATAGGTAATCGCATATCAGCATTACCAAGCTGTGCCATGATCGAATTATCAATATATTCAACCATCGAATGAACTATACTCTCTTTATGCAATAATACCTTGATATGATCATAATCAATATCAAATAGATAATGAGCTTCAATAACTTCCAAACCCTTATTCATCATTGTCGCACTATCGATCGTTATCTTAGCACCCATAGACCAGTTCGGATGTTTTAAAGTATCTTCTAAAGTAACATCAACGATCTCATCTCTTGTTTTATCTCTAAAAGTACCACCGCTAGCTGTAATGATCAGATTCTTGATCGTTTTATGATCATTACCTTGTAAACACTGGGCAATAGCACTATGTTCCGAATCGATTGGAAATAGATTAACATGATATTTAGCAAC
>JALEVB010000091.1 GCA_022780745.1 Erysipelotrichaceae bacterium
TGGTAAGAATGATATTGATCAGCATATTATTGATGATCTGCTTAAAATCGATGAGATAGTATCTATTTATCAGAATATTAATCTTAGCAAAAATAATGTTGATATCATGTCTAATAATTTTAAGCATTTAGCTAAAGAAAAGACATTGAAATTGAAAGTTAATGATATTAGTTTAAGTTTGTATCCTAATTCATTCTTCCAGCTTAATTATCATCAGGCTTGTAAATTGTATAATGATGTAGTTGACTGTATCGAAGATTGTAATTTAATGGTTGAAGCATATTGTGGTATAGGAGCTATGAGCTTATTAGCTAGTAAGAAATGTAAAAAGATCATAGGTATTGAAAATGTTAATAATGCAATTATTAATGCTAAAGATAATGCTAAAGCTAATAATATAGATAATATTAAATTTATTTGTGATGATGCTGCCAATAGTTTAGCTAAGATCAAAGAAAAGATCGATTATTTGTTAGTAGATCCACCACGTACCGGTTTAAATGATAAGATGATCAAGGCTATATTAGCAAATAAGCCAGAGCATATTATTTATGTTTCTTGTAATCCTAGTACATTAGCAAAAAATCTTAATGAACTAAAAACTGCTTATAAAATTATTAAGATCAAGCCATATGATATGTTTGCTCAAACATGTCATGTTGAGACATTGGTAATAATGGCTAAGAAAGGATAAACATGATATTAGAAACAAAAAGACTTATTTTACGCCCATGGCAGCAATGCGATGCTGAAGAATTATATAAATATGCAAAAGATCCACAGGTTGGACCAATTGCGGGTTGGCCAGTACATACTAGTGTTGAAAATAGTAGAGATATTATTGGAACAGTTCTTTCTGCACCTCAAACATACGCTGTAGTACTTAAAACTACTGATCTTCCAGTTGGTAGTATTGCCTTAATGATTGGTGAGAGAAGTAATATAGGACTTCCAGATACAGAGGGTGAAATTGGATATTGGATAGGGGTTCCTTATTGGGGACAGGGATTGATACCTGAGGCTGTTAAAAAACTTATCGAATATGGATTTGAAGAGCTAAAGCTTGAGAAAATATGGTGTGGATATTTTGATGGGAATGAAAAATCAAAACGTGTTCAAATCAAATGTGGCTTTCGCTATCATCATACGCAAGAGAATGTTCCTTGTGCTATAGCGGGATTATTAAGAACAGAACATATTAGCTGCATAACTAAAGAGCAATGGTTAGATGATAATAAGTAATGGATCATCAAACTGTCATAAATGATAGTTTGACGATCCTTTTATATTGTCCTAAAAGATAAATTATTGAGGTTTGAAGTATATGCTTCAAACTTTTTAATATATTTTTAATAAAAATAGCATAGCCATGATAAACTATTATTATATTTATAATGTGATATGGAGTTGAAATTATGGATGATAATGTATTAAATTTGCTTAAAAAAGGTGAAAAGGGCATTAAGAGTATTATTTTTAGTCGAATGCTGATAATTATTATATTATTTGTTATTCATGTATTAGTATTATTTTCTATTTTTGAGTGGTTTGCTCAGTTTATTCCGCATGTATTTGGTACAAGTATTGTTTTTATTGTAATAATGGTCATATATCTGATCAATAGTAATATGAATTCAAGTGCTAAGATCACATGGCTTGTTTTGATTATGATCTCACCGATATTTGGCAGTTTATTATATTTTTATACAATATCAGAATTAGGTTATAAGACAATTAAAAAGCGTTTATCAGATATTTTAGATATGACTTCTTTAAAGCTAAGACAAGATGATAAAGTCTTAGATAAACTAAAGAAGAAAGATAAAAATATTGCTTCATTAGTGCATTATGTTAATACTACTGGATGTTATCCAGTGTTTGATAATACTGATGTTACTTATTTTCCTTTAGGGGAAAATAAGTTAGAAATGCTGTTAGCTAAGTTAAAGGAAGCTAAAGAGTTTATCTTTTTGGAATATTTTATCATTGAAGAAGGTAAAATGTGGGGTAGTATACTTAATATTCTAGCGCAAAAAGTTAAAGAAGGAGTAGAGGTTAGAGTAATGTATGATGGTACTTGCGAGCTATCAACGTTGCCACATAATTATCCATCAAGACTAGAAAAGTTAGGCATTAAGTGTAAGATGTTTGCTCCTTTAACACCATTTGTTTCTACTTATTATAACTATCGTGATCATCGTAAGATATTAGTGATTGATAATAAATATGCTTTTAATGGTGGAGTTAATCTGGCTGATGAATATATCAATGTTAAACAAAAACATGGTCATTGGAAGGATACGGCTATCATGTTAGAAGGTTCTGCAGTAAGAAGTTTTACTTTGATGTTTTTACAGATGTGGAATGTTAATGAGAAGACTATGGAGTTTGATAAATATCTTCTATCACAGTATCAATGTCCCTCTTGTGGTTTTGTAATGCCTTTTGGTGATTATCCATTAGATAATGAAAAGGTTGGGCAGAATGTTTATATTGATATTTTAAATAGTGCTAATGATTATGTTTATATTATGTCTCCATATCTTATCTTGGATGATGAAATGGAGAATGCGTTAAAATTCGCTAGTAAAAGAGGGGTAGATGTAAGGATCATTTTACCAGGTATTCCTGATAAAATTGCGCCTTATGCTTTAGCTAAAACGCATTATAAAGCATTATTGGATGCAAATGTTAAGATTTATGAATACACACCAGGGTTTGTTCATGCTAAAATATTTGTAAGTGATAATATTAAGGCTGTAGTTGGTACGATAAATCTTGATTATCGTAGCTTATACCATCATTTTGAATGTGGAACATTTTTGTATGATGTTAGTTGCATAAGTAATATCATTGAGGACTATCATTTGACTTTAGAGAAGTGTCATAGAGTGACTTATGATGATATTAAAAAGGAAAAATTGTCAATGAAAGCTATGGGTATGTTGCTTAAAGCTATAGCTCCGCTTATGTAATAGGAGCTAACACTTAAGAAGGAGGCAGAATATGTCAAAACTATTAGAACCAATTAAAGTAGGGAATCTTACTTTAAAAAACCGCATCATGTTTCCACCATTAACTACCGGCTATGAAGAAAGAGATGGATCTATCGGAGATCGTTCTTTAGGCTTCTACAAAAGATTGGCAAAAGGAGGAGTTGCCTATGTTGTAATAGGTGATGTTGCTCCGGTTAATACAGCAAGTCCTACACCTAAGTTATGTGATGATCGTCAGATCCCTACATTTGAAAGATTGGCAGCTGCTTTACATGAATACGATTGTAAAGTTGCTTTACAGTTATTCCATCCTGAATATGATGTTCCAGGGGTTGGAAAATTGATCATGGAAAGCAGAATGGCTGCAATGGCAGGTCAAAAGGCTAAAGAAGCTAATGATATGGCTACATTTGCAGCTAAGATGAAAGAATCAAAGGAAATAGCAGATCGTGCTTATGCTAAACTTCATCATGATATGCTTCATTTTGTTAGTGAGGCTACGGTTGAACAATTAGGTCAGATCAAAAAGGCAATTGCCGATAGTGCTATTCGTGCTAGTAAAGCTAATATTGATGCTATTGAAGTGCATGGTGATAGATTGCTTGGATCTTTGTGTTCTAAGGTATTAAATCATCGTACTGATAATTATGGAGGAACTTTTGAAAATCGTATTCGTTATGCTTTAGAAGTTGTTGATATTATCAAAAAGAGTGCTCCAGATCTAATGATCGAGTATAAATTACCAATCATTATGACAAATCCTGATGGTTCAGCTCGTGGTAAAGGTGGTTTAGAACCTGATGAAGCTATTGAATTTGCTAAAGCTTTAGAAAAAGCTGGTGTTGATATGATTCAGGTGGCACAAGCTAATCATACAGGTAATATGGGTGATACTATTCCACCAATGGGTACCATTGATTATAACTGGACTTTAGGGGTTTGTGAAAGAGTTAAAGCTGTAGTTAATATTCCAGTAGCCACAGTTGGTAGAGTTATTAGCGTAGAAAATGGTGAAAAGATCCTTGAAGAAGGAAAAGCTGATATCGTTGCATATGGACGTAGTTTATTAACTGATCCTGATATTGCCAATAAGGTTGCTACTAATACACCAATTAGAGAATGTTTGAATTGTAATAAGGGATGTGTTGATGCAATTAGTTCTCGCCGTTATATTTCATGTGTATTAAATGCTGAAAATGGAGATGAAGAAACGATCTATATTAAACCATTAATAACAAAGAAAAAGGTCGCTGTTGTTGGTGGTGGTATTGCTGGACTTGAAGCTGCAAGAGTTGCTGCGGTAAGAGGACATGAAGTTACAGTATTTGAAAAGGATAATGCCTTAGGCGGACAGGTCATCTTAGCTGGTATGCCACCTAGAAAATCTGAAATTATGCGTGGTATCGCATATTATGAAAAAGTATTACCATCATTAAATGTTACTATTAAGTTAAATACTGTAGCAGATGTTGCAACATTAAATCAGTTTGATGAAATAATCGTAGCAATAGGTGCTCATAATATTAGTTTACCAATTGAAGGTGCTGATCGTGCTAATGTTGTTAATAGTTGGGATGTATTAGTTAATAAAGTTGAAGTTAATGGTGAGGTTGCTGTTATTGGTGGTGGATTAGTTGGTACAGAAACTGCTGAATTTTTAGCAAATAAGGGATGTCATGTTAGCATCATTGAAATGACGGATAAGATTGCTAATGGAGAATCTGCTACTATTCTTCCAATTATCAAAGCTGATTTTAAACAGCATGATGTTAAAGAATATGTTAATACAACAGTGAATGCTATTAATGATGAAGGAGTAGTTGCTAAGCAAAATGATGAAGTAATTACTATAAAGGCTGATTATGTGGTAATGGCAGTTGGCTCTAAGAAGAATACTTTTGATGAATCAGGTATTGAAAAACCAATTCATTATGTTGGTGATTGTTCTGGTGAGCGTACAGCTGATATTGCTAATGCTATTAGAACAGCATATAAAACTGCAAATGAATTATAATAAAACATGGTGTCGATCGACACGGGTTTGTCAAGGAAACTGTGTAAGTAATTTATAACAATTTCTTGACAGCTATAAAATCTATGATTTCAAGGTGGTTGATTTCTAAGGTTAGGGCCCAACAGAATATGTCATCGACAAAATGGCAAGGACGCGTAGCGCATGTTTCATCCTTGCCATTTTTAGATGGCATATTATAATTTATGACCTTTGAAATCAAAGACTGATATATTTTTCTATTCGTTTTGCAAACTTCTCATTTACCATCAATTGGTTTAGCACCATGGCCCAATTACTTAAATGTCCAATAGCCCATTTTTCTTCTAATTCTTTAGTTCGTAGATACAATAATTTGAATAAGGCGTTTTCGTTTGGAAATGCTCCTTTTTTAGTAACTTTTCTAAAACTTGAATTGATTGCTTCAATAGCGTTGGTTGTGTACATGACTTTTCTTACTGCACTTCCATAATCATAAAGCTGTTCAACATGCGCAAAGTTTTTCTTCCATACGTCAACTGCTCCAGGATATTGTTCCCATTCCTTACAGAAGGAATCAAATGCCACCTGAGCTGCCTTTAGATTTGCTGCACTGTATACTTTCTTTAGTGATTGCGTAAACTTCTTATAATCTTTTGTAGGTACATATTTGATTGAATTTCTAATAAGATGAACTATACATCTCTGAACGATCACATTAGGGAATATAGATTTTGCACCTGCTTCAAGACCTGATACTCCGTCCATTGATATGAAGAAGATATCTTCTACACCTCTTGCCTTGATCTCATCAAAAATCTGCATCCAATAGTTCTTACTTTCAGATTCGCTTAGCCAGATACCCAATATTTCTTTCCTTCCTTGCAAGTCATATCCTAAAATAACATATATAGCACATTCCTTTACTTCATAATCATGTCGTAAAGTCACATAAAGACAATCTACAAATACAAATGCATAGCACTTTTTAAGTGGGCGATTACGCCAATCATTTAATTCATCAAGTATGGAATCTGTGATATCTGATATCATTTCGTGAGATACCTTGAATCCATAGATATCTTCAATAGTTGATGAGATATCTCTTTGTGACATGCCTCGTGCATACATAGCCAATACCTTATTTTCGATCTCAGATACATCTTTTTTTCGCTTAGGAACTACAATTGGTTCAAATGTACCATCTCTATCTCTTGGTACATCAATTTCAACTTCACCTTTTGACGTCTTTAGTGTTTTAGATCCATAACCATTTCTTCTGTTAGAATCCTTTTTTGGACCTTTATCATTGGAATCATAACCAAGATGATTATCCATCTCACCTTTAAGTATAGCTTCAAACATAGGTCCAAAGATATCTTTGAGAGCATCATCCATGTCTTGTACTGTCTTTGGATTATAAGCATCAACAATAGCCTGGGCAAGTGCCACAGTCTTAGGGTCTCTTTTCTTTCTTGCCATTTCGTTCATTTCCTTTTTTCTCCTTTATCATAACATAGAAAATAATAAAAACCGTGAAGTCGAGCCGTACGCTCTCAACTTACACGGTTTATATTACACTCTC
>JALEVB010000117.1 GCA_022780745.1 Erysipelotrichaceae bacterium
TCAGTATTTGACTAAACAAAAATATCATTTATGGAATAATTTAGGTAAGCATATCGGTATGAACGAATTAAAGATCCTGGTTGTTGGTTTAGGTGATATAGGTAAAGCTTTTGCGAAAAAAGCTAATGCTATGCATGCTAAGGTATATGGAATCAAAAGAAGTATTAATGTTAAATATGATTATGTGCAAGAGATATATACTTTAGATAAATTAGCTGATATTATTGGGGATTTTGATGTGGTTGCCATTAGTTTACCTGGTACGGATGAGACTTTTGGATTATTTGATCATGATCTTTTATCAAAGATGAAAAAGGATAGTGTTTTGATCAATGTTGGTAGAGGTAAGATCATTAATACCAATGATCTTATTAGATGTTTGGATGAAGGTTATTTTAGAGGTGTTTATCTGGATGTTGTTGATCCTGAACCATTACCAATGAATAATAAATTATGGAATTATGATAGAGTATTGATTACTCCTCATATTAGTGGTGGTTATAATTTGAGTAGTACTTTAGATAGAGTAATTGATATTGTTATCGATAATTTAAATAATTATGCTGATAATAAACAGTTAATTAATACTGTTGATAAAAATGGATATGCCAATAGGGGGTAATTATGGATTTAGAATTTAAAAGAAGTAAACTGATGGATACTATTGATGATAATAGTATTGTTGTCTTATTTAGTGGATCTAGTAAGTTTGGTGTAGGCGATGAAAGGCTTCCTTTTAGCGTTGATCGTAATTTCTATTATTTTACTAATTTAGATCGTGAGAATATGGTTTTTATTGGTTATAAGATCAATAATGAGGCTAGTTATGTCTTGGCTATTGAGGCTTATGATGAAATGATGGCTAAATGGGTTGGTGGTAGACTAAGACCACAAGAGGCTAGTGATATTAGTGGTATTGATACTATTATTGGTTTTGAGGATGTTGATAGTTATATCAATCAGTTAGTTGGCAGACGCTTTGATCATTGTGAACAGATCAGTTTGTATGTTGATTTGTCTAAGCAAACTTTTGATCATATTACTGATGGTATTAGTTTTGCGAATAAGATTAGAAACTTATATCCTAATATTATGGTGAAAAATGTTGCTTCAGCTTGTACGGGTCTAAGACTTGTTAAAACGGATGAAGAGATTGCTAAGTTAAGAAAAGCAATAGCTGTTACTGATAAGGCTATTAAGAATATGATGGATCATAGTCATAATGGTATTAGTGAAAATGAATTAGAGGCTCATTTTGATTTTGTATTAAAATGTCATAATTGCCAGCATAGTTTTCCTAGTATCGTAGCTGGTGACAAGAATGCGACGATCCTTCATTATGGTTATAATAATCAGCTGGTTGAAGATGATGCTTTAGTTTTGTGTGATCTTGGTGCCAGTTATGAATATCTAAATGCTGATATTACCAGATGTTTTCCAGTTAATGGCAAATTTAGTGAGCGTCAAAAAGTTATCTATGATATTGTTTTAAGAGCGAATGAATATATTATTTCTTTAAGTAAGCCTGGTGTTACTTTAAGAGAATTAAATAATAAATTAATTGCTTTTTATGAAAAAGAATTAGGAGCAATTGGTTTATTAGAAAATGGTAAACAGGTTAGTGATTATTACTGGCATGGGGTTAGTCATATGCTTGGCTTAGAAACCCATGATGTTAGCTTAAGTGATTATAAGGTTGTTGCTGGTAATGTATACACAGTTGAACCTGGTTTATATCTTGAAGATGAAAAGATTGGTATTCGTATTGAAGATGATATTTTGATTACGGAAGATGGCTGCGAAGTGTTGTCTAAAGATATAATCAAATCAATCGAAGATATTGAAAAATATATGGCAAAGTAAAAAGACGATGGGTGTATCGTCTTTTTAATTGGCATCATTTAGATAATTGATTGCAGCATAGCTAAAGATTGCTGCTCCTTGCCATAATACATCTTCATCAAAGGTTGCTTTTGGATTATGAACAGGATATTGATGACCATCACTTGCCATTCCAGCACATATTGCCAGCATGATAGATGGTACTTTTTGTGAGACATATGCAAAGTCTTCTGAACCGCCTACACCACCTGATTGTTTCATTTTACGCATTGGGATAGCTTTATTTTCTCCTAATAGTTCGATCATATATTTTTCTAGTTTTAATGATAGATCTTCATCATTTAATAACGTAGGAGCACCACTTGGATAATAGACATCAGCATTACAGCGATAGGCTACAGCAATTGATTTAGCAATTTGTTCAATTCTTTCTTTGATATAAGCTCTTATTTTTTCATCAAAGGTTCTGATCGTTCCTTTGAGTGTTACCATATCACTGATAGCATTGGCAGCTTTATTATTGCTTTCGATGGTTCCTATTGTAAATACCGATGGATCGCTGCTGCTTATTTCTCTAGTAGTGATTTCTTGTAGTGCTAAGATGATATTAGCACTAGCAATCATAGGGTCAATGCCTAGCCATGGACTTGATCCATGACATGCTTTTCCATATACTTCGATGGTAAAATAGTCAGCTGCTGGAGCTGATACTCCTTTATCCATAATAAATACGGAACCGGTAGGTAATGGTGCATTGGTCATTACATGCATCATCATGGCACCATCTACTTTAGGATTCTCAAGAATATGATCTTCGATCATGTCTTTTGATCCTTCAAAGGTTTCTTCTGAAGGCTGGAACATGAATTTTATTGTTCCATTTAATTGATTTTCATATTTTTTTAATATTTTTGCTGCACCTAATAACATGGTGGTATGTATATCATGACCACAGGCATGCATCTTGTTGTTGCATGATTTATAAGATAGATCATTGTCTTCAATGATATTTAAAGCGTCCATGTCAGCACGAAGCAAGAATACTTTTCCTTTATTGCCAATGGTACAGGTTAAGCCTGCTTTACCACAGGGTTTTGGATCATAGCCATAGCTGATTAGTTTTTCTTTTACTAGTTTTAATGTCTTAGGTAAATCAAAAGATGTTTCAGGATTTTGATGAAGAGTTCTTCTGATTTGTACTAATTCATCATTTAAATCCTTGGCAGCTTGCAAGATTTCATCTTTTAGCATACTATTCACCTTTGATTTGTTTTAATACCTGATCCATATCCTGTTTTTCACTATCTTCAAATGAGATCTTGATACTATCATCTTTGCTATAGCGAGGAATGATATGGAAGTGCAGATGGTTGACACTTTGACCTGCTACCTCATTAGCATTATGTAAGATATTAACTCCACTAGCATTCAAGTTTTTAGCAATTTTATTTGCTAGGTCATAGACTTTATCTACTACTTTTAAATAGGTTTCTTTATCAGTATCTAGGATATTGGTAACATGTTTTTTAGGGATAACGATCGTATGTCCTTTAGTTACCTGTGAGATATCTAAAAAGGCTAGAATATCATCATCTTCATATACTTTATAACTTGGTATTTCACCATTTACGATTTTGCAGAATATACACATATGTATTTACCTTCTTTCATTATTTATTATATTTAAATTTATTACTGATTTCAAATGATGTCATAAACATCTTGGCTATATTGTCAAAATAAGATTATTTCAGCAATAATTCAGATATATCATTTGATTATGACTTAAAATTATTATAAAATAATGAAGTATGTCATAGGAGGAAAATACTGTGAAAGAATTTATGAAAAAGTATGGTGTTCTTACAGTAATTGCTTGTTTATTAATAGGTATGATAGGGTATTTTACTTATGATACATGTAAGGATGTTGTACCAGGAAAAAGTATAAATGGAAAAGATGTGATCTTTAGTATAGATGGTAATTACACATCTGCTGATGATATCTATGATTCACTATATGATTCATATGGTATTGGCAGTATTTATGTAAAATTTGAACAGGCAGTTTTGAGTCAGGCTGTTGAAACTAGTGCTGATATGGAAGAAATTGCTGATGCCAATGCTAGTGCAATTATTAGTAATTATCAAAGTAATTATGGTGCTGATTATAAAGATTATATCGAGAGTGCTTTAAAGTCTGTTGGATATAGTTCAATTGATGATCTTACTACTTATTTGATCCAGCAGTTAAAAGCTGAAGAGGTTGTTAAGGAATATTTAGATAATAATCCTGATGTATATGCTGAATATGAAAAAGAATATTCTCCTAGAGAAGTTAGTCATATTTTAGTAAAGATGGAAGATAGTGAAAATCCTACAGATGAAGAATTAGCAAAAGTTAAGGCTGTTGAGGATGATTTAGCTTCTGGCAAAGATTTTGCAGAAGTTGCTAAAGAGTATTCTGATGATGGTAGTGCTGCCAATGGTGGAAGCTTAGGATTTATGGATAAGAATACTAGTTTTGTTACTGAATTCTTGGATGCTGCTATTGCTTTAAAGGAAAATGAAGTTAGTGACTGGGTTAAAACACAATATGGTTATCATATTATCAAATGTGATGCTACTGGTTATGATAAGTTAAGTGCTGCTGATGATTTTATTGCTAACATTTTAAATTCTGATATTTCATTTAAGACTAAGGCTATCTGGGCTAAGGCTGAAGAATTAGGTTTAGATTTTAAGGGTAATAGTGAACTTGAGAGTGCATTAAAGGAATATATGATGCTAGAAGGGAATGAATAAAGTATGAAGAAATTATTATTATTGATCATGTCATTATTTGTTCTTGTTGCTTGTAGTGATGGTCATGCTAAAATTAGTGATGCTAATGAAGCTATTTTCAGTGTTGGTAATGTAAATATTACTAAAGGTGATGTTTATTCTTCTTTGGTTAGTCAAAGAGGTACATATGAAGTTATTAATAAAGTTAATCAGGCTGTTTTAGATGCTGAAGTTGAAATTACTGAGGATATGGAAAAGGAAGCTAGTGATACTGTTGATGGTTTGCAGGCTTTATATGGTGACAATTTTGTTACTTTATTAGGAAGTTATGGCTATAAAGATGTAGAGGATTATAAAACTAGAGGTGTTATTCCTTCTTTACAGGCTGATGAACTATATAAGAAATATATAGAAGAGAACTGGGATAGAATTGTTAAGGAACAAAATCCTAAAAAGGCGATCGTATTAAAGTTTGAAGATGCTACTAAGGCTAATGATGCTAAAACAGCATTAGATAATGGTGAAGATGTTGCAACAGTTGCTACGGATTTTGAAGCTAGTACTAGTGCTACAGAACAGATCGTTACTAATGACAGCAGTTTTTCTTCAGATGTTTTAGCTGCTATTAATAGTGCTACTACTTCTGATTATGCTTTGATTGCTAGTGTTGATGGTTATTGTTATATCATTAGTGTTACTGAAAGTGATGCTAATAATTTTAAGGATGAGGTTGTTGAACAGTTAGCTGCTACCGAAGATGTTCAAAATAATGCTTTTGGTTATTATGTTAAGAAACATAATTTCAAAGTGTATGATAGAGAGATCTATGATAGCATAGCTGAGAATTATCCTGAATATGTTGATTAACTACAAGTATTTGCTTGTAGTTTTTTTATATTCTGTCTGTTTTGTGTATTCTTTAAAAATAATTAATATTTATAGGATAGATAATATGTTAAAATTGTAACGAAAGAAGGTTATTAATATGTTTAAAGCAAGTTTTAATGGAAACTTTAATGGTTATAATTTTAATCCTAATTTTAAACAGTCTAATACTAAAAAAACTAAGCATTTTATCATTTGTTTAATTATTAGTATTATTGTGGCATTAGGAGCGTGGTATTTCTTATATCCGGTATTGAATTGGCATTCACCGGTATTTGTTACTAATATTTTTATCTTAACGATATTGGTGTTTGTTGTTTGCAGTATTGCATTTGTTGATCGTGTTATTGCTAGTAAGACTTATAGCAAGATACTTAAGAGTTATTTCTTTATTCTATTTGCTTTAGTTATTCTAGTTATTGTATTGAATGTCTTTAGTTCACCATTATTTAATGCGAAAGAATATGCTTCAAGAATTCAGATCGTGGAAACTAATTTTGATACGATAAGTGAAGTAGATTTTAATAAGACACCTATTATTGATCGTTATTCAACTGAAGCTTTGGGTGATAGGGTAATGGGTCAGATGCCAGAATTAGTATCACAGTTTGAGGTTAGTAATGATTATACACAGATTTCTTATAAAGATAGTGTTTATCGTGTTACTCCTTTAGAGTATGCTGATTTCTATAAATATTTAACTAATCGTAGTGAAGGTATTCCTGCTTATATCCTTGTTAATTCTACTACTGGTGAAGCTTCACTTGTTAAATTAAAGGATCTAGGTTTAGATGGTATGAAATATGTACCTAGTGCTATGTTGAATGAAAATCTAAATCGTAAGTTACAATTACAATATCCTACTGAGATTTTTGGTTCTCCTTCATTTGAAATCGATGAAGATGGTCATCCATGGTATGTATGTACTACTTATACTTATAAAGCTATGGGTAATAAGAAGAGTGTTAAGGGTGTTGTCTTATTTGATCCAATTACTGGTGATTCTACAAAATATGATAATATTCTGGATGCTCCAAAGTGGATCGATAGAGTATATCCTGAAAGTTTGATTACACAGGAAATCAATAACTATGGCAGTTTAAAGGATGGTTTCTTAAATTCGATCTTTGGACAAAAGAATGTTGTTCAAACTTCTGAAGGTTATAACTATTTAGAAAAAGATGGTGATATTTGGATCTATTCTGGTATTACCAGTGTTAGCAGTGATTCTGCTAATCTGGGTTTTGTATTGGCAAATCTAAGAACTCATGAAGCTTTGAGGATCAATAGTGCTGGTGCTGATGAATTTTCAGCTATGAATTCTGCTGAAGGTGAAGTTAAGAACTATGGTTATTATTCTACCTTCCCATTATTAGTTAATGTTGGTGGACGTCCAGTATATTTAGTAGCTTTGAAGGATAATGCTGGTTTGATCAAAATGTATGCCATGATCGATGCAACAGATTATCAGAAGGTTGTTACTGTTAGTGCTGAAGAAGGATTGCCAGCATTAAAGAAGAAATTTGTTAATGCGATTGGTTCTAATAGTATTAATTTAGATCAGCTTAAGACTAAGACGATCACTATTGCTAAGGTTGATTATTTTGTTTTAGATGGTCAAACCAAGGCTTATATTACAACAAATACTAATGAGAAATATAAAGTTGTAATGAATGATGCAAATGAGAATATTGTAGCTTTCTTAACTACTGATGATAAGATCAAAGTTGAGTATTATGAAGCTGATGTCAATATTATTCAAAATATAGAGAAATAAGAAAAAAGACCAAATGGTCTTTTTTCTTGTTATAGGGAAAGGATATTTATGCAAGATTTGCTTGCATTATTATCTTAACAATTTGTTTTCTTTGAAATATGTAATATATATGTAAAATTATGTGATTAGAATAATGTTGCGATATAAGTAGCCCAGAAATAGCTGATTGGCATTACAATGATCATGGCAACTAGCATATCTGCAATTGGGAAGTCTTTGATCTTACATATTCTAAAGCCAGTTGCGAGCATTAATATGCCTCCGCAGGCTTTAAAATCATTAATCATATAGTCAGTACAGTATGGTAAGATAAAGCCTGCTAGCAAGAATAAAATAAACATGATAATAAATTGAGGTATAGCGATACATGATACTACCAAACCTAAATTACATGCAAAGATCATCGCTGTAAAGAAATCAAGAATAGCCTTTGATAATAGGATAGAGCTATCATTTGACATTCCTAGTACTAATGATCCATAGATACCTGTGCCACTGGCACAGAATAATACAATGATAGTAACTAGCTGATTAGTAAATTCAGGGCTTGTATTATTTAAAGAAGGTATGAGTCTAGTAATCATTTTTTGCATCATGATAGCTACTTTGTTTACTAATTCTCCTAAATGAATGATTAGTCCAATGGCTGTTCCTATGACAATGGCAAAGATTACGGCTGGCATATATTGCATAAGATTGATCGAAGTAATGGCCATTGCCATAGAACAGATACCAAAGATGACATTTAGATTGGTTTTTAAATGATCACTTAATTTGTCTTTAATTAAAAAGCCTATAGCTCCTCCAAGAGCTACGCTTAGTACATCTACTATTATTCCTGTAGGCATATCGATATCTCCTTTAGTTATATTTAATATATCATGATGATATTTTTATTTTTGTCATAATTTGATAAATACATATCGTTGGTTTTGATTTTTTTAAATGAATAATGCAAAAAATGGTGCATGTAATTTAGCATTTTGATAGATAGTATCTGCATCATGATGTAATTTACCATAAGTAATAGTTAGATATTTGTATTTATCATTTTTTAATGGATAATGATATTTTTCTTTATATTTTTTGATACAGAAATAAGCCTTGTCGATATCATGATCTTCATAATATACAATAAGCGATAATGTAGCTTCCTTGTGTCCACCATTTGCAGCTTCTTCAAAGTATTTTATAGCTAGTTTCATATTATTATTTTTAACAGCTGCACGACCATCTGCATAAGCTTTTTTTCGTTTTCTTTGTTTGTCTATCCTCTAGCATGCTTGAGAATAATCCCATAATTATCACCACCTTTTGCAATGATTTAACAGAGCTTTTTAATTAATAGCGTTAAAAAAGTGTCAAATTATAATCTAACACTTGTATTTTTATTAATGGTGGAGATGAGGGGAGTCGAACCCCTGTCCAAGAGTTGCCCCACATTCAAACTTCTACAGTTTATCTTGCTGTTTGATAAGATAGTCACATGTAAGCAAGCTAACCATGACTAAATTTGTCAATTTAGATTGTCAGGATCATTTTATTGACGTCAAAATCACCTTATTCATTATAAATACTCTAAATATAAACTAATGACAATTTATAAGTAGGAAGCTGCAGCCAGGTCTGTTAGGCTATTAAGC
>JALEVB010000099.1 GCA_022780745.1 Erysipelotrichaceae bacterium
TATTTCCGAGCCTTATATGTGATTTCTGTCCGTCGGACCAAAAGTTTGCTTACAGCTTCCTTCAGATTCCACCTCACGATGGACACCCTTGCTGTTCGGCTATACACTTCCTCGTTGCCTAGGTGTGTTCGGGACTTTCACCCGTTAGAGCGTGCCCATGGCGCGCAAACTAAGAAAAGAACCCGTAAGTTTATCCAACTTTACGGGTTCTTTTCATAATTAATAATCACTTTTGCTATTGCATATGATCACTAAAAATTATTTTTTAAAATTATATGTAAACCAAATTCCATTTTTTTCGGTGTATTCTCCCTTTGAACCTTCATCATCGAAAATACCGTCGATTTCTTCTCTAACATCATCAAAGATTTTGTTATTTAGTCTTTTTAAAACATCTTTATAAGAATCATCATAGGAGTCTACACCATTTCTTATTTCTAGTATATATCCTTTTTTTGCATGTTTAAGAAACTGATAAGCTTCCTCAATGTCTGTTTTCATATGTCCACCTGGCATCATCTCTTTTGCTAGTGCATAGCATAAATTTGGATATCCTGTTAGTGAATCAGTATAGGCAATGTTGAAGTCATCTTTCCAGTCATCACCAATCAAATAGTTAGCTGCCATGCGATAATAGTGAATAGATAGTTCATTGTCTTTGACTTTCCACTTGTTACTGCTATAGATATCACCTAGTCTGTAACAGGCATCGACATTATGTCTATGTGAAGCAAGTTCAAAATAAGCAATTGCTAGATCTAAATTAACTTCAACGCATCTTCCATCTAAATAATAATATCCTAGATTACATAATGCCTGATCATTACCCATTGAACCTGCAAGATGATAATAACTTACAGCATTTTCATAATCCTTATCCATGTAAAATTTTGAACCTTTTTCTAGGATATAATTACTGTCTTCTTTTTTTATAGCTTCCATATCTTTTTTTGTTAATTTCATAGTTTTACCACCATTCTATCAAGAATTATTTTACGCTAACATACCTTGAAATACCATGCGAAATTTATTTTATACTCAAGAAAAATTAACACATAATAAAAAGACCATTAGCTGGTCTTTCACTCATGATGCTTACCATGATGACTATTACTTTCACTATGATGTTTAGCTATTTCATTATGAATTTCATGTATTGACATATTATGGCAATCTTCAATAGTGATAGTATCATCATATCCCATTAATATTTGTGATTCATTATATTTACCTATACTCATATGATGCTTAGTTGCATCATCAATAATACCAGGATCACATTCTGTAACATTACCTCTTATATAGTATTCATTCATAATATTTTGTAAGCTTTGCAAGTAAGCATCATTATTATGATGCTTATTGCTGATGGCTACTACCAGATATCCATTATCAGTATAATGACCTAGTTTATTGGTTAATAGGTCTTTACATACATCAAGATAATTATGATCTCTATAATCAGTATCACATAATAACTGTTCTCCATCTTCATTATATGCTACAACATCTATTACCTTATCATTTTTATCAACAACGATCTGAATACTAGGATTAATATCTAAACTAATATAAGTCTCTGCCTGTGTCTTATTAATAGGTAAAAAGAAAACCATCATAAGCATACACACGGCCAATACAGGTACATAATATCTTCTTTTATTAGGTTGCTCTAGTCTTTGTAATGTCTTATCGATCAGCTTCTTATCTGCACTGATCTTATTCATTGTATCTTTATAGCGATTCATCCAGTACTCCTTTCAGTTTTTCTTTTCCTCTTTTTAATAAAGAATAAACGGTATTAACAGGTATATTTAAGATACCAGCTATTTCATTAGCTTTATATTCTTCAAAATAATACATATAAATAACATTCTTATATTTATTAGGCAAATGTAATATCGCATCCATCACTTCATAATTATCATCATCACAATCACTAACTGCCTGATATACATCCTGCAGTTCGATCTTATTTCTCCAAAAATTCTTGCTATGATAATCATTGGCAATATTGGCTGTCATTTTAATAAGATAGGCTTTTAAATGTTCATCCGATTCAAATTCCTTATTACATTTATACAATTTAATAAATACATCCTGAAAAGCATCATCACTATCTGCCTTATTGCCTAAATGATAAAATAGTATTCGATATACCATATCAGCATATTTATTTATTGTTTGTTCCAAAACTACTTAATCCATTTCTTATCCCCTTTCATTAATAATACGTTTATATTATATAAATACTTGCATTAATTATAAAAAATTAGTGTATAAACTGTGTTTAAAAATGTTAAAATTTATTCTTTCTCATATTATATGTCAACTGTTGTTACTACTCATGAAGTAAGTGAAAAAGTAGGTGGTAACTTCTCTGCTGGTGCCAAGAATCCATATCTAGAATACTCAGATTGGGGCTGGGCACTTGATCCTAAGGGCTTAAGATATTATCTTGAAATGATCTATGACCGTTATGAAATCCCTGTCATGGTCGTTGAAAATGGCCTAGGTGCTTATGATAAAGTTGAAGAAGATGGTTCTATCCATGATCCATATCGTATCGACTATCTAAAACGTCATGTTGTTGAAATGAAAAAAGCCATTGAAAATGGCGTAGACTTAATAGCTTATACCTGGTGGGGATGTATTGACCTTGTTTCAGCTGGAACAGGAGAAATGCGTAAACGCTATGGCTTTATCTATGTCGATAAAGATGATGAAGGAAACGGAACATATAAACGTTCTAAAAAAGATTCTTTCTATTATTATAAACAGGTAATTGAATCAAATGGTGAAAACTTATAAAAATGATTGACATCATTTAATTCAAAAACTATAATATTTGTCGAAATAAAACCTTTAACATAGTACGAGATACTATGAAGGAATGATATCAGACTCTTATAAGATATTTAATATACCTTCATAGTATCTATGAAGGTATTTTTTATGGGAGGATAGTTATGAATAAAGGAAAAACTTCTATTAATTCTTTAGCCAAAAGAATTATGATAGCTCTAGTATTAGGAATAATTGCTGGTGTAGGCATTATCATGTTAAGAGAAAACCTAACCACAAGTAATCCAGAATTATGGCAAACGATCTATAATCTATTATTTGCAGATATTTCAGCAAGTGGCTCTGAATCAAGTCTTGGCTTATTCTATCTAATTGGTCAAATATTTGTTAGAGCTTTACAATTAATTATTGTACCAATGGTATTTACAAGTATAACGCTTGCAATGATCACCATTTCAGATGCTGCTAAACTTGGCAGAATTTCTAGAAAGACATTATTAAACTTCTTATTCACAACTACAGTATCATTATGTATCGCTGGTATTGTTGGTGTAACTTGCTATAATCTAGGTTTATTTAATACTAATCTTGATGGCTTAGCTACATCTACAGGAGCAAGCGGTTCTAACCCATTAATGATCATCTTAAATGCTGTTCCAAGCAACGTAGCTTCAGCATTTACTAATAATGGTGGTGTCCTAGCAATCGTCTTTCTAGCTGTATGCGTTGGTCTAGCAATCAATGCCAGCAAAGAAAAAATTGAAGTACTACCAAAGCTTTGCAAAGAAATAAGTAATATTATAACTATCTTCTTAACATATGTTGTCGATAAATTTGCTCCAGTTGCTATTTTCTGCTTAATTACTAGAACATT
>JALEVB010000056.1 GCA_022780745.1 Erysipelotrichaceae bacterium
TTCTGGAAAACCATTCCAACCTTAGTTCTAAGATTTACAACATCCGTTTTAGGATCATAAATATCTATACCATTACTTGTAATAAGACCTGTGATCTTACAATCTTCAATTAAATCATTCATACGATTCAAACATCTTAAAAAAGTAGATTTTCCACAACCGCTAGGTCCTATAAATGCTGTTACTTTATTCTTATATAAATCGATATTTAAATTCTTTAAAGCATGTTTTTCACCGTAATATAAATCCAGATTTTTAACATTAAAACATGTATCCATTATTAATAACTCCTATCTAATTTTTTACCAATGATCTTTACTATGATATTTAATACTAATACGATTGCTAAGATAATAATACTTATAGCGCAAGCTAATTCAAAATTAGGCTGTTCACTAGACATAAATGACCATATCATTAGTGATAAACTTGTAGCACTACCATTAATAGTAGGATTATCACTAATAAATGTTCCCATTGTATAGATCAAAGCTGCACTTTCACCTATTACTCTACCAATACTTAGTAAAACACCAGTTAAAATACCATTGATACAACATGGTAAAACAACTTTTAAAATCGTTTGAGCTTTAGTAGCTCCTAAAGATAATGAAGCATCCTGTAAGCTTTGTGGCACAACGATCAAGGCTTCTTCTACACTTTTGATAATTGTAGGTAGTAAGATAATAGCCATGGTCAAACCACCAAGTAGAATACTTGTACCTGTAGCACCAAAGATAGTTGTAATTGGGAATAATACTGTAACACCCATTAAACCATAAACAATACTTGGTACACCTGTTAAAGTTTCAATACCCTGTCTAATCAATCTATTAATTAGATTCTTTTTAGCATATTCCTGTAAATATATAGCTGCAGCAATTCCAAGAGGCAATGCTAATGCTAAAGATATAAGAATCAGATATAAAGTAGCTATTAAAGAACCTCTAATACCTCCACCAGTAGTCTTAAAATAAATACTATTAATACTTTGAGCATCATCTAATGTATCAGCTAAAGTTTGAGCATCCATCTTCATGATCTTACCAGCAAGCTTGATAGTACCATTACTATCAACATATTCGATCTTTTCAATCATAGATCCAGGATGTAATTCAACTTTAGACAAATACTGTGCACCTGAAGTCATATTTAATAGACTATTTAAAGGAGAAGATGGATCAATATATTCTACAGTTATTACTTTTTCTTTTTGAGAAGTAACCCCATCACTAAAAGCTATACCCCATTTGCTAGAAAAAGGAAGATCCTGATCATAACTATAGTTACCTGCTTCATTATTTTCTTCGATTTGAACTAAATAGTTTTTAGACCAGTAATCATCTTTTAACATATCTATACTTAAAGTACTAAATCCTTTGCCAAAGACATAAACTAATATTGATAATAATACTAAACAGCCAATGATTGCACTTAAGTATGTTAAACCATTGTATATTTTATCCTTTATTTTCATGACATATTACCAACCTTATCTTTAACTTTATTTAAGATAAAATTACTTACAAAGATAACAACAAGTAAAACAATACCTACAGAGAATCTTATATCATAATCTAATCCGCTGGTTTCTTTAAGACCAGCTAGCATTGTACTTGTTAATGTTCTTGTAATATCAAATAAATTAAATGTTGGTCCATATAATTTATTACCAGCTACCATACTAACAGCAGTTGCTTCACCAAAAGCTCTACCTAATCCTAAGATAGCACCAGCAAAGATACCACTTTTTGCACTGGTTAAAACAACTTTAAAATTAGTTTGTGTTTTTGTTGCACCAAGTGCCAATGAAGCATTCTCTAAATCTTTATCTACCGCTTGAATAGCAGTAATAGCCATAGATGTGATCGTTGGAAATATCATAATAGCTAATAACAGGATAACAGCTAATAAGCTACTTCCTCCTGCTGTAGTTATATTGAATATAGCAGCTAATTTCATAACTAGATGAACAATGATACCACTTCCAAATACACCATATACGATACTAGGTACACTAGCTAATAACTCAACTACACTTTTCATGATCTCAGAAGCCCTTTTTGGAGCTATCTTAACGATAAATAAAGCACATAAGGTACTAATTGGAAATGATAATAAAAGGCTAGCAAAACCGCTAATAAACGTATTAATAACGATAAATCCAACACCATATATTTTCTTATCTTGTCGATATGTCATCCCAAAGATAAAATCTAATAAGTTAACCTGACCATATTGATAGTTTGGCAGAAATGGCGAAATTCCCTTCATAAATATGAAGAGAACTAGTATAACAATGAAACTACTTGATATAACAGCACCAGCCATAAAGATGAACTTAAAGATTTTATCTATAATCTTATTTCGATCTTCGAAAGCTTTGTTATACATATTATTTCACCAAACTAAAATCTGTTAATGTACCACTATAGATTTGATTTAAAGCATCAGCAGTAATATCAGTTAAAGCATTATTCTTATTAACAACTGCAACTACAGCATCAATGCAATATACACCAGTTGATAAAGCATTTGTAACATCTTCTTCTTCATTGAAGTTTCTAGAAGCAAAACCGATATCAGCACCATTAACGCCATCTTTTTCTTCACCTAATACACGTTTATAACCATCACCTGAACCAGTTTGATTCATTGTAAATTGGAAATTACCAGCTAATGGAACAAATGATTCTAATGCAGCCTGTAAAGTCTTAGTAACACTAGTAGAACCACAAGTACTAATAGTAATAGCAGAGTTATCTTCATTTACGATTGGATGATTCTTAGCTAATTCACTCCAAGCAACACTCTTAGATAAATCAACAACACCACCTGCAGCTTCAACAGTTAACATACCTTCTGTAGAATTGCATAGATAATCAATGAAAGCTAAAACTAAAGCTTCTTTTTCTGGTGTATCATAGCTATCTCTAGTAACGAAAGCAAATGGTCTTTGCATACCATATGTACCATCTAATACTGTTTCTTCAGTTGGAGTAACACCTTCAAAATTTAAAGGTTTAATACCATTAGCTTCAAAATCTGTACTTAAGCTAACATAACCAATACCGTTTTCATCAGCACCAACTTTAACAGCCATATCACCATTTGAACTAACTTCAATAGCTTCCTGTGTTAATTCAGATAAGCCAATTGCTTTTTCAAAAGCTTCTCTTGTTCCACTAGAAGAATCTCTAGTATAAACATTGATCTTTGCACTAACTGCTTCTGGAGTAGCAGTTTCAGTAGCAGGTTCATCTGTAGAAGTAGTAGTTGATGAACAAGCAACCAATAACATCATACTTAATAATAAACTTAATAATTTTTTCATAAATTTTTCCCTTTCGTATCTATATCTTCCTGATACGTATCTACTTTATGATTTTTTTGTTTAATAATAATTATGACAATGTTAAAAACATGTAAAAAAAAGACTACATCATATGTAGTCTAAATCATCAAGCTAATAAATAATAAAAACGGTAAACAGATACAAATCATACCAAAAGCACAAATATTACATATTGTCTGCACTCTTTCATCAAAGATCATTTGAAAAGATTCAATAATACCTAAACCAACCATTCCACCTAATAAATTCATCATAACATCAGTTATATCTGATACTCCAATCATCAAAAAATACTGAATCATTTCAAAACTAATACTAACAAATAG
Source organism: Erysipelotrichaceae bacterium (assembly GCA_022780745.1). Taxonomy (GTDB): domain Bacteria; phylum Bacillota_I; class Bacilli_A; order Erysipelotrichales; family Erysipelotrichaceae; genus JALEVB01. The sequence goes on from JALEVB010000056.1 coordinate 3,682, forward strand.
TATGAACAATATATTCTTATAAAACTTTTTAGCAAACAATAATTCCATAAATATGCCTAAAGGTATAAATAATAAAATATTGATGATCAGTTCTAATTTATATATTTTACCATTGACTATCGCACATCCCTTAAATGGAATAAGATTAATACTGCGATTATTTATATCCTGAATATCTAAAATATTCATATGCAGTTTACCAATAATTATCCAAACTAATAGTAAAAAATAAACTAAAAACAAAGCTTTAGTTAGTTTGGAAGATTCTATTTTATTTAACATTTTATCACCTTAGATCAGTATACTTATATTAGCATAATAAGCATAATTTTAAAAGATTTTATCTAAATACTGTTCTATAGCTAACGGTTTACCTTGCTTTAGATGCATATTGGCTTTAATTAAAATATTAATACTTCTTATAGTTTTAATACTAGAAGTATATAGGTCATAACCATTTAAATAATTACTAATTAATATACTAGCAAATATATCACCAGTACCAGCTAGTGAATATGGTAAATACTCATAAGCTATCTTATCTAACTTATCCAAAATATGATCATAAACAATCACAAAATGCTCATTATTTTCTACATATGAAGTAATAACAAAGCTTTTAGCAAGCAATTTTAATTTATCAGCAATAACATCATATCCAACATCATCATTAGCACGATAGCCACATAATAACAAGCTTTCCGTATAATTAGGAATTATAATATCTGCAAGTTTTAATAACTCTTTATAATTATCTACCTTTGCATCATCTACCCCATTATATAATTTATGATCATCAGCCATTATCGGATCTAAAACATATAATAGATCACTATCACGCTTCTTGATGTCTTTAATAATATCAAACTGTTTTTTATCAAATAAAAAACCTGAATATAAACATTGATATTTAATATTTAGTTTATTATAAGTATTTAAACTATCTTCAATAAAAGAGGTAGTATTATAAATATTAAACTGCCCATAATTTAAAGTATTACTTACTAGACTTGTTGGAAGACATAATGTTTCAATATCATTATAATTCAATATTGGTATCATAGCATTACATGCAACTTTACCATATCCCAAAAAATCACTTAATAATAGAATTCTTTTCATAACCTTTAAAAAAGGCATTTATTAAATGCCTTTAATTATTACCTTTCTGTTTCGATCAAGCCATATTTACCATCATTACGACGATATACAACAGCAATTTCATCATCTTCATTATCAACATAGATAAAGAAACTATGACCAAGCATTTCCATTCTCATGATAGCCTCTTCCAGATCCATCTTTTCAGGAGTTATGGTTTTAGTCTTAACTGCAATATCTTCTTCCTCTAATACTTTTTCATCTTTTTCAATAAAGCTTTCTGCTAAAGAGTCTTTATGTCTTCTAGAAAGTCTAGTTTTTTGTCTTCTGATCTGATCTTCTAATTTATCGATTGCAAGATCGATAGCAGCATAGAAATCTTCATGTTCTACTTCTGCCCTTAAAATTCCTACTTTCGTTGGAATAGTCACCTCAATTTTTTGAGTATTAGGATAAACTCGACAAACTACTCTAGCAATTACATTGGGATCAATTAAGATGTACTTGTCTAGAAAACTTAGTTTTTCTTCGATTTTTGTGCGCATTCCTTCAGTTACGCTAATATTTTTTCCAACAATTTCAAATCTCATAAGTATACCTCCACTTGTTAATTATATTATACTATAGTTTTTACAAATAACATGAAATCTAGATGAAAAAGCATAACACTTTAAATTATTTGTAAAATAAAAACCTTTCATAATAGCTCATATGAAAGGTTATATCTTGATTAAAAGTCTTTAACTAATTCCTTCAAAGCCTGATAAACTTTGACCATGGCATAAGTATCCATAGCACAATACTGTTTTAAATGTAATAATACCTCTTCCTGATTATTTACTTCTGCCCTATCTACTTTACGCCAATTGAATACAGCTTCCATTCCCTGATGAATATCAAGTTTGCGATAAGCATTTTCATCAAGTATCGACATTAAAGTTTTTAAAGAATAAGTACCACGCATCTTCGTATTATAATACATACCCATACTAAAAGGTAACTGCAGATCGACCATACGATAATATATATGCATTAAGGGACTGGTATATTCTGGAAACTGTCTGATCATTTCCTGAATTCTGATCATTTCAGCACCAACAGCATTATAAGCAATTATCGTTCCTTTTTTGCCAATATCATTGATCATATTCTCAATGAGTTTCTTACGACAGTCTCCTGTTCCAATATATTCATGATGATCTATCGTGCCATCTTCATTTAAAATATGAATTGAATATTCAAATGGCAAAACATCATAAGGTTTCATTGCTTTATATGGTGGAATAGCATATGTTTCCCATTCAAAATCCAAGAAACAAATAGGATAATGAACTTCACTCAACCAACTTTTTAAAGCATGCTTATCAACAAAAACGCCACCATTGATATCAGCCATTATCTGCGCATATTGCTGTCTGGTACCTTCTAATAAGCTAATATCAGCATCCCTTAAGTACTTGATACCCCTGTTAAACATCTCATATTTATGAGCACTGGTAACTAAAGTAATAATTGAATTATCTTCATATTCCTTTTCCTTACCAAAACATTCATCATAATATAAACATTTAGACCTTCTGGTACACTTATTAGTTCTACAAGGAATAATTTCAGCTTTCTTTTCAAAAGCTTCCATTTCATCTATAACATCGCTATAATCACGCATTTTAGCATAAATAGTATCCTTGATATTCTTAGTAGGCATATTAGAATCATTATAGAAGCTATCAGAAATAATAAATAACTCATTTGGATCTAAACTATCCTGACGTACGTAATTAGCATTAAAATGCATAATATAAATATTATTGATAAAAATACCATTATTCTTTAAAACCCAGATACTTTGAATATAAAACTGCATATCATCATCTTTACAATAATTACCACAATAGACAAAATATACATCATATCCATAATTAGTTTTATGCAAAAACGGAATCTTGATCCTTAAATTATGATATTCAAATCTTGCTTTGACTAGCCACTCATAATTCTTAAGAGCACATAAAGCCAATGACTTATCATCATTTTTTTGTCCTAAAAAGTATTCACTTAAACCAAGCTTTTTACAAGCTAGTAAAGTTAAAGCTTCATCTAAACGAACATATGGTTTATACTCTTCATTTCGATTATTAATTGAGCGATAAAATAATACCGGACACTTCAAATATTTTTTAACATCAGCAATATGATACATAAAAACCCCTAACTAAATACAAAAATTACCACACTTAAAAATCTGAATCTCTTCACCACTATATGTTTTACCATATACATTCATATCTTTACTACCAAACATAAAATCAATATGATTAATAGAAATATTACCACCATTAGCTAATAACTGCTCATCATCCATAAGATCCCCATTTTTAATATTAGAAGGATAACAAGCCCCTAATGCTAAATGACAAGAAGCATTCTCATCAAATAATGTATTATAGTATAAAATATTCTGATTAGATATCGGTGAATCATAACTTATCAAAGCAACTTCACCAATATGTCTTGTGCCTTCATCCATATCTAAAACCTGTCTTAAATACTCTTTTTCAGTCTTAGCATCAAAGTCAACAATTAACCCATCCTTAAACACAAATGAAAAATCACTAAAAACTTTACCATTATGACACAATGGCTTAGTTGCAACTACTTTACCATTTACCCTATTACGATCAGGCATCGTAAAAACCTCTTCTGTAGGCATATTCGGATTAAAACTTATCTTACGTCCATCAGTAGTTATCTCCATACCTCCAGCCCAGATATGATCTCTAACAAGCCCTACATATAAGTCAGTACCCAAATCATTAACAAAATGCAATGATTCAAAATTATATTCATTAAGTTTACGACAATGATCCAAGAGATCTTTATCATGTTTATCCCATAAAATATTAGGATCATTTTCTTCATCAACTCTAACCGCCTGTAAAATGGCTTTTAACAGCTTTTCATTAGCATCATCCTCATCAAGATCACTAAATAACTTCTTAGCCCACTTAACATTAGGATAAGCTACTATCGTCCATTGTCCTACACTATTAGTCGTATAATACTGCAATGGCTTCATCTTTTGATTAACAGCTAGATTAACATCAGCTAAAAGCTTAGCATCTACATCATTAAAAACATCAGGAATAGGACTAGTGATATAAATATAACAGCATCCCTTATCAATAGCATATTTACTTTTATCATACTGCCACTGCGGTAAATTCTTTAACTCATCTTCACTAGCATACTTATAGTGTAATCTTGTCAATTGTTCATCAAATAAATTACATTCTACATAGCTAGCTTCTCTTTTATAGGCTTCTAAAGCACACATTCTAGCAAACTCTGCCGCAAAATAAGGAGCTTTAATAACGACATATTGTCCCTTTTGAACATTAGCACCTTTACAAACAGTTAACTTAGCATATTTAGCTAATAAATTATTATCCATTATTATCCCTTCATACTAACAGGAAGCATAGCTGCACCAATAACACCAGGTTCATCAAGCAAAGCCTGTACAAAAGGCGTATTACGCATACCAGGATGAACTAAAGCTTTATATTTTTCAACAACTTGTGGCAAGAAGTATTCTTTAGATTTCATTACTCCTCCACCAATTACAAAGACACAAGGATCACAGATCAAACCAACATATGAGAACATATAAGCAAGGTCAGTTGTCATCTGATCAACTAGTTTGATTGCTTCTTCATTATTGTTTTGAGCAAGTTCAAATAAATCACCTGCGTGTCTGATCTTATCTTCACCAAAAATAGCACGAGCCTTTCTAACAATTGCTGTACCACTAGCTTCACATTCAACAGCACCAATATTCAAATGATTTACTTTTTCACGTCTTTTATCTACAACTAAGTTACCTACTTCACCAGCATATCCGCTTTTACCAGAAACAACTCGACCATTTACTACTAAAGCCCCACCAATACCTGTAGAAATCGTTACATAATAAACGATTGGCTGTAATTTACCAGCTCCAACTAGTGCTTCTGCTAAACCAGCAACATTTGCATCATTATCAACGTAAACTGGCATATTGAATTCATCTTCCAATTCTTTCGCAATTGGATATTCCGTAAATCCTGGAAGATTACTAGATAAAGTCATAACTTTTCTAATCGTATCTACAGGACCAGGTACACCCATACCAATTCCTTCACATAATTGATAGTCATCGATCTGTCTAATTAAATTCTTTAAATTAGGCATAACAACTTCAGGGCCTTGATCTCCATAACTATTACTCTTTACTGTTTGAAGAATATTACCCTTTTCATCAACTTTGGAAACACGAACATTAGTTCCACCTAAATCAATACCGATATATGTACTCATTCTCAATTCCTCCTTACATAACTGGCAATTAGATCATGTTTTCTTACTTTATTGACTTTAACAAAGACAAAATCTCCTAAATTTATATCTTCGTCACATCTAAACAATACTTCTCCATCAACACCATCAGGTGCACTATAAATACTTCTGGCATGATACATCTTTGTAAAACCATCATATTTTTCAACTAATACTTCTAATGTCTGTCCAACTAAATGCTCATTGATATCATTTTGTAATGATGTCTGTAATTCCATCATCTCATTTAAACGACGATCTTTCTCTTGAGGATCAACATCATCGATCATATCATATGAAGGTGTATCTTCTTCCTTGGAATAGGTAAACGCACCTAAACGATCCCATTTGATATCACGAATAAAATCTAAGCAATCCTCAAATTCTTCTTTAGTCTCACTAGGAAAACCAACGATCATCGTCGTTCTTAAGACACAAGGATCAAACATTGAACGAATCTTAGCTACTCTTTCTTTTATTAATTTGACACTACCTCTTCTATTCATGATCTTAAGCATTCTATCATTTCCATGCTGACTAGGTATATCAAAATAAGGCAAAACCTTTTCACACTTTTGCATTGTATGTAATAAGATATCATCAATTTCATCAGGATACATATATAAAATTCTTATCCATCTCAATCCCTCAATATCATTTAAAGCCAATAATAACTTATATAAGCTTCTTTCATGATAAAGATCTATACCATATCTAGTAGTATCTTGAGCTATAAGATTTAACTCTTTAACCCCATTTAAAGCCAATCTTTTAGCTTCTTCGATCAAACCTTCCATTTCAAATGAACGATAAGGTCCTCTAATATTAGGAATAGCACAATAAGCACAACGATTATCACAGCCATCCGCAATCTTTAGATAAGCCATCCATGGCTTATCAGATAACATACGCGTACTTTTACCATAAGTATTATTGATCTTAACATTTAAGACTTCACTTAAGATATTACCAAGATCTTTATATTCATCGATCTTAATGAAACGATCAACTTCTGGCATCTCCTTGATCAGTTCATCTTTATATCTTTGGGCTAAACATCCCATAACAATGATCTTGCAGTTAGTTCTAGCTTTAACATCAGCAATTTCCAAAATAGTATCAATAGCTTCCTGTTTAGCCTGTTCAATAAATCCACAAGTATTAATGATGATTGCATCAGCATCATCATAAGAAGTAGTAAAATCTATATTATTTTCTTTTAATAAACCCAATAGATTCTCAGTATCAACCAAGTTTTTACAACATCCTAAAGAGATTATTCCAATTTTCATTATTCTTTTACCTCAATTTAATATCTACTTCATTATATCATACCTAAAAGAAAATGTGACATTAAGCCACATTTTCTAACTCATAAAGCTTTGTGTATTTATCACATAAATACTCGATATAATAATTAGGATCAAAGTCCTTTTTACATGTCTTTAAAAATATTTCTCTTGGTGCAATATTATTCTGATACTGATGAATATTGTCTTTAAGCCATTTATTGATAATATCCATTCTACCTTTAGATAATAAATCATCAACATCTAATTCTTCTCTCATTTTAGCCATAAACTGTGCACTATAAGCACTTCCTAATGCATAAGTAGGAAAGTATCCAAAACTACCATCAGCCCAATGAACATCCTGTAATATACCATTAGTATCACTATCAGGCTTAACATGAAGATAATCTTCATAATATTTATTCCATACTTTATTTAGATCATTAAGTTTGATTTCATCGTGGAATATAGCTTTTTCCATTTCATATCTGATCAGAATATGAATAGGATATGTAAGCTCATCAGCCATAGTTCTGATCAAAGAACAATTACTCTTATTGATAGCCTTAACAAAAGTATCTTGATCAATATCTTTCAATTCATCTTTAAAAATATCTTTTAGTTTAATAAATAATTTATCCCAGAAATGATAACTACGTCCCAGATAATTTTCAAATAAACGAGATTGTGATTCATGTAAACCAGAGCTGACTCTATGCAGCACTGTCCCCTGATTTTCCATATCCATCTGATGTTCATATGTAGCATGACCAATTTCATGAATTACACTAAATATGCTATCACACAAATCATTTTCACGATAGAAAGTCGTTATTCTAACATCATTATTACTTAATGCATTAGTAAATGGATGCATATATTCACTCATATAACCCCAAGAAGCATCAAACCCTAGGTACTCCTTGATTATCTCCATTACTTGACGTTGCTTATCTACACTAAAGTATCCATGCAAAATAGAATCATCTATTATCTGCTTCTGTTGTATCTTTTGAATCAATGGTATAAGTTTTTGTTTTATAAGATCAAAGAATTCATCATATTTTTCTATTGTCATGCCTTCTTCATAATCATCTAATAGTAATTCATAAGGATCAGCATTAGGATCACGATAATGACAAAGGGTTTTAGTCATTTCAATTATTTTTAAAAGATATGGTTCAAACAATGCATAATCATTAGTATTTTTAGCTTTTTCCCATGTTAATGCTGCTTCATTTTGTAAGCGTCGATATTCTAGATAGATATCAGATGGTATTTTCTTAGTATCATCAAAACTCTTTAATAACAATTTCACTCTTCTTTTATCTAGTTCACTAAGTTCTTGTTTACTTAATCTTTGCAAAGCTTCATATATCTTATCATCAGTTTTGATATCATAATATGTTTTTTCAATTACATCCAGACATGATAAACGATATTCTATTCCAGCTTTAGGAGCAATTGTCTGATGATCGAAATATATCGTACTTAATGCAAGATCATATGCTTTTAATTGATTCTCATATTCTTTAATTAATTCTAAATCGTTCATTTATTTACCCTCTTTTCATTAATTATAGCATAAAAAAAAGTAAGCCTAAGCTTACTTAACTTCGATGATCTTCATCATATTTGCTGAACCTTCACCTGTAGGATAACCAGCAGTCAAAATGATAAGCTGACCAGGTTTTACACCATATCCTTTAGCCAATGTACTTGCTAATTCATCATCATTAGTCAAATCATTTTGAATATCAGATAGAATTGGTGTTACACCCCAATATGACTCAAGTTTTCTTTGAGTATCTTTAGTAAATGTAACAGCTAAAATAGGTACACATGGTCTAAATTTACTAATTCTTCTAGCAGTAGTACCACCTTGAGTAAAGGCTACGATAGCAGCAACATTTTCTAATGTTAATGTAGCATCTGATACAGAAATACCAATGGCATCCTGTACTGTTCTTCTGCTACTTCTTTTAGAAATATCCAATCTTTCACGATAAGGAATAATGCTTTCAGCTGCCTGAGCAATTGTTGACATCATCTTACAAGCTTCAACCGGATATTCACCACTAGCACTTTCAGCACTTAACATAACGCCATCAGATCCATCTAATACAGCATTAGCAACATCACTTGCTTCTGCTCTTGTACATCTTGGATTAGCAGTCATACTATCAAGCATATGTGTTGCAGTAATAACTGGTTTTCCAACTCTGTTAGCTGCTTTAATGATCTGTTTTTGATAAATAGGAACTAACTGAGGCTCAATTTCAACACCCAAGTCACCTCTAGCTACCATTACACCATCAGCTGCATCAAGAATTGCATCTAGATTATCATAACCTTCCTGATTTTCGATCTTGGCAATGATCTGAATAGTAGGTTTACCTTCTTCAAATAAGATCTTACGAATCGCATCAACATCGGCAGCTCTTCTTACAAAGCTAGCTGCAATAAAATCAACATCATTACGACAACCAAATCTAATGTCTTCTTCATCCTTTTTAGAAATGAAAGGCATAGATAATTTAACACCAGGAACATTGCATCCCTTTTTAGTACTTATAGGGCCACTAACTTCAATACGGCATTTTAGTTCATTACCATCATTTTCCAATACAGTAAGACGCATCTTACCATCATTGATCAAAATATAATTACCAGGAACAACATCATTAAATAATTCAGGACATTGAATATGGAATCTTTCATGAGTACCTAAAACATCAGCTTTAGTAACATAAACGATTTCACCTTTTTTATATTCTTCTTTATCGTTTTTAAAAACACCACATCGAATTTCAGGACCTTTAGTATCTAGCATGATACCAAGGTTAATACCAGTCTGATCACTGATATCTCTTACTAACTTAATTCTTTTTTCATGTTCTTCATGAGTACCATGAGAGAAATTTAAACGTACAATATTCATACCAGCCTGTGCTAGACCAACGATTACTTCACGTGATTCACTAGCAGGGCCAATAGTGCAAACAACTTTGGTTTTTTTACCTAACATAATTTCCTCCTACACTAAGTTATCAAATAAGCGGTAAAACTCTTTTCTTGATTTCCTTGGTGCTTCAAGGACTTCTTCAATTGGCATTGAAATGATTTTATTATCAATGATACCAACACAGTGTCCTCCCACACCATCCATTAATAGTTCTACAGCTTTTTGACCCATTCTTTCTGCCAATACACGATCATTAGGAGTTGGACTTCCACCTCTTTGAATATGACCTAAAACTGTAGCTCTACCACTGAAACCAGTATTAAGGGAGATTTTTCTAGCTAAGCTTTCTGCATCAGTGATCTTCTCAGATATAATTACAATAGCATGATTCTTTTTAACAGCTTTATCAAGATATCTAAGTCTTTCCAAGATATCCAATTCATCATAACCTGTTTCTGGAGTAATAACTACTTCAGCACCACAGCTTAAAGCTGTCCATACAGCTAAATCACCACAGTGATTACCCATTACTTCAACAACAGAACATCGATGATGTGAACTTGATGTATCTCTTAATTTATCGACACATTCTACACATGTATTCAAAGCTGTATCAAAACCAATAGTAAAATCAGTACCAGCAATATCATTATCAATTGTTCCAGGTAAGCCAATACAATTGATACCTTTTTTAGTCAATGCCATTGCACCGCGGTAAGAACCATCTCCACCAATAACCACAATCGCATCGATTCCATTAGACTTTAACTGATTTACAGCCTTATCCTGAACTTCTTCATCTTTGAATTCAGGTAATCTAGCAGAACCTAATTTAGTTCCACCTCTATCTAACATGTCACTTACATCTCTTTTAGTAAGATTCACAAAGTCGCCATTAACTAAGCCTTTATAGCCATCACGAATTCCTACAACTTCAATTCCATTAGCAAGCGCAACTCTTGTTACTGCTCTAATTGCAGAATTCATACCAGGAGCATCGCCACCAGATGTTAAAACTCCAATTTTTCTAACCATAAAAATTCTCCTTTAATAACATTAAATATTCTAACACTATGTTAATTGTTACACAAATTATTTAATTCAAAAATAATGAAAATTTATCATTTATTTCATGTTAACCGTTTACATTTCTTCTATCGGCTTCCGACAATTCAAAAATCGTTGTTAAGCACTTGATCCTTTCCATTAATCTATCAGCTTTGATATCATCACTATTATTAACTAAATAATGATTTCTTAGACTTTCATAGTTCTCATTGCTAGTAAACCAGGTACATAGATCATTAGCCATACGATAATTCAATATTGGCATTAAGATGTCATCACGAAACCAGACAGACTCTTTTTCAGCTCCAATATCATCAAATACCACAAAATCAGCCCTTTTTAATTTAGATACTAATGAATCGTATTCATTAGTAGTGATCATACTTTTAATGCTAGAAGAAAAACTAGGAACATGAACATATGCAACCTTTTTTCCCTTAATAGCATGATAATTACAGGCACAGGCAGCTAAATAACTCTTGCCAGAACCCATAGTACCATATAAATAAACACCCTGATCATTTTGACACATTTTCTTTATCTTTGATAATAATTCAATATAATGAACTGATTGCTTATCTAGCTCAATATTTTTAAATTCAATACTTTTAAAATTTTCAGGCAGATCACAAACATAATATTTACTTAAATGGGCTGTTTTCTTATCATAGTTTCTTTGATATTTACAATTAGTAAATACTTCCATGATCATCCTATCATATTCTAGATCAATTACTTTTCCCTTAATATTCTGTTTACAGTTAGCTAGACCTTTACAGTTTTTACATTTTAAAATATTTTGACGATAACGATCAAACTTTATTGGAAATTTATATAATAATTCAGCATTAAATTGTTTACGCGTAAACAAATCAATAATAATGGGATCTTTCTTTAATTGTTCAATAAGCTCACTATTATCAATAGTAGGAATATCTATATTTAGCTTAATCATCATTTAACTCCTTAGAAACTTTGGCAATTAGCTCTTCTCTTTTCTTTAAATAATCAGCTTTAGCATCACTATCAAGACTATTAATATCAACTTTTTCATTTACAACATAAGTTGGTAATACTTTAGTCTTTACTTTACTATTATCACTAATTTTATTGATTGCTGCAACAGCCATTTCTCTATTTGTAATATGTTCTCTAGCCCATTGTCCGGCAATTTTCTCTACATATTTATATGGTAAACGATTTTCATTGGTCTTTAAGACAAATTCGATCAAAGTATTGATAACTTCATTACTAAATTGCATATTATATGATAAATACTCGATCAATGTTCTATCAACACTAGTTACTTCCTTGCCTTGCTGTTTATATGATAAAAAAGCAAACGGATTAGACTTATAGATATTCTTAGCATTAATTTTTAAATTAACATATTTTACAGCCATCTTTTTTAAGCCTTCAACATCAAAAGTATCATCATCAAAACTAATGGCATTACCAACCATAATGATCATATTATCAACGCTAATACCATTTAATGTAGCTACTTTTCCAATTATTCCCATATTTTCCTGGGTACGACACTCAACTGGAAAGATCAGATTAGTTACTTTTCTTAAAAATTTATCATAATCAAAATCTATAGTTTCATCCATAGTAAAAGTATATCTTGGTTTTACTTTATTGATTTTTAATTCATCGATACGTTTTTGCTGAACCTGTTCATTTGCTAATTTAACACTAATATTATCATATCCATTAAGATCTACTTTATCATTCAATAATTTAGTAGCTGTTAACTCAAATTGCCGATTATTTAATGCTTTCAATAATAATGAACATAAGATCTCATTATTAAAAAAGCTATCAGCACTTAAAGGTGCATGTAAGATATAAATATAATTAAATTTATTATCACTATGATAATATGTCGTAAGCAAGTGAAATTCTTCCAGCTTTTTTCTGGCAACTTCAAGATCCATAATATTGATATTCATGATATCACATAAACGATTATGATTCTCGATATTTCTTTGATTTATGCCCTCACTATATAAAGTAAGATATAAGATCGTAGATAAATGACCCATAATAGGCTGATATAAAGATATCAAAGACGTCAAAAATGATGATGATAAAACATCACTAGTAACTATGCGATATGTATCTTTACCTTTTAATTCCATATTTAGTTTCTATTTCCTTTATAATATCTTCTATATTATTTTGTAACTGTGAAATACTACCATTATTTTCAACAACATATGTAGCATATTGTTTAGCTTTTGCAGCATCATATTGTTTACTAATACGTGCTAAAACATCTTCTTTAGTCATATGACGATATGTTATGCATCTTTTAATAGCTATATCGCTATCACATGTTATATATATCGTTTCATCAAAGTATTTTTGCCATTGTTTCTCAAATAGTATTGAGCATTCAACAAAATTGATCTTATTATCTAATTGTAATATTTTTTGTAAGATATATGGATGAATAATAGCTTCTAATTGCTGTAGCAGTTGATCATTATTAAATATTTTATTGCTGATCTTATGATAGTCTGCTTTACCATCAGTTAGTATATCTTCACCTAATAATGCTATGATTTCATTATATAATATATGGTCTTTATTATAGCATTTTTTAGCTTCGATATCACAATTAAATACCGGATATCTATCCTGTATCATTTTGCTCACTTCACTTTTACCGCTAGCTATAGATCCACATATACCAATCAGTATTTTTTTCTCTTTTTGACAATTTGGACAATAATAAGTACCTCTAGTAGCTACTTTGATCTTTTTGATCTTTTCATTACAGCTGTAACAGTTTAAACCTTCTCTTTGATGAACTTTACATTCAAGCTGAAATCTTCCTGTTACTCCTAAACTTGAAGTATATGATCGTATCGTTGTTCCTCCAGCTTTGATTGCCTTGCTTAAGATTATTCTTGTTCCTTCAATAATATCTGAAATGTTTTTATCATTAAGATATTTACTTAAGGTAGAAGGATGTAATCTGGCATAGTAGCATATTTCATCAGCATAGATATTGCCAATTCCAGCAATGATATGCTGATCTAAAAGATCCTGTTTGATGGGATGATTAGACTTTTTTAAAATATCCTTTAAATAATCAGTAGTTAAACGCTCATCAAATGGTTCAAGTCCTAGATCATGGAAATGATCTAGATCAGTATCTAAAGGCATTATTTCCATTCTTCCAAACTTTCTTGTATCGTTGTATCTTAATTGCTTGCCATTGCTTAATGTAAATATTACATGCATATGCTTGCTAACTGGTTCATCAATATTCTGAATATAATACTTTCCTTCCATTCTAAGATGTGACACAAAATAGATATCATCCATCTTGAAAATAAGATATTTACCTCTTCTTAGAAATGCTCTAAAATGCTGATGTAACATCTTTTCTTTAAAGCTTTTAGCATTTGTAACTATAGGCTCATATAATATTTGTATATCAATTATTTCTTCATCTTTGATCTGCTTTTCAAGGGTTCTAACAACCGTTTCGACTTCTGGTAACTCTGGCATTACTTAGCCTCATACCAGCTATTACCAACAGCGTAACTAGCCTTTAACTTAACTTTTAAAGACATAGCATTTTCCATACCTTCTAAAATAATAGCCTTCATCATTTCTATTTCATCAAGCGCAACATCAAAGATAAGTTCATCATGAACCTGTATAAGCATTTTACTTTTAACCTTCTTTTCTTTCATCATCTTATCAATATTGATCATAGCGATCTTAATAAGATCAGCAGCACTACCTTGAATAGGAGCATTCATAGCCGCTCTTTTACCAAATTCCTTTACCATATAACTCTTATCATATATTTCCGGAATAACTCTTCTACGATTACTTAAAGTCTTAACATAACCATTCTTTTCACAATAAGCAACGATATTATCCATATATTCTTTAATTTTAGGATATTTATTAAAATAATTATCAATATACTCCTTAGCATCTTTTCTAGTACAGTTGATAGATTGAGCTAATCCAAAATCACTCATTCCGTAAATAATGCCAAAATTAACAGCTTTCGCTTTTCTTCGCATATCACTATCAACCATATCAGCACTGACATTAAAGATATCCATAGCCGTTTTAGTATGAATATCCATATCATTATTAAATGCTTCAATCAGTGTAGTCTCATCAGCCATATGAGCTAACATCCTAAGCTCTACCTGACTATAATCACTAGAAATAAGCACATGATCTTTACTAGGCAAAAAAGCTTTCCTGATCATCTTGCCTTCTTCATTTCTAACTGAAATATTTTGAAGATTAGGATTAGAAGAACTAAGTCTTCCTGTTTCCGATATACATTGATTAAAGGTAGTATGAATCTTGCCATCTTTATAAATATACTTTTTCATACCATAAGCATATGTCGAATAGATCTTTTGCCATTTACGATATTCGATAAGGTCATCAATTATAGGATGAATACCCGATAATTTCTGTAATACTTCAATTGACGTACTACGCTTTTTAGTCGTTTCAAGCTTTAACTCATCAAACAAAACGGTTGCTAACTGCTTAGGTGAATTTATATTAAATTCATGGTCAGCATAAGCATATATCTGTTTTGATAAATAGC
Organism: Erysipelotrichaceae bacterium; assembly: GCA_022780745.1. GTDB lineage: Bacteria > Bacillota_I > Bacilli_A > Erysipelotrichales > Erysipelotrichaceae > JALEVB01. Next base: position 19,085 of record JALEVB010000056.1, read on the forward strand.
TGATCTTATTTTCACACTCCAATGCGATCTCATCTAAGATCTTCTCATCTACACAAATACCCTCTTTTTCCATACTCATTAACACTTTAGTCAATGGCATCTCAAGATCATAGAATAGTTTATCTAATTCATATTCTACTAATTTATCCTTGGTCTTAAGATACAATTCATAGATCGTATTTGCTTTATCAACTGAAAATCTGATCTTTTCCTGTTCATCAGCTAACTTAGGTTTATCATAAGTTCCATATATTTCTTTATAGCTGGCTACTTCTTTGATATTATAAGCATTCATGATCTTCTCCCATGAATTATTGCCACAATCAACTAAAAAACAGGCAATCATAACATCATAAACAAATTCACCTTTTAGATTACCATGGTCTAATAAATGATAATCATTTTTGACATCATAACCTATTAATCTAGATTTTGCTAAGATGTCTTTATTACTAATCAGATCATCATATCTGATATATCCACATTTTTTCCCATTACTAAAAGCTATACCATTCATGCTTTGGTCCATGATATTATCAGGATCACTATCGATATAGATAGCTATATCAGATTTAAAGAGATCAATTGGTAACTTATCAACGACTTCATAACTAATCTCTTCTTCTTTTTTTTCAAGAGTGATCTTATCCTGATACTTTAATGATAGATTATACATTTCCAGTTTATTTAAATAGTCTACCAGTGTCAGATAATTAGGTTCAAAACGACATTTTTCAATATCTAGATCTAACTTAACATCCGTATTGATAGTAGCTAACTGTTTACTTAAGAAAGCCGCATCTTTACCATCAATAAGCTTTTGTTGTGTTTTTCCTTTTAACTTATCAATGTTATCATATAGATTTTCAATAGTCGAAAACTGATTTAAAAGCTTTAATGCTGTCTTTTCACCTATTCCTTCTACTCCTGGAATATTGTCAGCACTATCTCCCATTAAACCCTTTAGATCAATGATCTGTTTTGGAATGATACCATATTCTTCCATTAAAGTTTTTTCATCCATCTTTTGAATATCAGTCAAACCTTTTTTCATTAGCCATACACTAGTAGTAGGATCAATGATCTGTAATAAATCCTTATCACTAGAAAGGATATTGATCTCACATTCAGGATGAGCTTTACTTAGACTACCAATAATATCATCTGCTTCAATATCATTTATCTCTTGCCATGCGACATTATATGCATCCAAATAGTCTCTAGTCATCTGAAACTGAGGTACTAATTCATCTGGAGCTTTTTTCCTTCCTCCCTTATAGTCTTTATATAATTCATGTCTAAAAGTATGTTTTCCTGCATCAAACGCAACAAAAACATAATCAGGTGCTATCATATCTAAAGCTTTTTGAAACATTAATGCAAAGCCATAAACACCATTGGTATAAATACCATCTTTAGTAGTCATTGGTCTTCCATATATCGTCGCATAAAAAGCTCTAAATAACATGGAATTACCATCAACGATCAACATTTTTTCCATACATTTACCTTCTTAAATATAAGTATTTTATCATAAAAAGTTTATGCTATAAAGAAAAAGCCCAATCAAGGACTTAATCTAATACATCATGAATAGCATTATTTACTTCATTGCTGATGGCCATACTCTCTAATGTCTGTAAGTTTTCATACATAATAGAAATATAATCTTTACCAGATCCTTTTTGACTATCTGTCAATGAACTTAAATTACTTAATTCTACTCTTGTTAAATTTAATTCTTCCTGTAATTGATTAAACAGTTCGACCATATCATCACTCATATTAGGTTCATAAACAATATACTGGACACTATCAGCAATTATTCTTTGCTTGATGCACTCTAGCTGCTCATTATTAGGAAGAGCTCCATACTTGCTTAAAATAACCGGATAAACCTGGATACCATAAGTCTTTTGCCAGTTGCCAAAACTACTAGTCATACTAACAAATTTAATTGACTTATTCTCATTTAAATTCTTAGTAGCTAAAGCTTGATAACTGGCATCAAGCTGAACCAGATCATTTTCAAGCTTATCACAATTATCCTCATAAAACTTAGCATTATCTGGATACTTTTGAATATACCAGTCACGAATATCTTTAGCCATACTAAGCATCGCAATAGGATCTAACCAAAGATAAAGATCTTTAGCATTAACATCAACATCTTCAAACAATGAAGCATCATAATAATCCGACTCAACATAAGTAACTTCATTATTCGTCACAACAGGTGTATAACGCTTAAACAAATATATAGCATTAACACTAGACAAATATATCCTTTCAGCTATCATATCAACGATATAAGGACGATAAATCGAAAGATAAGGTTCAACCTGCCCTATCTGAAATAAAGCATCGCTAGCCTTTAAAATATCCTCATAATCATCCTTTATCTTTGCTCTTTGAATGATTTCATCATCCTGAATAGAAACAGCATTATTACTACTTCCAGTAATACGTTCAATAATATATCCAATAGGATATACGGTATAAGCAACCTGATCATTTAAAGTAGCACAACCAGTAAACTGAAAAATAAGACTGATAATTATTAACAGAAGAATTAATTTTTTCTTCATATGATTCCTTCTTTCATATTCAAGAGTATAACATAAAAATATCAATCTTTAAATAATCTCATGTTCTTTAAAACTAAAATAATCATTGTTAGAAACGATCAGATGATCCAATACTTTAATACCAACCATTTCACTAGCTAATATTATTTTTTGCGTAACATCAATATCAGCATTACTAGGAATAAGATTATTACTAGGATGATTATGAACTAATATCATATTTACAGCATTATTATCAATACAATAAGCAATAATATCTCTAGGATAAATATTAGCTTTATCAATAGTACCCGTAAATAATATCCGATAATCGATAAACTTACACATACTATCCAATAAAACCACTAGAAACATCTCCTGTTTCTTATTGCCCAGTTCATGATTTAACCATTTAGCCAATAAAACTGGATTATTGATCTGCTTTGTCTCACTAACCTCCATCAAAGTCATTCTTCTTGCCAATTCAATACAAGCAACAATTTCTAATGCTTTTGCATCCTTGATACCTTTGATCTTTTTTAATTCATTAAATGATAATTTAGACAGATTACACAACCCATTAGCCTTCTGAATAATTTTACTAGACAATTCAATACTAGACATACTACGATAGCCATTTCTTATGATCAAAGCCAACAGTTCACTATTACTAAGATTTTTAATACCATATTTCATAGCTTTCTCCCTAGGCTTCTCACTATCAGGCAGATCTTTGATCAAACTCATTTTATCCCTCCCATATAATACTTATGATTTTTATCAGCTAATTCCTAGTCACTAAATTAATTTTGTAATACAATAAAACTAGGAGGAAATTAAAATGGAGCATCCTTTAAAAAAACTAGTAACTAAATATAAAAATGACAACATT
>JALEVB010000057.1 GCA_022780745.1 Erysipelotrichaceae bacterium
TTTTTTGCTGGAATTATGTCTAGTGGACCTACGATGCGTAAGAGTGCTGATCATTATTTTGATGAATATAACTTGATGGATTATCGCATTCTTTCTAACTTTGGTCTTACAACTGATGATATCAATGCTATTAGAAATATCGATGGTGTTGAAAGTGTTTCTCCTGGCTATGAAAAAGATGTACTGGTTACTGTTAATAATAAAGAGACAGTATTAAGAGTTCATTCTTTAGATATGACTCATAGTCAAAACAATGATAATAATTATATTAATCAGGCAATTGTTTTAGAAGGGCGTTTGCCTAATAAACATGGCGAATGTATCGTTGAACAATCTAAAATCAGTGAAAATGGTATTAATATTGGAGATTCTCTGGTATTTAAAAGTGGTAAAGATGATGAACAGATAAGTGATTATTTTACTACTGATACTTACAAAGTAGTTGGTATCATGCATACACCTTATTATTTGTCACAGGAAAAAGGTACTAGTGATATTGGTGGGGGTTCTGTACAGTATTATGCTTTTATTCCTGCCTATGATTTTGATATGGAAGTTTTTACGGAAGCTTTTGTGACGATAAAAAATGCTAAAGCTTTTAATAGTTATGATGATGCATATTTTGATTATCTAGAGCCTTTTACTAATGAATTAGAAGCGTTGGGTATTGAAAGATCAGATATCAGAAGACAGGAAATTCTTGATGAAGCTAATGCAGCTTATGAAGAAGGATTAAAGGCTTATGAAGAAGGTAAGGCTGAATATGAAGATAAGATCAAAAAAGCTCAAGAAGAAATTGAACAGGGCAAGTTAGATCTATTAGAAGGTAAGATGACTTTACAGTCAAAAAAAGATATGGCACAGATGCAGTTTGATTCGGCTCAGGCACAACTAGAACAAACTGAGACCTTAATAACGACGCTTGAAGAAGAATATCAAAAGATGTATGCGGAATATGAAACTGCTAATAAAGAAACGATCGAGAAAAAAGATGAAGTTGCTAAAGAATTAGAAACAGCTAAAAAAGAACAGCAGGTTGCTAAAGAAGAATATGATAAAGCAAAAGAAGCCTATGATAATATTAAAGCTGTTAATGATGAATATGATAGTTTGAAAAATGAAAATAATACTTTAACAGCAAATAATACAACATTAAGTATTGCAATCGAGAGTAATAAAGCTATGATCGAAACTAATAATCTGCTTATTAGTCAGATCGATGAAAAGCTTGCCGATACTTCCTTAACACAAGAAGAAATTGATGCTTATAATGATCGAAAGAATAGTTTGATTGCTAGTAATCAGGAATATGAGAATGAGAATATTAGTAATAATGACAAGATCATTGAAAATGAAAATAAAATAGCTAGCAATAAGCAAAGAATAGAACAGATCGAAACTGATAATCCTAATTTAAGTAGTGATTATTTAAATGCTCAAACAGAATTTCAAAGTAAAGAATTAGCATATAATACTGCTACTAGAAAGGTAGAAACATTACAAACTACCTATGATTCATTATATAAGTCTTTAGATCTGGCTAGTAATGCAGTTGATCAGATCAAAGAAAAGATCGATGAGTATAAGAAACAGGTAGAAGATGGCAAAATTGAATTAGCTAATCAAAAACAAATGGCTAATGAAGAATTTGCTAAGGCCGAAAGAGAAATTGCTAGTGCTACGACTAAGTTAGCTAATGGTACTATCGAGCTAGAAAAGGCTAAAAAACAGGGTCAGGAAGAATTAGATGATGCCTATGATGAACTAGTTAAGGCTAAAGATGAAATTGATCGTATTGAAGAAGCTAAATGGTATGTATTAGATCGAACAATGCATTATAGCTATGTCGATTATCAGGGAGCATGTGAGAGAATTGAAGCTATTGCTAAGGTATTCCCAGTTTTCTTTTATCTAGTAGCGGCTTTAGTTTGTTTAACGACAATGACAAGAATGGTTGACGAACAAAGAAATCAGATAGGTACATTAAAGGCTTTAGGATATACGACTAATCAGATTGCTTTTAAATATGTTTTCTATGCTGGATTTGCATCATTTATGGGCTCTATTGCTGGATTAGCTTTTGGTATCTTCTTATATCCTGCTATTATCTATACGGCATGGAATATGATGTATCTATTACCATCACATATTGAATTTGCTTATGAATGGAATCTAATGTTTTTAGCTACTATCATCAGTATGTTAGTTACTACTTTAGCAGCACTATTTGCATGTTATAACGAACTGATCGAGACTCCTAGTTTACTGATGCGTCCAAAAGCACCAAAAATTGGTAAGAAGATCTTATTGGAACGTATTAATATAATATGGAAACACTTATCATTTACTTCAAAAGTTACTGCTCGTAATATCTTTAGATATAAGAAGAGATTTATTATGACAGTTGTTGGTATTAGTGGCTGTACAGCTTTATTGATTGCTGGCTTTGGTATCAAAGATTCCATCAATACGATCATTGATAAGCAGTTTGGTGAAGTATTCTTTTATGAAGGTGTAGCGACGCTTAATGATAATGTTGATATGGAAACAAAAGAGAATATCGTTAATGAGATCATAGCTACTGATGAAATTGATGATGCTTTATTAACTTATCGTACCAATGGTGTTGTTAGTTTCAATGACGAAAACGAAGATGTAACTATTTGTGTTGTTGATGATATAGATCGTTTTAAAGATTTTGTTAGTTTACATGAAAGAGAAAGCGGCAATAATATAGATCTGAATTCTAGTGGCGTTGTTATCAGTGAAAGAATGGCAAATGCCATGAATATCAAAGCTGGTGATACGATCAAACTAGAGAATATTGATAAAATGGTTAGAGAAGTAGAAGTTAGTGCTATTTGTGAAAACTATGTAGATCATTATGTTTATATGACAAGTGGTGCATATAAGAATACTTATGATGTAAGAGCTGTTAATAATAGTATTTTAATTAAGATCAATGATAATTATAGTGAAGATGATAGTGCTAGTGCAGCTGTATTAAGCAAATATTCACAAATACAAACTGTTAGTTTCTTTACTTCAATTATTAATAGTTTTAGTTCGATGATCGCTAGTTTGAATTATATTGTAATAGTACTGGTTATTGCAGCAGGAGCTTTGGCTTTTGTAGTCTTATATAATTTAACTAATGTTAATATTTCAGAAAGAACTAGGGAAATCGCGACATTAATGGTCTTAGGTTTTAATGATAAAGAAGTTAATGAATATGTATATAAAGAAAATCTGATATTAACATTTGTTGGATCAATAGCTGGATTATTTTTAGGTAAGATATTACATTTGACGATCATGGTAGTTGTTGAGCTGGATTATATTATGTTTGGCAGAAATATTGAGCCTATTAGTTATGTGATATCAGTTATCATTACAATGATATTTGCCGTTATTGTTAATCAGGTAATGAAAAAGAAATTAAGATCTATTCCAATGGTTGAATCACTTAAGAGTGTTGAGTAGGCATAATACTTGCTATTACTTATTGGTTAGTGAGATAATATAGATACAAAAGGAGGAATAATTTATGGCAAAAGAATTAAAATTCTACATTTGTGAACATTGTAAAAATGTCATTATCAAAGTTAGCGATTCAAAAGTTCCTGTTATGTGTTGTGGACAATTAATGAAAGAGTTAGTAGCAAATACAGTTGATGCTGCAGTTGAGAAACATGTACCTGTAGTAACGCGTGAAAATAATATTTTAAAAGTTAGTGTAGGTAGTGTTGAACATCCAATGATAGAAGAGCATTATATCGAATTTATCGTATTGGAAACAGCTTCTGGTTTTAGAGTAGCTTATTTAAATCCTCATGATAAACCTGAAGTAGAATTCTATAGTGATGAACCAGTAATTGCAGTATATGCTTACTGTAATTTACATGGCTTATGGAAAACAAGCATTTAGCATAGGATTTTGAAAATAATTGTAAAAAATAAAAGAATAAACTTTTAAGTTTATTCTTTTTTTTAATATTTTGTGATAATATAGAATAGTTAAAAAAGAGGAAAAGAGAAGAATGACAAAACAAGAGTTTAGTCTAGATTTCCACGGGAGAAATCTAAAAATTGAAACTGGCGAAATCGCCAAACAAGCAGGAGGATCTGTTTTAGTTAGATATAATGATACAGTAGTATTATCTTGTGCTACAGCTAATCATGAACCTAAAGATACAGACTTCTTCCCATTAACTGTAAGTTATGAAGAAAAACTTTATTCTGTAGGAAAGATTCCTGGAGGATTTTTAAGAAGAGAAGGTAGACCAAGTGAACACGCTACTTTGACAGCACGTTTGATTGATAGACCTATTAGACCTTTATTTGCAGAAGGATTTAGAAATGAAGTACAGGTAGTTAATACCGTGTTATCTGTAGATCCTGATTGTTCTAGTGAAATGGCTGCCATGTTTGGTGCCAGCTTATCTTTATGTATTTCTGATATTCCATTTAATGGACCTATCGCTGGTGTTATTGTTGGTAGAGTAGATGGTGAATTTGTTATTAATCCAACAGTTGAACAAATGGAGAAATCTGATATTAGTTTAACAGTTGCTGGTACTAAAGACGCTATTAATATGGTTGAAGCTGGTGCTAAGGAAGTTAGCGAAGAAGATATGTTACAGGCTTTAATGTTTGGACATGAAAATATCAAAGTATTATGTGCATTCCAGGAAGAGATCATTGCTAAGTGTGCTAAAGAAAAGATGGAAGTTTCATTATATGAAATTGATCCAGCTATTAAGCAATTAGTTGACGAAAATGGTAAAAAGGATATTGAAGAAGCAGTATCTATTAAAGGTAAACTTGAAAGATATGGTAAGATCGATGAATTGATCGCTAAGATGTGTGATATGGTATCAGCATTAGAATATCCTAATGAAAAAGCACATGATAAAGCTGTTTCACAATGTAGAGAGTATTGTGTTTCTATTGAAGCTCAGGAAGTTAGAAGACTTATTTCTGTTGATAAGATCAGACCTGATGGCAGAAAACTTGATGAAATCAGACCTTTAAATTCTCAAGTTGATCTATTGCCAAGAGTTCATGGTTCAGCTTTATTTACTCGTGGTGAAACACAAGTATTATCAGTTACTACATTAGGTGCTTTAGGTGATAATCAGATCATTGATGATTTAACTGAAGTTGAAGAAAAACGTTTTATGCATCATTATAATTTCCCTCCTTATTCAGTTGGTGAAACTGGAAGAATGGGTACTCCAGGAAGAAGAGAAATTGGTCATGGTGCTTTAGGAGAAAGAGCTTTATTACAAGTATTACCTAGTGAAGAAGAATTCCCATATGCTATACGTACAGTTGCTGAAGTCTTAGAATCAAATGGTTCTAGTTCTCAGGCTAGTATTTGTGCTGGTACAATGAGTCTTATGGCTGCTGGTGTTCCTATTAAAGCTCCAGTTGCTGGTGTTGCAATGGGCTTGATAACATATGGTGATCATTATTCAATTCTTACTGATATTCAAGGTATGGAAGATCACTATGGCGATATGGACTTTAAGGTTGCAGGTACTAAAGATGGTATTACAGCATTACAAATGGATATCAAGATCGATGGTATTACGGAGGATATCTTAAGAGAAGCTTTAGCTCAGGCTCATAAGGGCAGATTAGAGATCTTAGATAATATGATGCAGGCTATTAGTGAACCTCGTAGTGATGTAAGCAAATATGCTCCAAAACTTGCTAGCTTAACTATTCCTACTGATAAGATCAGAGATGTTATTGGTACTGGTGGTAAGATGATCAATCAGATCATTGAACAATGTGGTCAGGTTAAGATCGATATTGATGATGATGGTCATTGTGTGATCTATCATATGGATAGAGAAATGATCAATAAAGCCAAAGCAATGATCGAATCTATTATTAAAGAGGCACAAGTTGGTGAAATATATGAAGCAAAAGTTGTTAGATTAGAAAAATTTGGTGCTTTTGTTGAATTGTTTGCAGGTACTGATGCTTTATTACATGTAAGCAAGATTTCTTATGATCGTGTAGAGAAACCTGAAGATGTTCTAAAGATCGGAGATACTATTAGAGTAATAGTAACTGAGATCGATGATAAGGGACGTGTAAATGTTTCTGCTCGTGATTTATTAGAAAAACCTGAAGGATGGGATGAAATGCAGAAAGCTAAGAAAGAAGAGCGCAAGAATCAGCCTAAGGGTGAAAAAAGAGTATTTAAAAAGAAAGACTAATTGAAGAAGGGAGATATCCCTTCTTCTTGCATTATAGGGATTAGTTAAATATAATAAAAGACATGAAAAAGATATTTTTGTTTAAATATATTAATAAATATAAGTGGACCTATATATTAGGTCTTTTAGCTTTATTGGCTGTTGATTATCTTAATTTGTATATTCCCGTTATTTTAGCTAATATTACGGATGGTTTAAGTATAAATAATATTGATATCAAACAGCTGATAACTTATATCATTTATCTATTATCATTTAGTTTGTGCATAGCATTAGGCAGAGTGTTGTGGCGTTTACTGATCTTTGGTTCAGCAAGAAGAGTTGAATATGAGGTTACTAATGCGATGTTTGCTAAGCTTGAAACCTTATCCTGTAACTATTTTAATACGCATAAGACAGGTGATCTGATGGCTAATTTTACTAATGATATTGAAGCTTTAAGGAATGCTATTGGACCGGCAATCGTATCATCATTTGATTCTATTGTAATGACGATCATGGTCTTATATAAAATGATGGTCTTTGTTGATCTTAAACTGACATTATTATGTCTGATACCTATGAGTATTATTGCAATAGGTGGTTATTATTTTGGTGAAGAGTTTGAGAAAAGATTTGCAAATAAACAAAATGCTTTTGCAAAGGTTAGTGACTATGTGCAAGAAACGATAAGTTCTTCAAGAGTGGTAAAAGCCTTTGTTCAGGAAGATAAACAGGATATAGCATTTGGTAAGATCAATGAATATAATAAACAGCAAAATCTTAAGGTAGTAAAACTTATGGCTACTATAATGCCTTTATTAGAAATGGTAATTGGTATTTCATATGTTGTTACTATTATCTATGGAGGTTATCTGACTATTGTTCATAAGATCAGCTTAGGAAAGTTTGTCGCTTTTAATTCTTATATATCAATGTTGGTTTGGCCGATGATCGCTCTTGGGGATGCTATTACTAGTTTTACTCAAGGGTTGGCTGCTATATCTAGATTAGATAATATCTTTAATCAGGAAAGTGAGATCCAGGATCGAAGTAACGCGATAGATCTCAAGATCGAAGGAAATATTAAAGTTAGTAATTTAAGCTTTAAATATCAGGATCATTTACCTGAAGTTTTGAGCAATATTAATTTTGAATTAAAGAAGGGTGAAACTTTGGCTATCATTGGTCATACTGGTGATGGTAAATCAACTTTGGTTAATTTATTGTTGCATCTATATAATGTTGATGATGGTCATATTTATTTTGATGATCATGATATTAATGATATTAAACTTGATTGTTTAAGATCTAGTATTTCATATGTTCCTCAGGATAGTTATTTATTTAGTGACAGTATTAAAAATAATATCGCCTTTGGTAAAGATAATGTTGATATGGATGAGATTGAAAATGTTTGTAAACTTGCTTGTGTACATGATAATATCATTGATTTTCCAGAAGGTTACGATACTATCGTGGGGGAAAGAGGAGTTACATTATCTGGTGGTCAGAAACAAAGATGTGCAATTGCAAGAGCTTTGTTGAAACAATCACCTATATTGATCTTAGATGATGCTTTAAGTGCTGTTGATACTGACACGGAAAGTAATATTTTAAATAATTTGCAAAGAACGCAGAAACAAACGCTTATTATGATAGCTCATCGTATTTCAACAGTTAAAAGGGCTGATCATATCATGGTATTGGATGAGGGTCGTATAGTTGAATATGGTGATTTTGATAGTTTGATTCAATTGAATGGTACTTTTAAGAAAATGTTTGATAAACAGCAGTTAGAATTTCAGATTGCAAAGGAATAATAGATATGGCAAAAATAGTGGAAGAAAAAATTGAAACTAAAGTATCATATAATTTGACCAAAAGATTATATCAGTACATTAAGCCATATAAAACAAGTTTGATCATTGGTATTATCCTTGTACTTGCTATTAGTGCAATGGAATTATTGAAACCAATGTTAATAGGTAGCGCTATTGATGATTATATTGAAAAATATGACAAGATATATGGTATATGTGATAATAGTGATCTATATTTTAAAGGTCATTATTTAACTGTTACTAATATTGAAGATTGTGATAGATTTGCAACTATTGTTTTATATCAGGATGAGTATTATTTCTTTGATGATCTAGATCATAATAGCAGTATTATGATCCATGATAGTGATATAAATGATTTTAGTTATGATGATACTTTGTATTATAAACAGTATTCGTCTATTAGATTAAGTAGTGATGATCTTAAGATCTTAAGAAATGATGATATTAGGGGTATAAGGGTCATTGCTGTTATTTATGTTATTGTGCTTATTGCGAATGCTTTTTGTAATTTTTTACAGACTTATGTTTTACAAAAGATGGGGCAGAATATCATTTATAATATCAGGCAGCAGTTATTTGATCATGTTAATAGTTTGCCATTAAGATTCTTTGATACTCATCCTATAGGACAAGTTGTTACGAGAATTACCAATGATGTTGAAGCGTTGAATGAAATGTATTCTAGGATCTTAATAAGGCTTTTTCAAAGTGCTGTGAAGATCATTGGACTTGTTATCGTTATGTTAAGTATTGATCTTAAAATGGCTTTATATTGCTTTATAATGGTACCGTTTATTGGTTTATTGACTTATATCTTTAAAAATATATCAAGAAGAGTATCAAGAGTTATTAGAACCAGGATATCAATTCTTAATACTTTTTTATCAGAGAATATTTCTGGTATGCGTCTAATTCAGATATTTACCAATGAGCAAAGGAAATATGAGGAATTTAAGGATAAGAATACTAAGCTGTTTAAAGCTAATCTATATCGTTTATTAGTTAATGCCAGCTTTAGACCAATCATATATTTTATAGCGCAAATAGGTCTGGCTATTGTTTTATATAACGGAGCTAAGGATGTTATTGGTGGTTACTTAACGATTGGTACTTTATATATCTTTACTAATTATATTAGTAACTTATATGAACCTATTCAGGATATGGCTGAACAGTTTTCTACTTTGCAAAATGCATATGCTTCTAGTGAGAAGATCTTTAGATTATTAGATGAAACTAATGATATCGTTGAAAAAACAGATCCTGTAATACTAGATAATATTGAAGGTAATATTGAATTTAAGCATGTGTGGTTTGCTTATGAAAATGATGATTATGTATTAAAAGATGTTTCTTTTACCATTGAAAAGGGAAAGAAGGTAGCGTTTGTTGGAGCTACAGGTGCAGGTAAAACATCTATATTAAGTCTGATTGGTAGATATTATGATATTCAAAAAGGTCAAATATTAGTAGATGGTCATGATATCAAAGATCTGTCGATCAAACAGTTAAGAAAAGCTATAGGTATGGTTCTTCAGGATGTATTTGTTTTTAATGGTACGATCTATGATAATATAACTTTATTAGATGATATCAGTAAAGAAAAAGTCATTGAAAGTGCTAAGTTTACTAATGCTGATCATTTTATTGAAAAGTTGCCTAATAAATATGAAGAAGTAATGAGTGAAAGAGGTTCTACATTATCAATGGGCCAAAGACAGTTATTATCTTTTGCCAGAACGCTTGCTCATGATCCAAAGATACTGGTAATGGATGAAGCAACTGCTAATATTGATAGTGAAACAGAATTACTGATCCAGGATGCTTTAGAAAAGATGATGACTAATAAGACAACGATCATGGTTGCTCATCGTTTAAGTACGATACAGCATGCAGATAAGATCATAGTTATGCATAAGGGAAGAATCGTTGAAATGGGTAATCATCAGGAATTATTAGCGTTGAATGGTATGTATAAGAAATTATATGATTTACAATTATATGCATAAATAAGAAAGGATAATATTTATGAGAATGCGTAAGAAAAAATGGGCTGATCCATTTATTGAAAGTAATCCCCAGTTTGTGATCCCTGATCCTCAAGCATATAAAGGAAAATGGAAAGAAAAGTTTAATAAAGATATCTTGCATGTTGAAATCGGTACTGGTAAGGGTGATTATTTTATTAATATGGCTACAATGTATCCTGATGAAGCCTGGTTAGGTATTGAAAAGGATCATAGCTGTGGAGCAGTAGCTGCTAAAAAGTCGATCGATGCCAATTTAGCTAATCAGTTAATGATCATAGATGATGCCAGTGAACTTACTGACTGGTTTGATAATAAAGAAATTGATGTTATTCATTTGAATTTTAGTGATCCATGGCCTAAAAAAAGAAATAGTAAGCGTAGATTGTCTCATAATTCTTTTTTAAAAAAGTATTATGATTTGTTAAGTGATGATGGTCAAATCATTTTAAAGACAGATAATGCTAAATTTTTTGAGTTTTCTTTAGTAGAACTAACACATAATAATTTTAGTTTAGAAAATGTCTGGGTCAACTTTCGACAAGAAGAGCATCCAGAGGATGCTATTACTGAATATGAAAGTAAGTTTATTAGTTTAAATCAGCCAATTTATCGAGCTATTTTTGTTAAAGTGATCAAATAAGCTAAATTATGTTATAATACTAAATGGTGATCAACAATATGAAGAAAATCATGTTATTACTTTTATGTTTATTATTAACAGGATGCAGTAATCAGAATACTATTGATATTCAGTCAGCGTTTGATGAAGCAATCAATAGTGCTATTGCTTTGCCAAGTGGTATTGCTGATAACAATAAGAATTATTATGCATATTATTTAGAACCCGAGATTGGCAGGATATATAGTGATGAAACCAGTAGTATCTTTAAGTATCATGATACTAAATTTATTATGAACTTGAATATCAGCAAGATCGTTAATGCTATGAATTATGGTGATATCATTCCAAAGACGATCAAGCTGGATGACAATTATCTGGTGGCTTATAATACGGGTACATATTATGACTATGATAATAGTGTCTATGATTATGAAGCTATGATCTATCAGCTGAATAATGATACATATTATGTATGTCTGGATACTAAGTATGTTACTTTAGCTGCTAAGGGCAGTATCCTTCAAATGCTTGAAGTTATTAAGCCTATGCTGAAAATAGCTAAAACGATAAGAATAGATAATGAAAATATCATGGTTGCTTATAGTGCTAAGGAAAGAATTTCATTTGAAAGTGAAGAATTAAAACTATTTGATGAAGTAATACCTAGTGATGGCAAGGTGCAGGAAATGGTAGATATGGTTGAAAAACCTCAGGATACTAATGCACCTGTATATGATCCTGATGAGTTTTATCAATCTGATGATTTGAATTAGAATTATTTATTTAGTTATTTAAAATTTTAGCTAAATATAATAAAATAAATTAAGATAAAGGAGAAATGATTATGTTTAAGAAGTTACAAAACCTTTTATTTGAAGATGAAGAAATCGAAATGGAAGATGAAGAAGAATATTTCGAAGAAGAGGTTAAGCCAGTAAAGAAAACTAAAAAAGAAAAACCTGTAATTGAAGATAATTTCGAAAAAGAAGTTGTTGTAAATAAACCAGTTAAACCTGTTGAACAGCCAAAAGAAGTACATGTTGCTCCTAAACCAGTTGAAACTGTGAAAGTTGAAAAGAAGGAAGAGATCGTTAAACCTAAGAATAGTTCTTTAGGTATTGCTATTGATGATATTCAAGAGTATAAACCAAAACCTAAACCTGTTCAAAATACTGCTAATACTGTAAAACCACGTAAGGCGGTAAAAATTGAAGCAAATTCTACTTATGAGAAGAAACCAGTTATTAGTCCTATTTTTGGTATAAGCGAAAAAGATATGGCTTCATTGGTCAATAGTTCAATTCCTCGTAAGAATACTACAGAAAATGCTCCTAAATTAGATACAGTTATCTCACCTATGTATGGTATTGACAAAGATGATGAACCACAGACGATTACTGATACTGTTACTCAACCAGTGTCAAGTGCAAAAGAAGTGGAAGCTGAAGATAATATTCCAGTATTCTCATTAGATGATATTCTAGCTTCACGTGATGAGCAGGATCGTCAGTCTAAGTTAAATGATAAAACAAATGATAAGAAAGAAATCGATAAGACTACAGTTATGAATAATCGTAATTTTAGTTTATTTGATGATGATGAGGAATAATTATCGATGATATATTTTATTGGAATTAAAGGTACAGGCATGTCTGCCTTAGCCTGTATTTTACATGATCTAGGTTATGAAGTGGCAGGCAGTGATTTAAAGAAACATTTTTTTACTGAAGAACCTTTAGTTGCTAGAAATATAAGAATTGATGAATTCAATGCTTCTAATATTAAAGACAATATGACTGTTATTATTGGTAATGCTTTCAAGAATGATTTTTGTGAAGCTAAAGCTGCTTTAGAAAATCCTAGTTGCAAGTGTTATCGTTATCATGAATTCTTAGGTGAATTAATGAAAGATTATAGTACGGTATGTGTTGCTGGAAGTCATGGAAAAACAACTACTACAGGTATGCTTTCAAGTGTGATGAATCAAAGTAAGCCATGTGGTTATTTAATTGGTGATGGTAGTGGCTATATTGCTTCAGATGCACAGTATCTATGTGTTGAAGCGTGCGAATATCGTCGCCATTTTTTAGCATATCATCCAGATTATGCCATTATTACTAATGTTGAGATCGATCATGTTGATTATTATAAATCAACAGAAGATTATCGTTTAGCTTATGAACAGTTTGCTAAAAACATTAAAAAAGCTTTAGTAATTTGTGGTGATGATAGTGAAGCTAGAAAACTTGATTTATCAGTTAAGCATTACTGGTATGGTTTAGAGGATAATAATGATTTTGTAGCCAAGAACATTATAGAATCAACGACCCATGTCGAATATGATGTATATTTTGAAAATAAATTTATATATCACTTTAATTTGCCATTTGTTGGTAAGCATTTGATTTATAATTCCTTAGCAACTATTGCAATTGGTATCCTAGAAGGTTTAGATTGCAAAGATATTGAAATTGGTCTAAATCATTTTAAGGGTGTAAAAAGAAGATTTGTTGTTGAAAAACATGGTGATAATATCTTTATTGATGATTATGCTCATCATCCTACGGAAGTAAAAGTTACGATCGAAGCTGCTAAGAAAAGATTTCCAGATAAGAAATTAGTAGCTATATTTAAACCACATCGTGTATCTAGGGTATTTCATTTTGCTAATGAATTTGCTAGTGCCTTGAAACTGGCAGATAAGATATATTTATGTGATTTTACTAGTATTGATGATAAAGAAGAGGGTATCGATATAGATATCACTTATTTACAAAGGCTTGTTGAAGGATCAAGAGTTATACCAGAAAATGATGAAGGAGCTAAGATCTTAGCTACAGAAGCTCCTTGTGTTTATTTGTTTATGTCTAGTAAAGATATATATGGATTAGCAGAGTTAGTAAAGCGTTATCAAAAAGATTGAAAATTTTTTCATAATGTATTATAATGCACATGGATGGTGATTTTATGGATGCTTTATTAAATGCTTTATATTTAGTATGTGAACAATTAGTACCTATTGTTTTGACTGTATTACTGATAATGTTATGTATATTGATCAATAAAGCAGTAAAGCTGGTTCAATCGCTTACTAAAACAGTAGACAATTTAGAAAAGACCATAAATCTTGTTGATACTTCAATTGAAAAAGTACAGGCTCCTTTAGATACTGCTGTCAAGCTAAGTCATAGTGTTGATAATCTTCATGATAGTGCAGTAGAATCTATTGATAAAGCTAAAACTTATATCAATGATAATATTGACAATGTCAAAGAATTTGTTAATGAAAAAATTAGTAAAGGAGAAAAGAGCGATGACGGAAAATAACGATGTTAAGAAAGATGCTGTAGATTCAATTGAAAAGACAGTTGAAGATCTAAAAAAGAAGATCGAAGAAATTTCTAATGAAGAACAGGTAGTTGTAGAAAACAAAGATGTTGAAGTTAATGAAGCAAATAAAGCTCAGAATGAATTTAAGGAAAAAGCTACTAATATCTTAAATACAGCTATTGAACAGATCAATAAATTAAATGATAAAGTTAAAAATGATGAAGAATTAAAAGAATATGCTAAAAAGATCCAAACTATTGCTTTAGAAGCTGTTGAGAATTTGAAAAAGTATTATGAACAATTCATCAATGATCCTAAAGTTGCTCAAACATATGCTGATGCTAAGGAAAGATTTATAGAAGCATATGAAAAACTAGAAGATTTTACTGGTGTTCAGATCAATAAATTAAAAGAAAATGAAGATTTCATGAATGTTGTCAATAATGTTAATGAATCTGTTAATAAAGGTCTTGATAAATTAAATGAATTTACAAGTCGTCCTGATGTGCAAAAAAAGATCGATAAAGCAAAAGATCAGGCAATTAATTTAGCTGAGAAGTCAACTGAAGCATTAAAGAAATGGTTAAAGAATGATAAGAAAGAGTCTGATAATGACTAGAGGTATCGCAAAGTGAAAAGAGTTACGATATATGATGTTGCTAAGGAAGCTGGAGTATCTTTAGCAACGGTTTCTAGAGTTATTAATGGCTCTGATGTTGTAAAAGCTCCTACTAAAAGTAAAGTTGAAGCTGCTATTGAAAGATTAGGATATAAACCAAATGCGATTGCTCAGGGTTTAGCTTTATCTAAAACTACTACGATTGGTTTAGTTATTCCTGAGGCTAGTTATACTTATATTGGTCAAATCATTAATGGTTTGATCGATGTTGCAAAAATCTATAACTATAATATAATATTACATACGATAACTGAAGGTATTACTGATCTAAATGATGTTATCGAAACGATCATTAGATCAAGAGTAGATGGTGTTATTGTCTATAATGATAAATTAGTTATTGATAGAATGGAAGAAATCAGCAAATACAATATTCCTATCGTTATCATTGGTAAAAAGACTAGTGGTGAGATGGTTAGCAGTGTTTATGTTGATATTGAAAAAGCTATCTATGAGTTAGTTAATAACTATTTAGATAAGGGTATTGATGATATTGCAATTATACAAGATCGCAAGAATCAGTATTCTATTAACCAAATGATCAAAGGTGCATCATTGGCATTTGAACAGCATGGTAAGAAATTTAAGAATTATCTGGAAATTGATGCTGCAACTAGAACTTCTTATAAGTTTATGTCTAAGTATTTGAAGAATAACAAGCATGATCTGATCATAGCTCATCGCGATTCACAAGCAATGGCTATTATCAATGCAGCCAAGGAAAATGGCTTGAGTGTACCTGAAGATATTGAAGTAGTATGTGCTATTGATACAAAATATAACTCAATGATGAGACCACAGATTTCAAGTTTCTCAATTCCTTCATATGATTTGGGAGCTGTGGCAATGCGTATCATGACTAAGATGCTACATGATGAAAAGATCGATGATCAGGAAATAGAATTAAGTTATCTATATACTCCTCGTCAATCTACAAAATAAAAGCGATGAATAGAATTAGTACTTATATTGATTAATTTATTAGAGAGATCGTGGATGGTGAAAACGATCAATATTGATATGAGGAAATACGGTCTAGGAGCATTTTGTTAAAGCAAACGTGGATCAAGCGTTAATTGGTAATAGAGGGCATATCTTTGATATGAACTAAGGTGGTACCGCGTATTATACGTCCTTAGCAATAGGGGCGTTTTTTATTTGTTAAATATTAAGGAGAAAAGAAAATGACATTTTATGAAGAATTAAAAGCAAGGGGTTTAATTAAGGATGTTATCGATGAACCAACATTAATTGAACAACTAAACAAACCATGTACAGTTTATATTGGTTTTGACCCAACAGCTGACTGTTTACATGTTGGTCATCTACAACAGATCTGTATCTTAAAAAGATGGCAAAATGCTGGGCATAATGTAATTGCTTTAGCAGGTGGAGCAACTGGTATGATTGGTGATCCTAAACCAACACTTGAAAGAAAGCTATTATCAGCTCAAGAGATCACTCATAATGTTCAAGCTATCAAGAAGCAATTAGGACATTTTTTGGATTTTGAAAATAGCAGTGCCAGATTAGTTGATAACTATGAATGGTTAGGACATATGAATCTAGTAGATTTCTTAAGAGATTATGGTAAATTCTTTAATGTAAACTATATGATCAATAAAGATACAATTGCTAGAAGACTTGAAACAGGTATTAGTTTTACTGAATTTACTTATACGATCTTACAGGCAATTGATTTCTTGAAACTATATCAGAATTATAACTGTACTATTCAGCTTGGTGGTAGTGATCAATGGGGTAATTTAGTTAGTGGTACAGATCTAATTAGAAAAGTATGTGGATCTGATACTAAAGTATATGGTATTACATCACCATTATTGACTAAATCTGATGGTGGTAAGTTTGGTAAGACAGAAAGTGGTACTGTATGGTTAAGTAAAGAAAGAACTAGTGCTTATGAATTCTATCAATTCTGGGTTAATACTAGTGATGCTGATATTATTAACTATATGAAACGTTTGAGCTTTAAGTCTTTAGATGAGATTGCTCAATTAGAAGAAAGCTTAAAAGCTGCTCCTGAAAAACGTGAAGCACAAAAAGCATTTGCAGCTGAAATGACAGAAATGGTTCATGGAAAACAAGGATTAGAAGAAGCATTGAAGATCACTTCTACTTTCTTCAATGGTAATATCAATGATCTAACGGTTGATGAATTAAGAAGTGGTTTAAAAAATGCTAAGAAGTTTACGGTTGAAAGTGGAACTCTATTGGTTGATGCTTTAGTACAAGGTGGTATTTGTGCTAGTAAAAGAGAAGCTAGAGATCTAGTTAAACAAGGTTCTATTCAGGTAAATGGTGCTAAAGTCAACGCTATTGATGCAACATTAACAAAAGATGCTGCTTATAATAATGAATTTAGTATTATTAAAAAGGGCAAGAAGAACTATTTTGTTTGTGAGTTTTAAGTGCTATGAAAAATAGCACTTTTTTGTTATAATCATCTAGAGGTGAAAACTAAATGTTTAAAAAGATATTAGTTGTAGTAATGCTTATTAGTTTATCAGCATGCTCATATTTTAATAAAAAGGATATTGCAGCTGAAGACTCTTTATATCAGGCATATTACAATTCAATAAAAGATAATAGTAAATATACAGCTAATAATAATTATTTTAAGATCAGTGCTGAGATGAGTCAGTTACCACAAGGTAATTATTTATATTATGTCTTTATTGATGAACCACAGATCGCTATGTATGATATCAAGGTCATGATCATGGAAGATGGTTTTATTATGAATGAAGATAGTGATCTTTTAGCTACCGTAGGTATTGTTGATGATACTGAGGTCAATATGATCCCATATCAGGTGGATAGTACTTTAGGTTATCAGAAGGGTATTGTTTTAAGTGGCAATGCTTCAGCTGAAGAAGTGTTATTGGATGTACTAGTAACATGGAATAATGAGAATATGACTAAGTCTTTTAGGGAATTCTATCAGATAAAGTTAAATATGAATGGATTTGATTTGATAAGTAACGAAAGTGATGGAACTAATTAATGACTAACAAGAAAAAACAGTCATTTATTGCAGGTGCTTTAACAAGTTCGGCTGGAATTTTTATTTCTAAAGCATTAGGTTTATTATATATCGTACCATTTACGGCCATGGCTGGGGAAACTAACATGGTCTTTTATAGTAAGGTCTATACTTATTATGATCTATTGTTACAGATATGTAGTGCTGGTATTCCTTTTGCTGTTGCTGCACTGGTTGCAAAATATGCTAATAATGAAGATTATAAGACTGTTATTTTGATTCGTAAGATCTCTATGGGTCTATTATTGACTTCTGGAGTGATATTGGGTTCAATATTTGCTCTTAGTTCTAAAAACCTTTCGGCTTTGATCTTAGGTCCAAATAGTAATGTTGCAGATATTCAGACATTACGTAATTTGTTTATGATCTTATCAGTTGCGGTTTTTATCGTACCTTTTTTGAGTAGTTTTAGAGGCTTTTATCAGGGATTAAAAGAGATGAAGGCTTATGCTTTTAGTCAGGTTATAGAACAATTAGTTAGGGTTTTATCATTACTGTTTTTAGGCGCTTTAGTAGTATATGTTTTCCATTTTGATCGTATTTATAGTGTTTATACTGCTATTGCTTCTATTACGATATCTGCCTTATTTGCGATTGGTTTCTTTGTTCAGTTTGATAAAAAGAATTTCTATATCATTAATCGAGCTGCTAGAATGCAAAAGACAAGTGGTAAACTGCCAAAGGAAGTATTACAGGAGCTTATTATATATGGTTTACCATTTTTTATCTCTAGTATTCTTGGTAATAGTATGGATTTTGTTAATACCAACTTTTTCCAGATTGCGATGGCCAAAGCTGGATATGCATATAATGAAGCTAAGCTGTTAGAAGGTATAATTCAGGTACAATGTAATAAGCTTACTTCTATTCCACAGGTATTGGCTATTGGTTTTAGTTCAGGTATTATTCCATATCTAACTGTATGTCTAGAGAAAAAAGACTGGAAAACATTGCAAAAGAATATTTTAGACTGTTTAGATACCGTATTATATATTGCTTTACCGCTTAGTGCCTGTTTATTATTTTTAGCTAGGCCTATATATTATATTATGTATGGTAGTGCGCATTTAGACTATGGAAGTGAAGCTTTAGCATATAGTTCCTTATTAGCAATTACTGGTACTATATCTCCAATATGTACATCTTTTATGATGACATTAAAACAAAGAAAAAGAAGTATTCGCTATCTTATTTTAGGATTTATGATCAAGCTTATTTCTTTCTATCCTATGATCAGATATTTTGGTTATACTGGTGCTATATTAAGTAGTGTATTGACATCAGTTGTTCTAATTTTCTTGAATCTGCAATGTATTAGTAATAAATATAATATTAGCTATAAAAGAGTAGCCTTAAGAGCTATTAAAATGCTTGCATGTATTCTGGCAATGAATGGAGCATTTGTTATCTTGAAATATCTGGGATTTGATTTTGCATGTACCAGTAAGTCATTTACTTTTATTCAGTTAGCTATCTATGGTATTTGTGGTATGTTAGTATATTTCTATTGTAGCTATTTATTGCGTTTACCTCAAAAGATCTTTAATATTGATCTTAATAAGATAAAAAGGATGGTACTTAAGAAATGATTAGATTAGATAAGTTATTAGCAAGGTCGGGTTTTGGTACCAGAAAAGAAGTAAAGAAATTAATTAGACGCTCTGAAGTGCTTGTCAATGGTCAAATAGTTACAAAGGATGACATTAAAGTATCTAGTGATGACAAGATCATAGTGCAGGGAATAGAAATTGAATATCAGGATAAGATCTATCTTATGTTAAATAAACCTGATGGCTATGTATGTGCCAATAGTGATGATGTAAATGCAACGGTGATGGATCTGCTTGATTTTGTAAGAGATGATATCTTTTGTGTAGGACGTTTAGATAAGGATACACATGGATTGTGTCTTATCAGTAATGATGGTGCTTTATCTCATCAGCTTTTATCTAATAAAAAGCATGTAGAGAAAGAGTATTATGTTAAAATTGCACATAAATTGAGTGATGAAGATATCATAGCATTAGAAGGTGGTATTACTATTGATAATGATGAGGTTTGTAAAGAAGCTAAAGTCAAAGTTATTAGTGATCAAGAAATCTATCTAATAATTACAGAGGGTAAATATCATCAGATCAAAAGAATGTTAAAAGCTGTTGATAATGAAGTGCTGTATTTAAAAAGAATCAGAATGAAAAATCTGATTCTTGATCATGATCTAAAAGAGGGTCAGTATCGTTATCTTACAGATGAAGAAATAGAGGATCTTAAGGCTTAATCAAGGATTTGATCAATGTCGATAGGATCTTTTTTTAGTACTTTAGTATTATCGTATTCTTTGATAGTTTGTATTACTTGTTCAGTTAGATAAGTAGGGGTGCTGGCACCGGAAGTAATCGCGATCGTTTCAACATTTTCAAACATTTCTTCTTCTAATTCATTGGCACATTCGACCATATATATTTTTTTGATATGATTTTTAGCTATTTCTTTTAATTTTAAAGAATTATTGCTGTTTGGATCTCCAACAACGATAAGGCAGTCAACATCTTTTAAATTAATAATAGCCTGTTGTCTGATTCTTGTAGCATTACATATTTCATCTACTACTTTAGCATCAGGATATTTTTTTAGGATATGGTCGATAAGTGTTTGAATTTCTAAAATACTCATGGTTGTCTGATTGGTTATTAATACATTATGCAGATCATTTAAGGCATCAATATCTTCGATATTAGATACCAGATGAACATTATCACTTAGATCGCATGATCCTTGTGCTTCAGGATGATTCTTTTTGCCTATATAGATGACATCTCCATTTTTGATATGTTCTAAGATGATATTATGGGTTTTGGCTACATCTTCACATGTTGCATCAACGATGATCAGATTTTTAGCTCTTGCTTTTTGTTTTACTTTTTCGCTTACACCATGGGCTGTGAAGATGACGACACCATTATCTATTTCATCTAATAATTCTTCACGATTTTTTTGTTTGTCTTCTATACAGTTTATATGATATAATTCACAGGCTTTAACTACATATTTATTATGTACTAGCATTCCTAGCATAGATATATTTTCATTAGGATATTTGATAGCTGTTTCCTTAGCTATTTTTATTGCTCGATATACGCCTTTACAATATCCTCGAGGAACTACGCTTATAATTTTCATTTCTAATACTCCTTTTGTAAAAATATCTTATTTCTAGTATAATTATAAAGCATTAGAAAGGATGATACTATGAAGAATTTTTCAGATTTTAATTTAAAAGATGATGTATATAAATTTATTGAATTGAATGGCTTTGTTTCGCCTACTAAAATTCAAGAGGCTGTTATTTTTGAAGCTTTAAAGGGTAAGGGTATCGTGGCTATTTCTGATACTGGTACTGGTAAGACTCATGCTTTTCTTATTCCGATCTTTAATATGATCGATACTAATATTAATGAGGTACAAGCGGTTATTACGGCTCCTACGCGTGAATTAGCTTTGCAGATATATAATCGTGCTAAATTGTTTAATGAGGTTAATAGTGAGCTTAGAATTCGTCTTGTTACAGGTGGTATTGAAAAGGATAAGATGGTTGATAGTTTTAAAGTACAGCCACATATCGTAATTGGTACTCCAGGTAGAATCAAAGATATGTTTTTAAATGAAAATGTATTAAGAGTAGATAAAGCTCGAATATTTGTTGTCGATGAAGCAGATATGACTTTAGAGTATGGCTTTTTAGATACGATCGATGCTATATGTTCAAGAATGGGTGAAGACTTACAGATGATGGCTTTTAGTGCTACCATTCCACAAGGACTAAAACCTTTCTTAAAGAAATATATGGAAAACCCACAAACTATTCAAATAAAAGAAGATAAAGTATTTAATCCTAGGATCAAACATATCCTGATACCATGTAAACATAAAAGCTATAGTGAAAAACTAATTGAAATATTAGATGGCTTTATGCCATATGTATGTCTAATATTTGCTAATACTAGAGAAATGGCAACACAGATTGCTCAAGATCTTAGAAATAATGATCAAAGAGTAGTAGAAATTCATGGTGGTTTGCAGGCAAGACAAAGAAAACAGGCTATGAAACAATTAGCTAATTTAGATTGTTCATATGTAGTATGTACTGATATTGCTGCAAGAGGTATCGATATTGAAGGTATTACCCATGTTGTATCATGTGGTTTACCAAATGATCTGGAATTTTATACGCATCGCTCAGGAAGAACAGGAAGAGCAGGAAAAGATGGAACATGTTTCTTGTTATATCGTGAAGAAGATGATGCTGCTATTAGAACATTAATGAAAGAAGGATTTAAGTTTGAACATCAGGATATCAAAGATGGAAAATGGAGAAACTTAAAACCATATGGTCAAACATACCGAAGAAAAAATGATCTAAGAGAAAAAGAAATTGCTAAAACTCTATATCGTAAAAATGAAAGAGTAAAACCAGGATATAAGAAAAAACGTAAAATGGCTGTAGAGAAGATCAAGCAGCAGGAAAGAAGAGATCATATTAGAAAACAGATCAAGGAACAGCGTAAAGAGTATTTCAAAAAACGTCAGATTGAAAAGAATAAGATGAAGGCCAAATGATAAAGATAGGTATCTGTTCAACTTCTAATATTAATCATCGCTTTATCTTGGGTGCATCATATGTTAAAGATGCAGATGTTTGTGCTATTAGTTCTAGAAATTATGACAAAGCTAAAGCTTTTTGTCAAAAATATCCCAATATCCAACCTTATCAGGATTATGAACAAATGTTAAATGGTGATATTGATGCTGTATATATTTCTTCACCTAATTTTATGCATTATGAACATGTGATTATGGCCTTAAAACATCATAAACATGTTATCTGTGAAAAACCTATGATGCTAAATAAAGAAGAAATAATAAAGGCTTTTGAACTTGCTAGAAATAATGGTCTAGTCTTGATGGAAGCTAGTAAAGGTAATTTTTTACCAACGACTCTAAAAGCTTTAGAATTCATTAAAACCAATGACTTAAAGATCAATAGTATTTATGCAACATATGGGAAAAATAATCTTGAAGTATTTAAAACCGGATGGCATAGTGATATTAGGCTAGGTGGAGGAGCTAGTTATGATATTGGAGTATATCCAATAAGTTTTATTCAAATGATAGCTAATGATCAAATCAAAAAGATCGATACTGATAAACAGATGCTTGGTAATATTGATATTCATACTAGAGCAGATATGGTATTTAATAATGGTATCAAAGCTAAAATGATAGCTTCAGTTTCTTTGGATCTGGATAATATAGCAATCATTGAAACAGACAAAGCTATTATCAAAATTGAAAATTACTGGAAAAGCAATAGGATGACAATTAATGATAAAGAGTGTTATTTTGAACATCATAATGCCGAATTTCAATATGAGATAGCTAGTTTTATCGAAACAATAAAAAACCATGATGTAGAAAATAACATCATGGATGAAAAACGAAGTCTAGCGATAATGGATATTTTACAGATGATCATTGACTGATCATCTTTTTAATTTCTTCTTTTAAAGTATCTACTAATTCTTCTTGTGGAACTGTTCTAATTAATTGACCTTTTTTAAATAACAATCCAGTGTTTTTACCACCAGCGATACCAATATCAGCTCTTGAAGCTTCTTGAGGACCATTTACAGGACATCCCATAATAGCTACAGTAATATTTGCTTCAATCGTATTTAGATATTTTTCTATTTCATTAACTATTGGTAGCATATCATATTGGATACGACCACAGGTAGGACAGCTAATTAAATTAGGAACATTGTCGATAAGATCAAAGCAGTTTAATAATTGCTTAGCAATGATCAATTCATCTTCAGGATCAGAACTAACACTTACTCTGATCGTATCTCCGATACCATCATTTAATAGAGTACCTAAGGCAGCACTGGATTTGATTGAACTATATGTAAAACTGCCAGCTTCAGTAACTCCTAAATGTAAAGGGTATACAAATTCTTTAGCTGCCTGGCGATATGTATCTATACATAATTTAACATCGCTGGATTTAAATGATAGACATATATCATAGAAATCAAGATCTTCCAGGATCGTAACATGTTTTTTGGCACTTTCGATCATTGCTTCAGGACATGGTTTACCATATTTGGCGATCAATTCTTTTTCTAAAGAACCAGAATTAATACCAATACGGATAGGTACATGATGTTTTTTGCAGGCATCGACTACTGCTTTAACATTTTCTTTAGAACCAATATTACCAGGATTGATCCTAACTTTATCAATACCATTTTCAATAGCAATCAGTGCCAATTGATGGTTAAAGTGAATATCAGCGACCAATGGTACATTGGTTTGGGCTTTGATTTGTTTAATAGCCATTGCATCAGCTTGGTCAAGGATAGCAAGTCTAACGATCTGACAGCCATTTTTAACTAGTCTATTGATTTGATCTACGGTTTTTTCTACATCCTTAGTTGGAGTATTACACATAGACTGCAGGATACATTTATTTTGGTGGCCGATCTGGATATTGCCAACCATTATACTACGAGTATTTTCTCTTATCATTTTTATCACCGTTTTCATTATACAATTATTTAATACTTTTTAGTAGCTTAAAACCTAATGAAAAAGCTTTATTTATTATAAAAATATGCTTTGCTTATGAATTATAAGTATGTTATACTTTTAATGCACATTTTAAAGGAGGGTTGTACAATGCCAAGAGAAAATATAACTTTCAAGTGTTCTGTATGTGGTGAAGAAAACTACATTGGTACTAGAAATAAACGTAAACATACTGAAAAAATGGAAATTCAAAAATATTGTCCAGTATGTAGAAAGAAAACATTACATAAGGAGAAAAAATAGCCACTGGCTATTTTTAATTTAGTTTTATGGCAGAAGTTAAACAGATTGTTGTAGGTACATATCAGACTAACTGTTATATTCTAATTGATAATGGTCATGCGATAATTATTGATCCAGGTAAAAAAGAGGAAAGGATCATTGCGAATATTCCAAGCGATATAACAGTTGATGCGATATGTTTGACTCATGGTCATTTTGATCATATCCAGGCAGTAGATAAATTACATGAATATTATCATTGTCCTATTTATTTAGATACTGATGATGAAGTATTAGTTAAGCATTGCAAATATAATCAGATGGATGGATATAATGGTTCTATTGCTTATGATACTCATCCATATGATTTTCCTGTTACTAAGATCAATAACTTTGAATTAGAGATTATTAAAGCTAGTGGACATACTGAAGGTTCATGTCTGATCTTATATCAGAATATGATGTTTGCTGGTGATGTGATCTTTAAAGGCTCAGTTGGTCGCACGGATCTTTATCTAGGTAATGAATCAAAGATGAAACAGAGCTTGAAGATGATCAAGACCTTAGATCCTAATTATGTTATTTACCCAGGACATGGAGAAATTACTACATTAGCTGATGAATTAAAATATAATTATTACTTATTGTAAGATCTATTTGATAGATCTTTTTTTTAGGATTTTTTTAAATATTAGCATATATAGAAGGTGAAAGGAGGTATAAAGATGGAACAAAGATTGATCGAGTGTTTAAGGTTAGCTTTGATCAATAATGCCAGTGATATTCATTTCACATTAGCAAAAAATAAAATGAAGATCGAACTTCGGATAAATAAGAAGATCTATCCTATCAAACCTAAGGAAAATGATGATAAGTTTTTTCGTTATCTGATGTATAGAGCTAATATCGATCTTTCTAATAAGAGTATTCCTCAAACTGGAAATTTTGAGATCACATTTAATGATAAAGTTTATTCTTTGCGTTTAGCATTGCTTAATACGAAAGATCTTTCTTGTGGAGTATTAAGAATTTTAAATAATCATCATTTATTACAGATCAAAGATCTGTGTGATGATGATAATATCATCGATTCTTTTTATCAGATCGCTAATATTAATAATGGATTGATCCTTTTTTCTGGGCCGACTTGTTCTGGTAAGACTACTACTTTATATACGATATTACACGCTATAAAGGGTAAAAAGATCTATACCTTAGAAGACCCTATTGAGGTATATGATGATAGTATCGTTCAGCTTCAAATCAATGAAGCTAATAATTTTAGTTATGCAAATGGTATCAAACAGTTAATGAGACATGATCCTGATATTATTATGATAGGGGAAATTCGTGATGAGGTTGCTGCTAATATGGCTATTAGATGTGCATTAACTGGACATCTGGTTTTGACTAGTATTCATAGTGCTTCTTGTAGTCTGGCTATTGAAAGGTTATTGGAATTGCAGGTTAAGAAGCTGCAGCTTAAGGATGTTTTATGCAGAGTCTATAATCAAAGACTGATATATGATGATAAGCGTATTTATTGTCAGTATAGCTATATGGATAGAAGGGATATTGAGTTATATTTGAATGGGATTTAAGCGTAATTATTATTTTAATGAGTTTGATCTTAAGAGTATTTATTATTTATTGAGTGCTAATTTTTCGCTTAAGGAAAGTATGGATATGATTAGTAATAAAGCTAATGAGATGCTTTTTGAAAAGGTCAATGAACATCTTGTCAATGGTGAAGCTATTGAAAGTTTTTTTGCTTATTATCTTAAGGATGAATATGCTAAGTATTTTAATTGTTTTATTGGTTTTGAACCTTTGAATATTAGTTTAGCTTTGACTTTAGATATTGTTAATGAGGCAAAAGATGTTAATAAGATGTATTTGAATAATTTAACTTATCCTTGTGTTACTTTTATTATTACGATCGTTGGCGTTTATCTATTTAATCTAACGGTTTTTAAAAGTATGATCAACATGATGAATAGCTTTAATGTTAGCTTAGATCATTTAGTGGTCGTACAGATGTTTATAAACGTTTTGAGCAATGTTTTTTTAATTCTTATATTTGTCTTGCTTATATTGTTTTTGTGGTTTAAAAGACCTGAAAAACAGGTTATAGCATATAAGTTTATTAATAAATATTTAAAGATCAATACTCTTAATAGTTTTATCAGTGCTGACTTTTGCCGTATCCTAAAACAATGTCATAAACAAGGTTTATCAACTAAAGAAAGTATGGAAATCATAGCTAATATTTCACATAAACCCATATTATCCTATATAGCTAGTTATATAAATCAGCAGTTATTAAGTGGTGAAACGATAGAAAATGCATTATGTAATCAGTATCTGGATAAAAGTTTATATCGCTTCTTGATCGTTGCTATAAGTACATCAAGTCTTGATAAAATGATCGATAGCTATCTAATGATCAATGAACTGAAAGTAAAAGAAGAATGTAAAAAATTTAGTATATTTTTTAAGATCTTTTCCTACCTGATAATTGCGATTATCCTGATCTTTGTTTACCAGTTATTATTATCTCCAATTAATATCATTGCATCAATGTAAAGGAGGAGTGTTATGAAAAAGGGATTTACTTTAATTGAAATGACCGTAGTAGTATGCATACTATCAATAATTCTATTATTAACTGTTCCTAATATCCAAAAAGTCATAAGCATAGTAGATGATAAAGGGTGTAAAGCCTTAGAAAAAGTAGTAGATAGTGCTATTTTAGAATATAAATTAGCATATGATGTATATCCTGATGATATTGATGATCTGATCAATGCCGGTTTATTAGATGATAGTCAAAGTAAGTGTTCTAATGGGAAAAGCGTGATGATATATGATGGTAAAGCTATGGCACAATAAAGGTTATACCCTGATCGATGTTTTAATATCATTTATGATCATTTCGATATTTTCTCTTCTAGCTATTAATGTTGTTCCATTAAACAATGATCATAAGCTATTTGTATATCACTATCTATATCATCAGATGTATAGTATCTATCATAATGAACATGTAGTATTAGATAGTATCACTGGCTGCAATATAAAGTATCCTATAGAATTTAACAATCATGGCAATGTTAATATGGCTCAAACAATAAGCTGTCTAAATGATGAATATGTGGTTGAACTTGGCTGGGGCAAAATTAAAAAAAGGTAATATCTTAATTGATAGCTTATTGGTGATCTATATAGTTAGTATAACGATCATACTTTTGATGAATTATCATCAGATGAAGTATGCTTATTATCAGATCGAAGAAGATACGATAAGATCATTATTTAGTCATGATTATGAAAAGATAACAGAGATACCATGAAAAAGGGTTTTATTTTAGAAAATATCTTGAGCATGTTTATCATTAGTACCTTTATTCCCATTATGTTTAATTGTTTGTTATTGCTTAAAATTGATGATTTTAGTTATGATCTTCAAGATGAGATCGCATTGATACAGTTAAGAAGAATACTATCTGTCAGTTATGATCTTCAAGCAAATGATAATTGTCTTAGTTTTATATATAAAAATGAACAGAGAATGATTAGTGAAGTTAATAATAATCTTATCATGCAAAAGGGTACGATCATTATATTATGTGATGTTGAAGATGTTTCATTTGTAATAAATGATGGCTTACTGTATTTATATTATCGGCGTTTAGATAAAGACTATGAAAAGATTGTTTATAAGATCTAAGGGCTTTGTGTCTTATTATTTTATTAGTCTTTTAATGATCATTGTTAGCGTCATAATGATCAATTGCCAGATCATATATCAGAAACTGCTGATACTAGATCTTTTAAAAAGCTATGATATGCAATATAAGATCATTTATATCTTAGAATTTGTTAAAGATAACTTAGATATTATTGAAGATGGGACTTATGATATCAATGATATTGAAATTGAAGTAACTAGGTATGATGATATCATTTATGTCAGTGATTTAAATGATGATATTAGCTTTGAAATCACAACGGATGATGATCATATCATTGATTATGTTTTGCGCTGATATAGCCTTATAATAGGCTTATATAGCGTAAAAACAATTGACAAAATCGTATTCTTCTATAAAATATAATAAGTAGAAAAAAAGAAAGTGGTGTAAAGAAAATGATTAACTGTACAGAAATTAAACCTGGTATGACTTTTACTTGGGAAAATGATCTTTATCAATGTATCGACATTAGTTTAAATAAAACAGCAATGGCAAAGATGAAAGTAAAAGTAAAGGTTAAAAACCCTCGTACTGGTGTCGTAAAAGAATTAAGCTTAATTAGTGGCGATCAGGTTGAACCAGCATATATCGATAAAAGAGAAATGCAATATCTATATGATGATGGTGAATCATTATGGTTCATGGATAATGAAACATATGAACAGATCAATATTCCAGCAGATCGTTTAGAATGGGAAAAACAATTCTTAACAGAAAGCATGAATGTTAATATTTCAATCTATGAAGGTGAAGTATTAGGTGTAATGTTACCAGATAAGGTTACATTGAGAATTGTTGAATGTGAACCAGCTGTTAAAGGAAATACTGCTACAAGTGCTAGTAAAAATGCTAAACTTGAAACAGGTTTAGAAATCAGAGTTCCATTATTTATTGAAAATGATGAACTAGTATTGATCAATACAGCTGATGGCAAATATTCAGGACGTGCATAAGGATTAGATTTCTAATCCTTTTTTATTTAATCATAGCTAGCACTATTTTCTTATGATATAATTATCAAGTAAAAAAAGGAGGTTTTTTAATTATGCCTAAATATTCCCGTACTGCTAAGTATGAAGAGTTAAGAAATAAATTACAGAATGATTCAGAACCTGCCATTACTAGTAAAGAATTAAGCGAATATGCAAATAGATTAAATCGTATAGATGCTAATAATTTTGAATCTATGAATAATATAAGTGTTGAGCATGATCCTATTCATCAAAGAAGAGAGGTTACTTTTAATTCTGATTTTGCTAGTAAACCTTTAAATAAACCAGAAGAGTTTACTACAAAATTTAATAATGAATATATGGATGAATATATCAATGAAGTAAAACAATATAATTTTGATAAGGGTTTACTTGTAAGCGATAATACTCAACAGAATATCTTACGTGAGTTAAAGGGTGAAAAGCCTAAAAAACCTGTAAAGACTGATTATGATACTATTGATGTGCCATTTGCAGGTAAGGGTAGAAATGTCGAATTAAGTCAAAGTGATATTGAAACAAGAGATCGTATTACTAGTAAGATGGAAAAAGTCTTAAATAGTGAACCAAATTATGATTATCTAAATGAAGATGATGATTATGATACTATTGATCTAAAAAATACAATAAGACAAGAAAAAGACGTTCATGAGAAACTTTTAAATGAGACTAATCAGATGAAAGCTCAAATGGATGAGTATGAAGATAACTTAACTGATGTTTCTGATAAGATGCAGCATACGACTAGAATTCTTAACTTTGTATTGGTAGTCTTGATCTTTGCTTTATTAGTTGTGTTAGGAGTAGTAGCTTATATGGTACTGCTAAATAAAGGAACGATTTAATATGATCAATATTGCAATAGATGGACCTAGTGGAGCTGGAAAGAGTTCCATTGCTAAAATACTGGCTAAGAAACTAACTTATACCCATTTAGATACTGGAAGTATGTATCGTGCAGTTGCTTATAAAGCAATGATGAATCATTTGGATATTGAAAATGAAGATGTCATAGTTGATATGCTAAAGGATACCGATATCCGATTAACAAATGATGGCAAGATATATTTAGATGATACTGATGTTAGTGATATGATCAGAACTAATGAAATATCATTATTAGCTTCTAATGTATCTAAACATGCAAAAGTTAGAAAAGATCTAGTAAGCAGACAGCAGAAGATGGCTTTAAATAAAGGAGTCATCATGGATGGTAGAGATATTGGAACAGTAGTATTAAAAGATGCTGAAGTTAAGATCTTTTTAACTGCTAGTACTATAAAAAGAGCTCAAAGAAGATACTTGCAGAATCAGCAGTTAAACATTGCTTCTGATCTAGATCAATTAATTAAAGAAATAGAACAAAGAGATTATCAGGATACTCATCGTGCGGCATCACCTTTAGTCAAAGCAAGTGATGCAATTGAAATAGATTCAAGTGATATAACAATTGATGAAGTAGTTGATAAAATATTAGAAATAGTAAATAGAAAGGTTAATGTTAAATGATAGATGGAATAATAGCGATCATTGGTCGACCTAATGTTGGTAAGTCTACCATTTTTAATCGATTTGTTGAAGATAGGGTATCGATCGTTGAAGATACTCCTGGGGTAACCAGAGATCGTATATATGGAAAATGTACATGGCTGACAAAACAGCTAAGAGTTATTGATACAGGTGGTATTCAGCTTGAAGATCAGCCGTTTGATAAAGAGATCAAGGCTCAGGTTGATATTGCCATTGAAGAGAGTGATGTTATCATTTTTATCGTTTCAGGAAAAGATGGCATTACTTCTGATGATATGTATATTGCTAAAATGCTGCAAAAACAAAAGAAACCGGTAGTATTGGCAGTTAATAAGATCGATGATAATAGTAAAATGGATAATATTTATGAATTCTATAATCTAGGGTTGAATGATCCAATTGCTGTAAGTGGAATTCATGGTATTGGTATTGGTGATTTGCTTGATGAATGTATCAAAAAGCTGCCTGTTAAGCAAAAAGATGATTATGAGGGCAGTATTAAATTTGCAGTTATCGGTCAGCCTAATGTGGGTAAAAGCAGTCTAGTTAATGCAATATTGAATGAAGAAAGAGTAATAGTTAGTAATATTGAAGGTACTACTAGAGATGCAATTGATACGCCATTTGTTTATAATGGTCAGGATTATGTGGTTATTGATACTGCTGGTATCAGAAAAAAAGGAAAAGTCTATGAGAATATTGAAAAATATTCAGTATTAAGAGCTTTGAGTGCTATTGAAAGATCAGATGTTGTTTTATTTGTCATTGATGGTGAAAAGGGTATAAGAGAACAGGATAAACATGTTGCAGGTTATGCCTATGAAGCTGGTAAAGCCATCATTATTATCTATAATAAATGGGATACTGTTGAAAAAGATGATAAGACGATCAATGAAGTAACATTAAAGATCAGAAATGAATTTACTTATCTTTCTTATGCACCTATCATATTTGTTAGTGCTAAGACTAAACAAAGAGTTAAAGATATCATTCCAATGATCAATGATGTTTATAATTATGCAACCCTTCGTATTGATACTAGTATTTTAAATGAAGTGATCATGGATGCTCAGATGCAGACACCTGCTCCAGCCATCAATGGCAAGCGTTTTAAGATCCTTTATGCTACACAGGTATCAACTATGCCTCCGACATTTGTTTTAAGTGTAAATGATCCAAAACTGCTACATTTTAGCTACCGTCGTTATTTAGAAAATAAAATAAGAGAAGC
>JALEVB010000058.1 GCA_022780745.1 Erysipelotrichaceae bacterium
TTCATCATCTTTACCACTTTTAAATACCAGAGAATCTCCAATATTAATACCATTTTCACTGATTTTAGATTGTTCAACGATACATTCGCCATGTTTATTAGGCAAACGCCCTTCTAAAACAATAGCCTGATTAATATAATTATTATCATTGTTTTGACTATGAGTCATATCTAAAGAATGAACCCGCAATACTGTCTCTTTATTATTAACAGTAACCAGTACATCTTTTTCATAGCCAGGAGAAACACTTTCAACACCATCAATATTTCTAATAGCATTGATATCATCAGTTGTAAGACCAAAGTTAGAAAGAATGCGATAATCCATCAAGTTATATTCATCAAAATAATGATCAGCACTCTTACGCATCGTAGGTCCACTAGACATAATTCCAGCAAAAAAGGATACCCCTATCATGACAATAGCAAAAATACTAAAGAAACGTCCTTTAGTCTTTTTGATCTCCCTAAATGTATCTTTAATGATCATGTTAGTTTTCTTCATGACTACCACTCGATACTTTCTATATCCATAGGATGTTCATTGATTTCAATCGAACTGATCTTACCGCTTTTAACATGAATGACCTTATCACCCATAGGACATATAGCCATATTATGCGTAATAACAATAACCGTCATATTATTTTCACGACAGGTATCCTGTAAAAGCTTTAGTATCTGCTTACCTGTTTGATAATCTAAAGCACCTGTAGGTTCATCACATAATAATAATTTAGGATTCTTGGCTAAAGCTCTAGCAATCGCCACTCTTTGCTGTTCACCACCTGATAACTGCGATGGAAAATTATCTTTACGATTTTTTAATCCAACCGCTTCGATCGTCTTATCAATATCTAAAGGATCTTTACATATCTGACAAGCCAATTCCACATTCTCTTTAGCTGTTAAATTTTGAACCAGATTATAAAACTGAAAAACAAAACCTATATCATATCTTCGATACATACATAATTCTTTGCTATCCATCTTGCTGACTTCCTGCTCATCAACAATGACCTTACCACTAGTAGAACTATCCATACCACCTAAAATATTCAATATCGTACTTTTACCAGCTCCTGACTGACCAGCTATAACGACAAATTCCCCTTTTTCAATCGTGAAATCAACACCAGCTAAGGCCTCTATTTCCACTTCACCCATCTTATATATTTTCTTAACATTTTGAAATTCAATATAACTCATAGCTATCCTCGCAATCCACTAATTACATTATTTAAATACTTATTAATTACTATCTTTAATTCTTCATCATTATTAATATTCACAAAAGCATAAAACATACCCTGGCATATCGAATTAGCCAAAGTATCATAATATGAATCATAAGTAACCTGATTATCCCATGATCTAGATAGATCTTTTATCAGATCTGACAACCATTTTTCTAATCTTGTTAGCAATACTTTTTCTTTCATAATGATTTTTAACTGTAAAGGATGATTATGGTAGATAACTATTAATTTATCAGCAAACAGATCGATAATACTAATAATTTCTTCATAAGATATCTGGGTATCAATATTTTCAAAACTGATCTTCTGGTTAGTTATTTCCATTAAAGCACTATCAATTTTCTTCAATACCGGATCAACGATCGTCAAAATAAGTTCATCTTTATTCTTAAAATAACGATAAACATTACCAACCGTCATATGAGCATTAGCCGCTATGGTACGCATACTAGCTTTATCAATACCATTTTTCAATATTTCTCTATTGGCAGCATCAATAATACTATCTCTTATACTATCTTTTAATACCTGTACCATAAATCAACCTCTATCCATTTAATAATATACACCAGTTCATTTTTAATATAAAGCAAAACAATTTCAGAATTAGACAAATTAGCATTAATGTTTATAAGGCATAAAAAAACAGCTATAAGCTGTTTTGTTTGATTATTTTCTTAAGCCTAATCTAGCTACTAGATCACGATATCTGTTGATATCATTTTCTTTTAAGTAGTTTAAGAAATTCTTACGACGACCAACCATCTTCATTAAACCTCTACCTGAATGGAAATCTTTTGGATGATCCTTTAAGTGAGCTGTTAAACGGTTGATTTGAGCAGTTAAAACAGCTACCTGAACTTCAACACTACCAGTATCTCCTTCAAAACGTGCATAATCTTTGATGATCTGTGTCTTTTCTTCTTTACTTAACATTTTATTACCCTCCATTATAAAGACCTTTTAAACCGAGTAT
Organism: Erysipelotrichaceae bacterium; assembly: GCA_022780745.1. Taxonomy (GTDB): domain Bacteria; phylum Bacillota_I; class Bacilli_A; order Erysipelotrichales; family Erysipelotrichaceae; genus JALEVB01. The sequence continues at coordinate 2,235 of JALEVB010000058.1, forward strand.
TACTTTGAGGATTATTGGGTAAAACCCAGATTAAAAGCATTGATATAATATCACAGCTAAGCCTTATTAACAAGTATATTTTTTCAAAAATATTCGTTATAATACTATTGGGTGATAAATATGAAAATTGGATTTATTGGAACTGGCGTAATGGGTGCCAGCATGGTAAGAAACCTATTAAAAAACGGTTATGAAGTAAATGTTTATAATCGTACTGCCAGCAAAGCTAAAGCTCTTGAAAAAGATGGTGCCATCTTTTGCGAAACATTAATAGACTGTGTAAAAGATGCCGATGTAGCAATAACGATCGTAGGTATGCCAAATGATGTAAAAGAATGCTATGACATCATTTTACCTAATTTAAAAGGCAATATCGCCATTGATATGACTACAAGCTCTCCTTCTTTAGCAAAACAGATCTATGAAGATGCAAAGACCCATAATATATCTGTTTTGGATGCTCCTGTATCAGGTGGTGACATCGGTGCTAAAAATGGTACTTTATCTATCATGGTTGGCGGCGACAAAGAAACATTTGAAAAATGTCATAAAATCTTTGAAGCGATGGGCAAAACCATCAATTATATCGGCGAAGCTGGTTCAGGTCAGCATTGCAAAATGGCTAACCAGATCTTAGTAGCTGGTAATATCGCAGCTGTTAATGAAGCATTAGCTTATGTCGATAAAATGGGCATTGATAGAAACAAAGTATTTGCTGCTGTATCAAATGGTGCAGCCGGCAGCTGGCAATTATCTAATAATGGTCCTAAAATGATGAATGATGATGTCGCACCAGGATTCTTCATTAAACACTTTGTTAAAGATATGCGCCTAGCCCTAAGTGAAGCAGAAAATAAAGATCTAGACCTGGAAGTATTAAAAACCGTGCTAGATCAATATATCAAACTACAAGAAGAAGGCTATGGCGAACTAGGAACACAAGCTATTTATAAACTATATCGCTAAAAATTCTTCAATTACACTATTACAGATATCCAGACCATATTCACTACAGTGAACATGGTCTTTTTCAATAACTAATAATTTTTGTTTTACCAGATCATCAACCACATCACCATATCTTCTTTGAAA
>JALEVB010000105.1 GCA_022780745.1 Erysipelotrichaceae bacterium
AGTTCTACATATCCTTCAATATCCTGTTGGGCGATAAGGTCATATCCGGCCTTAACATTGCCAAGTATAGGCTTTATTCTATTAGTTTCTTCAATGATACTGTCGATATCACATTCTAAGACATTAGATAATCTTTCGATGGTATTTCTTTTTAGTTTTGTGCTTTCACCATTTATCCATCGATAATAGGTTGATAATGATACACCGACTTTATTAGCAACATCTAAATGGCTTAGATCATTTTGTATTTCATATTGTATTAATAATTCTTTTAACTGCATAATCTTTTCCTTCTATTAATATGATACCAAACTATCCGGTATTTGCAATTTATTTTCCTAAATAAGCTATATAAATTCCCAAATCTATATTGTTTATGCAAAATAAGAAAATATAATACAATATAGGAAGTGATAGTTATGGATAGAAGTTATATATGTGTTGATCTAAAGTCTTTTTATGCTTCAGTTGAATGTGTGGAAAGAGGACTTGATCCTTTCAAGGTTAATCTAGTGGTGGCTGATCCTACCAGAAAAGGCGCTATTACTTTGGCAGCAACACCCGCAATAAAGAAACTGGGGGTGCCAAGTAGAGGAAGGGTATTTGAAATACCTGATAATATTGAATATATTATTGCTTCGCCTAGGATGAGTCTTTATATGCAGTATGCGGCTAAGATCTATAGTATATTTTTAAAATATATTGCTAGTGAAGATATTCATGTTTATTCTATTGATGAGTCTTTTATGGATGTTACACCATATTTGAAGCTTTATAATATGAATGCTAAACAGATTGCCAAAATGATCATTGATGATATTTATAAACAAACGGGTATTACGGCAACAGTGGGTATTGGCCCTAATTTGTTTTTAACTAAGGTGGCTTTGGATATTGAGGCTAAGCATGCAGCTGATAATATGGGTTATCTGGATGAAGATTTGTTTAAGCAAAAGTTATGGTATCATCGACCTATAACTGATTTTTGGATGATAGGTCCAGGTACAGCTAGAAGATTAGAGACTTTGGGTATATATGATATGCATGGTATTGCAGTATGTAAAGAAGCTTTGCTTTATAAGCTTTTTGGTATTAATGCTGAATATCTTATTGATCATGCTAAGGGAAAAGAGCCAGTTACCATCAGCGACATTAAAGAACATAAGCCTAAGAGTAATTCGATTTCTAATTCACAGATCTTATTTGAAGATTATAATTATCGGGATGCTTATGTTGTGATGTGTGAGATGGTGGATGCGAATGTTTTAGTGCTTACGCAAAAGCGTCTGGTTACTAATAGGATATCTTTATATGTTGGGTATTCTAAGGATGTTATTAGGCCTTCAAGGGGTAGTGTTAAGATTACTAATACGACTAATTCTTATCGCTTGTTATTGGAGGAGTTTAAAATATTATATAAGAAGATCGTTGTGCCTAATTATCCTATTAGACAGATCGCAATTGGATTTGGGAATGTTGTTGATGAGTGTTATGAACAGCTGGATCTGTTTGCAAATGTTGAGGATGTTGAAAAAGAGAAAATGTTGCAGGAAGCTTTGGTTAGTATTCGTGATAAGTATGGTAAGAATGCTGCTTTGAAGGGTATGAGTTATTTAGATAAAGCGACGATGCGTATGCGTAATGGATTGATAGGTGGTCATAATGCCTAATAGGACGATGGCTCAAAGGGCACAGATATTTAATAGTTTTGATGCGCTTAAGGGTTTTAAGGAACTTTTAAAAGAAAAAGAGAAGGTCGTGGTTGAAAAGCGATATTTGTCTGAGGATGATTATGAAGCTTTGAATAGACTGATATTTAAGATCCAGGTGGGAATGATGGTAAAGATCGTTTATTTTGATAATGGTGAATATATTCAAAAAGAGGGTAGAGTTGCCAAAATCAATTTTGATACTAAGATCATTCAGGTTGTTAAGACTAAGATCAGGATACCCACTATTGTTGAGATATATATAGAAGAATATCCTTCCTTATGAGGAAGGATATTATTTTTGATTATTGATGAAGTCTAGAGCTTCTTGTTTTGTTGGTATGCTTGGTATTGCTCCTTTTTTGGTTACGGATAAGGCTGCAAAGCCATTGGCATATTTTATGGCTTCGATGAAGCTATTGGTTTGTAAGTAGTTTGATACTAGTGCTCCACAGAAGCTATCGCCTGCGGCAGTAGTATCAAGAGCTTCTACTTTGTAGCTGTTGATGATTCTTTGATTAGTTTGATCTACAAATAGTGCTCCTTTTGAACCGATGGTTACAATGACATGAGTATTATATTTTTGTTGTAAGGCTCTGGCAGCTAACATGATCTGATCTAAAGTAGAACATGGCATATTAGTTAGTGATTGTAACTCTGACTGGTTTGGGGTAATGCAGAAAGTGTATTTTAATACTTCTTCGCTGATCTTTCTTGATGGAGCAGGGTTTAGAAATAATGGTTTTTGATATTTATTTGCTAGTTTTGCAGTTTCTAATAGTACTTCATCATTGATTTCTAATTGGGTGATAATGGCATCACAGCTTTTAAAGTGTTCTTGGGCATTTATGATGTCCTGTTTATTTAGGGCATAATTGGCACCATGGACAATGATAATATTATTTTCATGGTGTTTGTTGACACAGATAAAAGCGGTTCCTGTTGGGTCATTATCTTTTATGACGATGGCAGAAGTATCAATATTATTTTCTTGTAACAGATGCTTTAGATAATGGCCATTATCATCGTCGCCTATGGCTCCGATGAAGGTTACATCATCATTATTTCTAGCTAGGGCTACGGCTTGGTTTGCGCCTTTTCCACCAGGATATTTATTATAATCTAAAGCAGAGATCGTTTGTCCTGGTTTAACGAATTCTTCAACATTACATACTAGGTCCATATTGATCGAACCTACGACTATTATTTTTGACATAGTTTATTAAACTCCTTAACATGATTTTATCATATAATAATTCATGTTATAATACTTTTTGCTTATGAGAAGGAGACATTATGGAAGTTAAGGCTATACTTTTTGATATGGATGGTATTTTGATGGATAGTGAGTATTATTATATGCACGGAACTGTTCAATGGATGAAAGAATTAGGTTATAATAAAGATGAAAAAGCATTGTATACAATCATTGGGACGACCATGGATCAAACTTATGATATGCTTTCTGCTTTTTTGGATCATCGATATACTAAAGATGAGCTTAAGGCTATTAATGAAGATTATTTTCTGGTTAAGCATCCATTAAGGCCTAAGGACATAATGTTTGATCATGTTAAGGAAGTATTGGATAAGTTAAAGAAGATGAATATTAAACTGGCTGTTTGTTCATCTAGTCCTAAAGATACAATTGTTGTTTCTTTAAGTGATATGGGGATCATTGATGATTTTGATATCATTTGTTGTAGTGAGGATTTTGAATATCCTAAACCTAGTCCGGATATTTATTTACATGCAATGGATAAATTACATGTAAATAAAGAAAATACGATCGTTTATGAAGATTCGACGATTGGTATTAAGGCTGGGGTTGCTAGTGGAGCTTTGTGTATTGCCAGGGAAGATAAGCGTTTTAATCAAGATCAAAGTGAAGCTGGAATGCTGGTTAAGGATATTGTTGAGCTTTTAGAATTTGTGGAGAAAGAAAATGGAAGAGATATTGAGAATTGAGGGTGGCCATTATTTAGATGGTGAAGTTAAGATCAGTGGTGCTAAAAATGCGACTGTGGCATTGATTCCGGCTGCTATTTTGGCTAATGGGCCTGTTGCAATCGTTGGTGTACCACAAATTGCGGATGTTGATAATTTAGCGGCTATATTAAATGAGTTAAATGTTATGGTTACTAAGGTTGCGGATGATCATTTGATCATTGATCCTACTAATATGGTTAATCGTACTTTGGATTCAGCTGCGGTTACTAAGCTTAGAGCTAGTTATTATTTTATGGGGGCTTTGCTTGGTAAATATGGTTATGTAAAGATGAAGATGCCTGGAGGATGTTATTTGGGACCTCGTCCTATTGATCTTCATTTGAAGGGTTTTGAGGCTTTGGGTGCTAAGGTTGTTTATGATAAAGGATGTTATACGATCAGTGCTGAAAAGCTTAAGGGTAATAAGATCTTTTTGGATATTGCGAGTGTTGGAGCTACGATCAATATTATGATGGCTGCAGTTTATGCTGATGGTAGAACTATTATTGAAAATGCAGCTAAAGAACCTGAAATTATTGATGTTGCAACATTGCTTAATAAGATGGGTGCTAGTGTTAAGGGTGCTGGTACTAATGTTATTACGATCGATGGTCGTGATCATTTGATGGGTTGTTTCCATGAAATCATTCCTGATCGTATTGAGGCTGGTACTTTTATTATTATGGCTGCTGCTATGGCTAAGAAAGTTGTTGTTAAGAATATAATTCCTGCACATCTTGAGGCTTTGTTGTCTAAGCTGGAGGAGATGGGGGTTAAGATGGATGTTGATGTTGATAGTGTGACGATTTATCAGTCTGATGATTTGAAAGCTGTTGATATCAAGACTTTGCCTTATCCTGGTTTTGCAACGGATCTGCAGGCTCCTTTGACGACGCTTTTGACTAAGTGTCAGGGTGAAAGTGAGGTTAGGGAGACCATATATCCTGAGCGTTTTAAACATTGTTTAGAATTGCAAAGAATGGGTGCTAATATTGAAGTTGGAAATGGTGAAGCTACGATCAAGGGTCCTTGTAAGTTATATGGTGATAGTGTTAGTGCTACTGATCTTAGATGTGGAGCTTCATTGGTGGTTGCTGGACTGATGGCTGATGGTACAACGGATATTCATGATATTTATCATATTGAAAGAGGATATGCGGGTATTGATGTTAAGCTTAGTGCTTTAGGAGCTAATATTAAGCGTGTTGTCGTTGAGTAATATTAAAGATTATAAATGGTTGATTGCATGTAGTGGAGGGCCTGATAGTATGGCCCTTTTAGACATGATGAATAAAAAGGGTTTGAAGATTGGAGCTGCTTGTGTTAACTATCGTAAAAGAAAAAGTGCTTTAAGGGATGTTAATATTGTTAAAAGTTATTGTGATAAGTATAGTATTCCTTTTTATTTATTAGATAAAGAGTATGAGTATCATGGTAATTTTCAGTCTTTTGCCAGAAAATATCGTTATGATTTTTTTAAAAGCGTTTGTGATGAGTTTGAGTATGATGGGGTGATGGTCGCGCATCATTTGGATGATTTGTTAGAGACTTATATTATGCAAAGGGATAAGAAGCTTTCTGTTGATTATTATGGGTTGAGAGAGTTTATTGTTATGGATGGTTTGAATGTTTATCGTCCTTTGTTAAGTTATGAAAAGAAGCAGTTATTATCTTATTGTGATGATAAT
>JALEVB010000012.1 GCA_022780745.1 Erysipelotrichaceae bacterium
GTTTCAAAAGGCAGTTTATTATATACATATATTTTCATGCTATTCTCCAATCTCTTTGTTTGCAAATGATGTAATAAATACTTTGATAATGTTAATAGATTATCGGATCTGTTTCTAATCGTCTTTTATGTAAGATTTTCACTGGTCCTATATTTAGAGCTTTTGGCCCCTGTTAAGTTTGGAGTTTTTCTGAACTCCTCTTCAGGCCCCATTAAGTTTGGAGAAACCCCCTCTAAATTTGGTTAGCCCAAGTCCTTGGACAGCACCATCAATCCATCTAATTCTATAAAATTATGCTCTAATCGATGCATAGAATTTATCTACATAGCCATTATCAATAGATTCCTGGAGTGATTTGATGATCGCACTTGATTGACTTTTATAAAGCAATTCTCTATTTCTTTGTTTCAATCGTTCAATATCATCCTCTGTTGGAATTGTATTAGATTTCTTTGAATTATTACTTTTAGAAGTAAGCACCAGATTCCAAATGTCATCTGAATACATAAAACTCCACGGAATAACATGGTCAACAGTGATGTCATTTTCTTTTAAAATCTTACCTGTATAGAAATCAACTGGCTTTTCATCAAATGATTCAAGAAGGATATTCTTAAACTTTGTTAAGCTATTACGTTTCAATTTTGCATTAGATAAACCCTTAACCTTAGAAGCAATCCTTGGTGCCGTATTGAACTGTTCCAACAATTGTGCCCAGCGATAATTCAACAGTTGAGTAAGAATATATCTATATTCCTTCAATTGTTCAGCTTGTTTTTTTGTAAATCTTATCATTCTTTTCTTTCTATCCAGAACATATAATTCAAGATTATTATCACCACTTCTCATGAATCTCCAGGAAACATCTTTTGTTAAAGTAATACTAACTCTTGTAATCATCTTCTTATAATACTCTTTCTGTGACATGAAATAAGCCTCGGCTTTTTCATACCATACAGGTATATTTGAATTATGCTCTGTTTGATATTTCTTAATCATCTCATTAACTGCTGTAACGATCTCAGGTGTACGATTGCTGCCCTGTTTAAGATTAAAGAAGTATATCTGATTCCAATAATATTTGATAATTTTTGGTGATAATTCATCAAACAAAATGACAATATCATCATTTATCTCTTTTTCCCCAATAGTCTCAAGTATTGATCTTCCCCATGCAAGTTTATATGTATTTTCATTTTGCATCGTCTCAATAATTGTCAACCAGTCATTTACATAATCACTTATCATATTATTTCTTCCTCATTATCAGATTTAGCCATTTCTCATCTTCTCTTCCAACTCTAACATCACTTGTGATACACTTTTTTTCAATAACAAATTCTGGGATGTTAGTTTGAAATTCATTAAATGATTCTATAGTAAAATCAGTGAAGTATCTGCCATTACGCATGCCTTCAAATTCACTATATTTAAACGATGTATATAGTATACCATTATCCTTTAATGCTCTAGCAATCCTATGAAATACATCAATTAGATCATCTTTATCTAGATGAAGGATAGATGCACATGCCCATATACCATCATATTTATCTATTTCATCTAATTCATTAAATAGCAAACACTTAACATTGATTCCAGTATAATCTGATGCCACTTTACAAATTTCTTCAGATCCATCCGTAGCATCAACCTTATATCCTTTGCTTAAGAAATACTTTGTATCTCTTCCTGATCCACACCCAAAATCTAAAATACTATCTCCTTCATTTAAATAAGAAAGAAACATATCCTGTGTTGCACAAAACACCACATCCTGGGTATCATTTACAAATTTACTAACATTTTCATTATAGTATTCAATTGTTTTAGTTTTCATCACAATAACCTCTTACAGCTACTATCTAAAGTGCTGATCAATGATCACACCAGCAAGCACAATACAATTTATATTCAGTAATGCCTATTATTGTTGATTTGAAGTTATGAAGTGTTTTTTATTCTTTTTAATACTGCCATAAATACGCAATCCTGAATAAAAAAACTATTATCATATCGTAATTATATTCCTCAAAATATTAAAACTCATACTAAATCTGAAATTCATAAGATACTAAAGGAAGCTGGAGAACAATGATTTCCAGTCTCTTTATTAACCAAAGCTATACTTGACGTTTACGACAGGGAGTACAAAGACAAACCTCAAATTTTAACTTCTCCTCTTCCAATATATGTGTTAATCATATCAACTATAATGCTAAATTATTCCTATAAAATAATAGCTACAGCACTCACAACAATGCTGACTACCACCAAAATCATAATTAGTGTATTTTTACTGTTAACTGTTGATTTAAGTTCTGCAAGTTCCTTAATGATCTGGCCATTTGTATTCTCTGATTTTGCAATCAGTTCTTTGTATTTGCTTTCAAGTTCTGCTTCAGATTTTGTCAACTGAGCAGTCAGCTTGTCTAAAGATTCTGTATACTTTCCAGATTCAGTCTTAAAGCTTTCGGCAGCAGCTTTAACTGTTGCCATAAGCATCTCATTTGCCTTTAGAAGTGTTTCGTCATTTCCTTTCTTAGCTGCAGTTTTATAAGAAGAAACTTCAGATAGTACTTCGTTGAGCTTTTG
>JALEVB010000013.1 GCA_022780745.1 Erysipelotrichaceae bacterium
CTGATTTAACTCAACTGCATATTCCATTGGCAATTCTCTTGTAAATGGCTCCAAAAAGCCCATTACGATCATTTCCGTAGCCTGCGATTTAGTTAAACCTCTACTCATTAGATAGAATAATTGTTCTTCAGAAATCTTAGAAACAGTAGCTTCATGTTCGATGGTACTAGTATTATTCTCATTAACATTAGTAGGTACAGTATCACTGCGCGATATCTTATCTAAGATCAAGGTATCACATTCAATCTTACTTTTAGCATACAAAGCATTTTTACCATGTCTAACTAAACCACGATAATTTACAGCTCCACCATTTCTGCTTAATGATTTACTAACAATATTACTAGATGTATAAGGAGCTAAATGAATCATCTTCGCACCTGCATCCTGGATCTGATTTTCACCAGCTACTGCAATTGATATACACATTCCTCTAGCATATTCCCCAGCTAAAACACAAGCAGGATATTTCATAGTTATATGTGAACCAATATTACCATCTATCCATTCCATTGCTCCATATTCTTCAACATATGCTCTTTTAGTAACAAGATTCAAAATATTGCTAGACCAGTTTTGAACCGTAGAATATCTACACTTGCCATTGGCTTTAACATATATTTCAACAACTGCAGCATGTAATGAATCCTTAGAATAAGTTGGAGCTGTACATCCTTCAACATAATGCACATCAGCACCTTCATCAACAATGATCAATGTTCTTTCAAATTGTCCCATGCTTTCACTATTGATCCTAAAATAAGACTGTAATGGCTTTTCAAGCTTAACTCCTTTAGGAACATAAATAAATGATCCTCCAGACCATACTGCGGAATTTAAAGCAGCATACTTATTATCAGCATAACTAACGACCTTAGCAAAATATTCCTTAAATAAATCAGGATATAATCTTAAACCACTATCAGTATCTAAAAAGATAACACCCTTCTCTTCTACTTCTTTAAGCATATTAGAATATACTACTTCAGACTCATATTGAGTATGAACACCAGCTAAAAACTTCTTTTCAGCTTCTGGAATACCTAAACGATCAAAAGTATCTTTGATCGTTTCAGGAACTTCTTCCCAAGTTGTACCAATTTTATCACTTGGTCTAATATAGTATGTATATTCACTAAAATCAATTTCACTTAGATCAGGTCCCCATGATGGATTATCTAATTCCAGAAATTTTTCATAAGCTTTTAATCGAAATTCAAGCATCCATTCAGGTTCATTTTTAATCTTTGATATCTCTCTTATTACTTCTTCTGATAAACCTTTTTGGGTCTTAAAAACACTAATATCCTCATCTTTAAACCCATATTTATATTCTTCATTTAAAAAATTCTTATCATCCATATAACTACTCCATCATCTTCTTCATTGCCTTCCAGCCAATAGTAGCACATTTGATCCTATTAGCTTGTTTATGGACATTACACATTGCAATAGCTTCTTCTAACATATCTTCATCATATGGTTTTTCTTCCATCATATTAAAATAGTTATCCATGATCTTTTTAGCTTCATCAGTAGTCTTACCTTTTAATAATTCAGACATCATAGAAGTACTTGCAGTACATATCGTACAAGCCACACCATCAAAACGTATATCTTTTATAACACCATCAACTATTTTAGACTGTACAGTAATATCATCAATACAGCTATCAGAAGCCATATGACAAGATGCATAAGAACTATCATCTACTAATCCATGATTTCTAGGATATTGATAGTGATCCATTATTAATTCTCTTAAGATCGTAGGATCTTTTAACATATCACTCATTATTAAACCTCCCTAGAAGAAAATATTTAAACAATTATCAATATTGATATCTTTACAAGCCTCAACAAAACGATCAATTTCATCTGTAGTATTATAAAAATATAAACTAGCTCTAATTGATTCATTGGTACCTATAATATTATGTAACATCTTCGCACAATGATTACCCGTACGAATTGCAACATGTTTAGTATTTAAGAAACTACCAGCATCCTGAGCAAATACATCTTTAGCATTAAAAGACACAATACCACTAGTACTATCAGGATTATAAATAATGATATTATCTAACTTAGAAAGCTTATCTATCATATATTTCTTTAGATATTCTTCATATTCATTGATATTATCAATACCAATCTTTTCAAGATAGCAAATAGCTGCATTCAAACCTAATACCCCTGCTATATTAGGAGTACCAGCTTCAAAGACATGAGGAACATCCTTTAATATAACATTCATGTCACAATCAAAACGGGCATTAGCACCACCACCATAAATCAATGGCTCTAATCTTTGTAATAATTGATATTTACCATAGATTATACCCATACCAGTAGGACCACACATCTTATGGGCACTAAATGCCAAAAAGTCAATATCATCTTTGATAACATCTGTTTTGATATGAGGAACACTTTGAGCACCATCAACAATAAAATAACAATTATATTGATGAACGACCTTACCAATAGTATTAATATCCTGCACATAGCCCAAGACATTACCAACCGCCGCGATAGATACTACCTTAACATGATCATTCATTTTTAATTTTAAATCATCGATATCAATCGCTCCATTAGCAAATGTTTTAATATAATCTACCTTGGCACCTTTTTCTTTAGCAATCGAAAACCAAGGTAAAACATTGCTGGCATGTTCAGCTAATGTGATCAAAATAATATCATCTTTATTAATTTCATGTTTCAATCCAAAAGCTATCATATTTAAACTAGCAGTAGCTCCAGAAGTATAAACTATTTCTTCCTTTTTACTGGCATTAATAAATCTTCTTACAACTTCTCTAGTATTTTCATATAAATTACTTACTTCAAAGCTTAGATCATAATCTCCTCTTTCAACATTAACACTTGTATAAGCATTATACTTATTAACAGCATCGATAACACATTGAGGCTTTAAAGTTGTAGCTCCATTATCAAAATAGATTAGATCAGGATCATTTTGCAATAATGGAAAGTCTTTTCTTATTTCTTCAACATTTAACATATTTCTTTCACCTTATTCTCAATATGATCAATAATACTATTCTTTAAATCTTCATCATCGATAACATCCGTAATAAATGACAAATATCCAACGGCAATTAATGATAATACTTCTTTTTTAGTTAAACCTCTTGTTTGCATATAGAACAGTTGATTTTCATCAACAGAACCAACACTAGTTGCATGACTTGCTTCAACATCATTTTCATCAATTAACAATTGAGGCAAAATGGTTGCTTTTTGTTTAGCATCAAAACATAAGGCACGAGAAGTCTGATGGCTTTTGGAACCATTACATCCCTTTAAGATACGACCAGTTGCATCCATATAATAATTGCCATCTTTCAAAACAACACTAAAATTTTCCATTTGTCCTAAAGTAAATGGAGCTTTAGAATTGATTTCTAAGATATATTTTTTATCACAAGAAGTCAAACATGCTGTCTTAACATCAGCACTTGCATATTTTTCTATTAGATCAACAATGATCTTTCTATCAACATTAGCATTATTAATATCAGCATAAGCAAGTGTTAAGTTAGCATTTTCTTTAACATTGATATGTTCTTTAGTAATCATGCTATCTTTTGTATCATTCCATATTAGAATACTGGACTTAACATTTGCTTCGACATTGATATCAAGATCAATTTTATCTGCCTTATTGATCTTGATATAGACATTACTATCTTTTTGAACACTAATATTAAGAACAATATCATTCTCTACATCTATTTCCAATGAAACCAGATGATCATTAATAATAATATTTTCATTTTTATTTAATAGCTTAAGCATTATTATTACCCCTATTAACTGCACATGAACCTAATGAGATACTAACACGCTTTTCTTGTTTATCAGTATTGATTGGATCAATATTTAATTGTTTATATATCCAGTCATAACCTTCAGAATCTATCTTGCTGACAAGTTCATAACCACCATCTAGAACGATCTTGCCATCAATTAAAACATGCGCATGCGTAGGTTTGATCGAATCATAGAAACGTTCATAATGGCTTACAACGATCATACCTAATTCGGTTTCACTTTGTAATTTACCTATAGCATTAGCTACTACTTTTATGGCATCAACATCCAAACCACTATCAATTTCATCAAGCATGGCAATACTAGGTTTTAACATACGCATCTGCAATATTTCATTACGCTTCTTTTCACCACCAGAAAAGCCTTCATTTAGAAAACGATGAGCTAGATCAGGTTTCATCTGTAGATCAGCAATATTCTTTTCCATTTCCTTGATAAATTTAAATAAGCTTACTGGTTTTTCACTACGAGCATTCATAGCCGCTCTTAAAAAGTCAGAGTTGGTAACTCCTGGAATTTCCTGAGGATATTGCATAGCTAAAAATAATCCTGCTCTGCTTCTTTCATCTACACTCATACTAAATACATCTTTTCCATCAAGAGTAATACTACCTCTTGTTACATTATATTTAGGATGACCCATAATTGCAGCCAATAATGTACTTTTACCATTACCATTTGGTCCCATTAAAGCATGGATCTCATTTGAGTTAACTGTTAAATTTATACCCTTCAATATTTCTTTATCATCAATTGATACATGTAAATTTTCTATTTTTAAAGTTGCCATTTATAATACCACCTTTTTAACACTTGTAAATTATAACACATGTTAATTTTAAAGTGAAAAATTACACTTTAAAAACTAAAAAAAAAGAGGATAAATATCCTCTATTAACGCCTAAACTTACTAAATTTACCCTTTGAATCCTTAACATAACATTTACTGGCTTTATCAATTATACTCTTATGTATCTGCATTAAAGCATCTTTAGTTAAGTGATTAAAATTAGCTAAAACGATTACTGTTAACTTAGCTTTGAGATCAATATATAGCATATTACCGCTATCACTAGACAAATAAAGCCTATGATCATCAAGCTTTTTAAAGCCACATACATATTCACTATCAGCTTTAAATAAAGCAAAATTATCTTTTTCTATAACAACATTTTCCTTCAGGCTACCTTCATTATTAATGATCAAAGCTAACTTAACTAGATCCTTAAGCTGACAGAAAGCCCCACTATGACCACTTACACCATGTAAAATATTACAGATATGATCTGCACATATACCCTGCTGTCCATTAGAATTAATACAGCAGTTATATCTTAAAGAATA
>JALEVB010000025.1 GCA_022780745.1 Erysipelotrichaceae bacterium
AACTGAAGAGTTATTTAGAAATCCATTGCATCCATATACTAAATCATTATTAAGTGCTGTACCAGTACCTGATCCTCGTATTGAAAAGAGTAAGACTTTAATTACTTATAGTGAGGATATGCATGATTATAGTGTAGATAAGCCTAGCTTTAAAGAAGTTAAACCTGGACATTTTATCTGGGCTAATGAAAAAGAATTTGAAGAGTATTTAAAGGAAGTTAAATAATATGTAAGGACTGATCAGTGATCAGTCCTTTATTAATGAATTATCTTAGATGTCATTCATATTTAATGTAATAATAGTTAGGTTGATTTATTGGTGAAAAGATACTACAATTAACTAGTGCATAATTTGCAAAAAGAAAGGAAATGTGTATGGAGATTAAAGATTTAAAAGCTTTAGTTGAATTAGATGAAAAAACACGTGCTGATGTCGAAAAAGCTCATGCCTTGAAAAGTAATCTTAAGAAAGCCATTAGTGATGAAAAACAAAAAATTGCTGATGAAACTTGGAAACAGATCAAGGTTTTAGTTGAAAAGAAGAAACAAGAGTTAGATGACAGCGTTCGACATGATGAGTTAGAAAATCGTGAGGAATTTGAAACAGCTGCTTTAAAACTTAAAAACACATTTGAAGCAAACAAGGATAAATGGTGTGATGACATCTATGAGCGTTGTTTGCACTAAAAGGGGGTGTTTTTAATTGAATAGCAATGTTGCTAATGCTATGAGCGCTAAGGCAAAGGCTATGTTTGGCGAAAGATTAAAAGCTAATGATTATCAATCTTTATTACAAAAGAAAAGTGTTAGTGAAATAGCTGCATATCTAAAGAATAATACTTACTATAAAGCTACTTTAGATGGTATTAATGAGACACAGATCCATCGTGGACAGCTTGAATTATTAGTTAGAATGGATCTTTATAATCGCTTATCACGTTTGATGCGATATTATAGCAATAAGAAAACACAGTTTGATTTATTTATAATTGCTAAAATTGAAATTGAACAGATAATTGATACGATAAGATCATTAGATACTATGGAAAGATCAGCATTGGTTGGTAAATTACCATTATTTATTCAAGAAAGATGCTCATTTGATCTAATGGCTTTATCAATGGCTCATTCGTTTGATGAAGTTTTAGAAGTACTAAAAGATACACCATTTCGTGATATCGTTGCTACATATAAAACAGCTAGAATGGAAGAGATTGATTTTGTAGGATTAGAACAGGCTTTAACTAAGCGTTATTATGAAATTGTTTTAAATGTAATTGAAAATGAATTTAGTGGTGAACTTAAAAAGGATCTGCAAAGAGTTATCTTAACAAGAATAGAACTAGATAATATTAGTAAAATATATCGTTTAAAGAAATACTTCAATGCTTCCAGTGAACAAATTCATAGTTTAATTACTGAGAAATATGTTAATTTTACTAAGAAGCAAATGGATGATATTATCGATAATATTAAAGCTGATGATATTTATGACAGGTTAAAGAAATCATATTATGGAGCTTTTATGGATAATAAAGACTTTGTTTATATTGAATATCATACTAAGGCAATTACTTTTAATATTCAAAGAAAGACCATCAATTTTTCTAGTAATCCTGATTTAATCATGTTGTCTTATGTATTATTATCTCAAAATGAGATTCAGAATATTATTGATATTATTGAAGGAGTTAGATATCACATTGCTCCTGATAAGATCAGTGAGTTATTAATTTATTAGAAAGGAAGAGTGTATTTAACTTGGCAATTGAAAAAATGAAATTTGTCCAAACAATTTGTGATAAAGACAATTTAGGTAAAGTTTTATTAGCAAGCTTAAATAGTAAATTACTACATGTTGAAAAGGCAACTAATATTGTTAATGAAGACAATAATGGTAAATTGTTATCAGTTGATAATAAATTTGTAGAATACTTAAATAGCTTAAATAGTATTGCTAATAGAATAAGCCTGCAGTTAGAACAAAGTATGGACTGTAAAAAAGCTTATCAAGATCAGGAAATAATTGATTTTATCAAACTGATCGAAGATAAATTGGCTTTAGCTGATACTAATCAGCAATTGAAGATCACTGATGATGACCGTATAGCTTTAGACAAGTTATCAGAAGTTGATTTTGTTAGAATGAAGAAATGTCATTATATTAACTTTGGTTTAGGACGTATTCCTAATGATAGTTATAAAAAATTGCAGTCTTTGAAGCCTAATTTCGTATATGTTAAGCTTCATACTTCTAATCAATATCATTGGATTGCTTATGCTACAAGTGATACCTTTGTTGTTGAAACTAATAAGATATTAGAAAATCTGTTCTTGGAACCTATTGAAATTCCTAATATTGATGTTAAGAAGATAGCTATTGAGTTTAAAGAACATATGCAGGATATGTATTCATATTGTTTAAAACAAAGTACTATTTATAGGATGTATGAATATGTAGCATTGATTGATGATAAATATATTCTTAGTGGATTTGTTCCACAAAAGGATGTTGAAACGTATAAGCATACTTATGATGGATTAAAAGTTGATTTTGTTGAAAAAGATCCAAGTGAATCTGGTTGTGAAGTTCCAACATTATTAAAGAACAATAGTTTCTTCAAACCATTTGAAATGTTTGTTGAAATGTATAGTTTACCAAAATACTATGATTTTGATCCTACACCTTTTTTAGCCATTACATATTGTATTTTATTTGGCATTATGTTTGGTGATCTAGGACAGGGATTAGTATTATTGATCGGTGGAGAAATATTATATCGTAAATCTAATAAGAGTTTTAGATTAGCTGGTATTGTATCTAGATGTGGTATTACTTCAGTTATCTTTGGTTTCTTGTTTGGTTCAGTATTTGGTAATGAAGAAATATTAGGACCAGTACATCAAAGTTTATTCCATGTTCGTCATAAATTATTTGAGGTAATGGATAGTTCTAGTACTATGGTATTATTGATAGGTGCTGTATTGATAGGTGCTGTATTGATACTTATTACGATGATCTTAAATATGTATAAGAATGCTACTCATAAAAAATGGGGCGAAGTATTCTTTTCTCAAAATGGTTTAGCTGGCTTTATTTTCTATGGTTTTATTTTAACAGCTATTGGTACTACTTTCTTAGGTGGTATTAACTTACTAAAACCAGTCTTTATCATTATATTTATTGGTATTCCAGTATTATGTTTCTTCTTGAAAGAACCATTAACTAATTTAATTGAACATCATGGTTTTAAACCACATGCTACATGGGGTGCTTTTGCAACTGAAACCATATTTGAATTATTAGAAATAATGCTTACATTTGTTTCTAACTCAATGTCATATCTTCGTGTAGGAGGATTTGTACTTAGCCATGCTGGTATGATGTTAGTTGTTATGACACTTGTTGAAATGACAGGTAATGCTGGACCAGTTGTAATGGTATTAGGCAATATCTTTGTTATGTGTCTTGAAGGATTAATTGTTGGTATTCAGACGTTGCGTTTGGAATACTATGAAATGTTTAGTCGTTACTATGATGGTAATGGTAAAAAATATCAAATTTTAACATCGATTGAATAAGGAGGAAATTAAAATGTTATCAATGTTTGAAATGTTATTACCTTTAGTTGCTGTATGTTTTGTTGTAGGACCTTTATGGTTTTTCTTTAAAAAGGGTGTTAATCAAACAAATGCTAAACAAAGATTAATTGGTCAGATCTCTATCTTTGTTGGTGTATTTGTTATTGCTGTATTATTCCAGATCAATGGTATCGTTGCTAGTGCTGCTGAAGAAACTGTTGCTAATGGTTTTGCTGGTTCTTTAGCTCAAGGTATGGGATTTATCGCTGCTGCTGTTAGTACAAGCTGTTCTGCTTTAGCTGCTGGTTGGGCTGTTGCTAGTGCTGCTCCTGCTGCTATTGGTGCTATTAGTGAAAATAGCGAAAACTTTGGTAAAGCAATCATTTTCGTTGCTTTAGGTGAAGGTTGTGCTATTTATGGTCTATTAATCTCTATCTTAATTATCAATAAGCTATAAGGTTTAACACATGAAAGTTTATTGTATTAGTGACAATGTTGATACCCAAATGGGATTAAGATTAGCTGGTATTGAAGGTGTAGTATTACATGATAGAGATCTGGTTTTAGAGTGTTTAGAGAAACTCATTAAAGATGATAATATCGCTATTGTTTTAATGACTACAAAGATCGTTAATTTATGTCCTGATGTTGTTTCTAAGTACAAATTAGAATTATCTAAACCTTTACTAGTTGAAATACCTGATCGACATGGATCAGCTGAAATTGGTGAAACGATAGATAAATATATAAGTGAAGCTATAGGAATTAAGTTGTGAGGTGAATATTAGTGGCAGATGAAAATACAATTTTAAAAATAATCACTGATGACGTTAATGAACAGGCAGCTTTGGTCATTAATCAGATCGATAAAGAAGTTAGTATGACTAAAGAGGATCAGATCAAGAGCTTTAAACTTGGATTGAAGAAAGAAACTGATACTTATTTGGAGAAGGAGCTAAATGAGCTACGTATTCTAAAGGTTACAAAGGCTTCTGGGGCTAAATTAAAGACGAAAAGGGATTTATTGAGTCTTAGAACTAAGATGGTTGATCAGCTATTTAATGAGGTACTAACAAGACTTCATGATTTTGTGAACAGTGATAAATATGAAAAATTCTTAACTGATAAAGTGAAAACTTTAAATGTTAGTGATGGTTATTTCTTAGTAAGAGCTACTGATGAAGCTTTATTTAAGAAAATATTAAAAGAATTAAAACTAAATAATGAAGTAAAAATTGCTAATTATCAGATTGGTGGTTTTTGCTATGTTGATAGTAAACGTGGTGAGGAATATGACCTTACGCTAGATAATAGTTTTAAGCAACAACAGGTTTGGTTCCAGAATAATTCTGGACTAACGATTTAGGAGGACAACTGATGACAAATAGAATTTATTCAATAAATGGACCAGTTGTTAAAGTAAAAGATACTAAAGACTTCTCAATGATGGAAATGGTATATGTTGGTGAAAAACGATTACTAGGTGAAGTTATTGGTATTAATAATTATGAAACAACGATTCAGGTTTATGAATCAACTACAGGTCTAAAAACTAATGAAGAGGTAATAGGTAGTAAAGATTTATTATGTGCTACATTAGGTCCTGGTATTTTAAAGAATATTTATGATGGTATTGAAAGACCATTAAAAGATATTGCAGCTAATGATGGAGCTTTTATTGGTAGTGGTAAGATCTATCCATCATTAGATGAAACTAAATTATGGGATGTTACGATGAAAGTTAAAGTAGATGACTATGTAACATCAGGTATGATTTTTGCTACTTGTAAAGAAACTGAATTGATTGAACATCGTTCAATGATTCCAAATGGTATTAGTGGTAAAGTAATTAAATGTAAAGATAATGGTGAATATACCGTTAATGATACATTGATCGTTGTAAAGGATGATATGGGAGTTGAACATGAAATAGGTTTGAAACAGAAATGGCCTATTCGTAATCCTCGTCCTATCAGTGCTAGAAAGCCATTAAATACACCACTAGTAACTGGACAAAGAGTACTTGATACTTTATTTCCAATTGCTAAAGGTGGTGCTGCAGCCGTACCAGGAGGATTTGGTGCAGGTAAGACAATGTTACAGCATGCAGTTGCTAAATGGTGTGATGCTGATATCATCGTATATGTAGGCTGTGGTGAACGTGGTAATGAGATGACACAGGTTCTAGAAGAATTTAGTGAATTGATTGACCCTAAATCTAATAAACCTTTATTAGATAGAACAGTTTTGATTGCTAATACTAGTAATATGCCAGTAGCGGCTCGTGAAGCTAGTATCTATACTGGTATTACCTTAGCTGAGTATTATCGTGATATGGGCTATCATGTGGCTATTATGGCGGATAGTACTTCAAGATGGGCTGAAGCTTTAAGAGAATTATCTGGACGTTTGGAAGAAATGCCAGCTGAAGAAGGTTATCCAGCATATTTACCTAGCAGAATATCACAATTCTATGAAAGAGCTGGATATGTTGAAAATATTAATGGATCTGAAGGTTCTGTTAGTATTATTGGGGCAGTAAGTCCTCAAGGTGGCGATTTCTCAGAACCAGTTACTCAAAATACTAAACGATTTGTAAGAGGATTCTGGGCTTTGGATAAATCATTAGCTTATGCTAGACATTATCCTGCAATTAACTGGAATCAAAGTTATAGTGAATATATTGATGATCTATCTAGATGGTATGACAAAAATGTAGCTCATGATTTTAATGAGTTAAGAGCTAAAATGGTAGCTATTTTACATGAAGAAACACAATTGATGGAAATAGTAAAACTAATTGGTGCTGATGTTTTGCCAGATGATCAGAAACTAACATTAGAAGTTGCCAGAGTTATTCGTGTTGGTTATCTACAACAAAATGCCTTCCATCCTGATGATATGTATGTTCCATTTGAAAAACAATATAAGATGTTAAAAGTAATATCTTATTTAGAAGATGCTTGCAAACCATTGATCAATAAGCATATACCTGTAAGTTTAATATTAAAAACAGGAATCTTTGAAGATGTTATTAAGATGAAATATGATGTTCCAAATAATAATATTGCTTTATTAGATACTTATTATGAAAAAATTGATCATGCTTTAGCAAGTGTAGATTAGGAGGTTATTTATGAGTCTATCAAAAATTGGTTTAAGTGAAATTAGTGGCTCACTAGTAGCCTTAGATGACGTAGAAGATGTGTCTAATGAAGAAGTAGTTGAAATTCAGCTTGCTTCAGGTGCTACCAGAATTGGTAGAGTAGTACAGATCGAGGGTAAAAAAGCCATTATTCAGGTTTTTGAAGGTACTGATGGTATTTCCTTAAAAAATACTAAAACTAAATTATTAGGGCATCCAATGGAATTAGCCTTATCTAAAGAAATCTTAGGAAGAGTATTTAATGGTAGTGGTAAGCCTATTGATGGTATGGGTGAAGTGTATGCTGATAAGTTTGAGGATATCAATGGTAAACCATTAAATCCTGTTATGCGTCAATATCCTCGTAACTATATTAGTACTGGTATTTCTGCAATTGATGGCTTAAATACTTTGATTCGTGGACAAAAACTACCTATATTCTCAGGTAGTGGTCTACCACATGATAAATTAGCTGTACAGATCGTTAGACAAGCACAGATTGCTGCTGATGAAGGATCACAGTTTGGTATTGTATTTGGAGCTATGGGTGTTAAAAATGACGTAGCTGATTATTTTAAACGTTCATTTGAAGAAACAGGGGTAATGGAGAAGGTTTGTATGTTTATCAACTTATCTAATGACCCAATCATTGAAAGAACATTAACACCACGCTGTGCATTAACAGCTGCTGAATATTTAGCATATGAATGTAATATGCATATTCTAGTAATACTGACAGATATGACTAGTTATTGTGAAGCTCTACGTGAATTCTCTAGTTCTAAAGGAGAAATTCCTGGAAGAAAAGGTTATCCTGGTTATTTGTATTCTGATTTGGCTAGTCTATATGAAAGAGCTGGTATTGTAGAAGGTAAGAATGGTTCTGTTACGCAGATCCCTATCTTAACAATGCCTAATGATGATATTACTCATCCTGTACCAGACTTGACCGGATATATTACTGAAGGGCAGATCGTTCTAGATCGAGATCTACATATGAATGGTATTTATCCACCAATTGGTGTATTATCTAGCTTATCACGTCTAATGAAAGATGGTATTGGTGCTGGATATACACGTGATGACCATAAAGATGTTAATAACCAGTTATTTGCATCTTATGCAAAAGTTAGTGAAGCCAAAAGCTTAGCTAGCGTTATTGGTGAAGATGAATTAAGTCCATTAGATAAAAAATATCTGGAATTTGGTAGATTATTTGAACAGGTATTCGTTGGACAAGGATTTAATGCTAAAAGATCAATTGAAGAAACATTGAATCTAGGATGGGCATTATTATCAACATTACCAAAAGAAGCATTAGACCGTTTGGATAATGAATTAATCGAAAAGAATTATGATCCTGAACATGCAGCTAGAACGATAGAATTAGCTATTCGAGGTGAATAGAGATTATGCAAAATAAACAGATTTTTGCAACCAAAGGTAATCTTATTGCTTCGAAAAAATCATTAGCAACAGCTAAAATGGGTTATGAGCTAATGGATAGAAAAAGAAATATCTTGATAAGAGAAATGATGACTTTAGTTGATAAAGTTAAATTATTAAGAAATGAGATCACTCAGGCTTATTCAACAGGATATTATCTGCTTCAGCAAGCTAATATTTCTACAGGTATTATTTCAAATCTTGCTAATCAGGTAACAGTAGAAAATACTGTTAAATTAACTTATCGAAGTGTTATGGGAGTTGAAATACCTACGGTAAAATATACACCTAATAATAATGTAAAAATTGAATATGGTCTTGAAGAATCTAACTCAAGAGTCGATGAGGCATATGTTCAATTTCAAAAAGTTAAGGAATTGACAATGCTGATAGCAGAAGTAGATAATAGTGTATATCGTTTAGCTAATGCTATACGTAAAACACAAAAAAGAGCTAATGCTTTAAAGAATATCGTTATTCCTGAACTTGAAGAAACAATTAAATTTATTAGTGAATCGCTTGAAGAAAAGGAAAGAGAAGAATTCTCAAGATTGAAAGTAATAAAAGCTAATAAAGAAAAACAAAGAATGAAAGAGGTTGCGTAACCTCTTTTCTTCTTGTAATACTTTTCTATGATATATTTTGGTTGAATGATAACCAAACTAATGTTTGTATATACTAAAATTGTAGCAATCAGTGTAACTATAGATTTATACTTGAATGTCTTTTTTTGCATTATCAACAAAAAGTATATATAATGTTATCTGGTGATAAAAAATGACAAAGAAAGATTTAAAACTAGTAGTATTATTAATTGCTATTAGTGCTATATATTGTTTAATTGGTATTAGTTTAGATAAACATGGTGTTAGTATAAAACTAAGATGGTTATTCTGGAATGAATTATTAGCTTTTATTCCTTTGGTATTATCTATGTTTGCAGCTTATTTTTTAAATAAAAGAAAA
>JALEVB010000040.1 GCA_022780745.1 Erysipelotrichaceae bacterium
CCTACTAGTTTTAATAATTCATGAATTCTATCATCATTTACTTTATCTTTAGGATTCATTTTCCAGAATTTTAATGGTAAAGCAATGTTTTCATATACTGTTAAACGATTTAAAAGATTAAAGTTCTGAAAGATCATACCCATATTCTTTTGCATTAGCTGTAGTTCTTTTTTTGATAAGTCTTTTACTTCTTTGCCTAAAGCAACAATTGATCCACTCTGGTAGTCTTCAATACCGTTGAAGCATCTTAATAATGTTGATTTACCTGCACCTGATTGACCGATAATACCAAAGATATCTCCTTCTTCAATTTTAAATGATACATCTTTGATAACATCTAAATCTCCAAAACTTTTACATAAGTTTTTAACTTCTATCATGTTTATCCTCCTTATTTTCTCTCTAGTTTTATGTAATTAAATTATTAATTAAATAAAACTAGAGAGGCACAAAATGTTTGTGCCTCAATTTGTTTTAATTAGTCAAATACACAGATTACTGCGCTACCATAGTTTTCTTCAATATAAGATTTAACTTCAGGAGAAGTAATAGCAGCAACTAAAGCTTTAGTCTTTTCAGTTTCTTCGTTACCTTCTTTAACTACTAGATAGTTAGTTCTAGCTTCGATATCTGGTGTTTCAACAAAGATAGCATTTGCACTGTCTTTTAGATTAGCTTCTAGAGCATAGTTACCATTAGCAACTACAGCAGTAACTTCAGCAGCATATTGTGGAACTAATGCAGCTTCAACTTCCTGGATAGTTAAGTTTAATGGATTTTCTACGATACCATCTAATGGAGAACCATCATCAGCAACCTTTGCTGGATCATAAGTAAGAATACCAGCCTGATCTAATACTGATAAAGCACGTTTTTCATTATCGAAATCATTTGGAATAACGATCGTATCACCATCTTTTAATTCATCAACAGCAGTTAAGTTAGTAGCGAAAATTGTCATTGGTTCATAGTGGATACCAGCAACAGCAGATAAGTGTAAGCCACGAGTTTCATTTTGATCTTTTAAATAACCAAGAGTCTGGAAATAGTTAGCATCGATTTCGCCTTCTTCCAAAGAAGTATTTGGTGTAACATAATCTGTAAATTCAACAACTTCAAGTTCCCATCCTTCTTTTTCTAGGATACCCTTAACAACATCATTTAGGATCATTGCATGAGGAACAGCTGTAGCACCAACAATGATTTTCTTATCTGTTGTTTCTTCATTTGTAGAAGTAGTTGTTTGTGTTGTTGTGCTTGATGAGCTGCATCCTGTAAATACTAAAGCAGCAAGTGCTAAAACTAAAATTGATTTGAATAACTTTTTCATTTTTTCTTCCTCCTTTGTACTTCCTTGAAGGGACATTGATGTTAGCTTTTAAACAAAAAAACACGTCCTGACATAGGACGTGTGTTATACGTGTTACCACCTAATTTTATAATTACCTCACGATAATTACCTCTTCAAGTACGTTAAATAAATAAGTTATACTCTATTGCTTTAACGGGCAAACCCGGTAAGACTTACATATCAGCCTTACGACTCCCAGACCATCTTCAATTCAATCATCTTGATCATTTTCACCAACCATGATCTCTCTACTAAGCTTTATTTTGAATCTACTCTTCTGTTCAACATCTTTATCTATATTCTAATCAAATTTAAATTATTGTCAACAACATTTTACAAAGAAATTTCTGAAAAATTCTTACATTTTATAACATATCCTTCATCATTTCATCATAGCTTGGTCGTTTTACAACAATGAAGTCTTTATTATTCTTGATCATTACTACGGGTAATGGCTGATTTTGATTATAGTGTGATGCCATGGAATAATTGTAGGCACCAGTAGTTAAAACCGCTATAATATCATTTCTTTTTACAGCTGGTAGCATGATGTTTTCCTGGATCAGATCGCCACTTTCGCAGCATCTACCGGCGATGGTGCATAAGATCTCTTTTTTGTGATCAGCTTTATTGGCAGCTATAATGGAATATTTGGCATCATATAAAGCGTAGCGGGGATTGTCGCTCATGCCGCCATCTATTGATACATAGGTTTTATTGTTTACTTGTTTTACTGAGCCTATGGTATATAAGGTGATCCCAGCATCGGCGACAATGCTTCTTCCAGGTTCTATCGCAATAGTTGGATATAGCTGATATTTAACCTGGCATTGTTTGATTTTGTCTCCGATTTGTTTAATATAGCTTTCTAGATCGATATCTGGATCATTATCGGTATATCGAACAGGGAAGCCTCCACCTAGATCAAGGATGTTACATTTGAATTCATGTTTGATATTATTGATAAAATCAAACATGATGTCGATCGTATCAAGATAAGGTTCAATGTCGAATAGCTGTGATCCAATATGACAATGAAAACCTTCCAGGATAATATTATCTAATGATAATGCCTGTTTGATCATATTATCTGCATTATGGATAAGAGTACCAAATTTTGAATCAATAACTCCAGTAGCTATTTTCTTATGGGTATGAGGATCAATTCCAGGTGTGATCCTTAATAAGATCTTTTGTTTAATATGATATGTTTTGGCAATATTATCAATTGCCATCAGTTCATCATAAGAATCAACGATAAAATAACCTACATGATTTTTAATACCAAAGATAATATCTTCATCTGATTTATTATTTCCATGGTAATGAATCTTTTCAGGATCGATGTTAGCCTTTAAAGCAATATGTAATTCACATGGTGATACCACATCAACGTGTAATCCTTGTGAATTGATGATCTCATATAAATACTTAAAATCACAGGCTTTAGATGCATAAAGAATAATGGTATCTTTGCCTATATATTTATTAGTATATTCAAGATATTTCTGACAATGTTCAATGATACGATCTTCGTCCATTACATATA
>JALEVB010000053.1 GCA_022780745.1 Erysipelotrichaceae bacterium
ACTGCTATTTATTGATATCAATTCTAATTGCGATTGTTGATATTATCTTAGGGGTAAAAAGTTTTAAAAAGAATAAGTCAACGGGTAAATATCTTGGATTTACATGTTTTATTGCGGCTGTGGTTGATATTAGTTACCTGATAAGTATTTTAAATGATAATTATTTATGCATGTCTATTATGTCTAGTATTTATTTTATTAGTATTGATTTCATGCTTATTTGTTTTTTGATCTTTACTATTTATTTTACTAAGGGTTCTTTTAGTAATTTTGGTAAATTGGCCATTAGAGCTATGTCTTTATATGCTTTATTTGAAGTTATAATATTTAGTATTAATCCTTTTCATGAATTTGTTATTAGTTATATTAGAAGAGATACGATAATTGCGAAATATAGTTATCAAATGGGAGTATTATACTGGATGCATCTGATTTTTACATATTTCATGGTTATTGTGATCGTTGTTTTGATCATTAGGAAGATCATTAGTATTCCTGATGAATATAAGTCACAGTATCGTATTGTGGTCAGTGGTATTATTGGTATTGTCTTGGTTAATGCTACTTTCCTATATATACCTGGTGATCATGTTTATAATTTTATTGATTATTCGATTTGTGGTTATAGTCTGATTGGTTTCTTGTTATACTGGTGCTGTTTTAATTATTCAACACATGGTATGTTAAATCGCTTAAAGACCAGTATCTTTGAGAGTATTGATCAGGGTATAGTCTTATTTGATTATGATAATACTTTGATCTTATATAATGAGAAAGCTGATAATCTATTAGGTGGTATTGATGACACTAAATGTCATTATTTGAATGATTTTTTAGATGCTTATGATCTTACAAATGATTTTAATACTAATAGTGATAATTTTTCTGTTCAGTGTTATGTTAAGCATAAAGAAATCAAAAGACCACTTCGCTGTGATATAAAAAAATTAAAGAATGATAATGGTCAAATGGTAGGTCAGCTTTTTGTTTTTTCTAATGCTGCTTTAGAAGTTGATTTATTAACTGGTTTCCAGAACTGGGAGAGTTTCCAGCTATATGCTGCAAATAATTCAGAAATCTTTAGTTATGATGGCTTTGTAGCTGTTTGTGATATTAATTCGCTTTCGATTATTAATAGTACTATAGGAAATATCGCAGGTGATCAGCAGATCAGAAATTTAGCCTTAGCAATGCGAGAGAGTTTTCCTAAGCATGCTTATTATGTACGAGGTGTTGAAGCTAATCTGATTGCCTTATGTTCAAAAGTAGATGAGCAAATGGTTCAGGAATATATTGATAAGACTAAGAAACGTTTTGAAGGTAAGATGCAATATGCTATCAATAAATATGATGGCAAAAATGGCAACATTGTTGACGCTATTAATGAAGCAATTATCGCAATGAAAGCTAAAAAGCTTTTAGATAAAGAATCTATTCACTCAGAGATGATCACCAGTCTGATCAAAGCATTACAGGAATGTGATAGCGATACTGAACATCATGTTAAAAGAACACAAGCTTTATCTAACAAGTTAGCTAAGCGTCTTGGTTTATCTGATGTAAATCAAAGCCGTTTATCGCTATTATCATTGTTACATGATATTGGTAAAATAACGATACCTCTAGAAATATTAAATAAACCTGGTAAGCTAACAGATGAAGAATGGGTCATTATTAAAAATCATGTTATTAAGGGTTATGAGATTGCTTCGAGTAATAATGAATTAAAGATCATTGCTGATGAAATCAGGCATCATCATGAAAGATGGGATGGTAAAGGTTATCCCGATGGTTTAAGTGGGGAACAAATTCCTTTATTATCAAGAATAATATCGGTTGTGGATGCTTTTGATGCTATGATCAATAACAGATCATATAAAAGTGCTATGAGCTTTAATGATGCAATTGAAGAACTTAGAAGATGTTCTGGTACCCAATTTGATCCTAATATCACTAATGAATTTGTCAATATGTTATTAGAAGAACATAGTTTTGATCAAAATATCAATAATAGTAGCAATATAAGTAATGATAGTGTTGTTAAATATGAGGATATTAGTGTCAGCATGGTTCATTCTGTACCATATTGTCGTTATACTCTAGATGAGAATGATCGCATTATTGCGACTGATAGTTCTTTTGAAAAAATGATGGGATATAATATTTTAAATACCAGATTATATCAGATCGATCTAATACCTAAAGAAGATCGTCAGGAGTATACATTTAAAGTAATGAGCACTATTGATAAAGATAATATCGTCTTTTTGGAACATCGTATTCAAAAAGGTGATGGTAATATTATCAATGTATATTGTATGGGCAGAAAGTATTATGATTCAGCGGTTAGAAAAGAAAGAATAGAAGTCATTGTTGTAGATATTAATGATACTCATTCAGTTAAGATGATTGCAGAAGAGATCAATAAGCAAGCCAGAATCAAGTTAAGCAATTATGAAAGATTAAGTAAGAAAGATTCATTGACTGGCTTATTAAATCATGCTTCCTTTAGAGAAGATGTTGAACTAAAGATGAAGAGTAAATATGGCAAAGTTTTAATGATCATGGCTGATGTGGATCATTTTAAAGAATATAACGATTCTTATGGACATCATAATGGTGATAAATTCTTAATACTGGCAGCTCAGGCATTACAATCAACTCTTAGAAAAGATGATCGTGCTTGTCGTATGGGTGGAGATGAATTTGCACTTGCTATTTTCTTTGATGAAAAGATTAGTGATGATATCATCAAAGAAAGAGCGGGACAAATCTTTAATAAGGTTGCTATTACCTTAAGTACTACTGATAATAAGAGCAGTTTATCAATGGGGGCAGTTATTGCGCATAAAGGCCAAAGCTTTAATTCAATGTATGAAGAAAGTGATGCGGCGTTATATGAAGCAAAAAATAGTGGAAGAAATCGTATTGTAATCAAATAAAAAGAGGCAAAGCCTCTTTTATTTGATTAATAAATGGTGCCGCCAACAGGAATCGAACCTGCGACCTATTCGTTACGAGTGAATTGCTCTACCTACTGAGCTATAGCGGCAAAAGTGACATACATAAGTATATCACTTTAATTCAAAAGATATAACTCCTTTTTTATCTTTTACTTCAATATTTATGATCGCACCATTGATCAATGTCATTTTAGGATTGGTATGACCAATATCTGCATCATATACATAATCAATATTCTCTAGTGCTTTTTCATAGCATTCCTGATATGTCATACCAGTTTCACTAGATTCAAAGCATACTCTGCCAATGATAATAGCTTTAGTATGTTTAAAATAACCAGCATATTTCATTTGTAATAGGGTTCGATATAAGCTTTCAGCACTTAAGGCATAATTATCAATATACCAGATGATACCATCGTCTTTATATCTTTCAATGAATTCTTTAGTACCATCATATGGAGTACCCATAAGATCTTTTATGACATCGATACAGCCACCAATCAAGCGACCGCGATGATAAAAATCTCTCTTACTTTTCCAGATAACATCTTCAGTATATAAGATCTCTTTTGCATCATAATCAACGATCTGATATTTATTATAGCTGTGCTGTATAACCATGTTTCCTTGGATCAGGTTGATACTATCATCAGTATTTTGATGAATAACATGATATTCATTGGCATTTAATCCATACATTGTTGCAATATCAAATTTAGTAGTTATAGGATATAAGATGTTGGTAGGATCAGATGCTCCTTGTATCCATTTGGGATTATCTTTGATAGCTTCCCAGTCTATTAATGGCATGATCTCACATAAAAAATCTCCACCGGCAGCACATATTACCATATCGGTATTATTGTCTTTGATTAGATTATTAAATTCCTGAGCACGGTTTTCAGCATTGTTGGATCTTAAATTATTAACTCTTACGGAGAATGTTTCGTTGATCTTAAATCCTTCTTCAATTAATCTGGCAACTGATTTTTCATAAAAATCTAGTCCTCTTCCTACACCTGCACTAGGTGCACATATACCTATAGTATCATTCTTCTTTAAAAATTTGGGATAGTACATACAGTTCCTGCTACTCAAAATATGTTTAAATATACTCAAACATATCGAGATATTGTAAGTTCTCACGAACATTACTTACTGCTTCATTGTGCATGCTTTTGTAGTCACAAGTGACATACTACTCACAAGTTTTTATACACTCCACAGT
>JALEVB010000068.1 GCA_022780745.1 Erysipelotrichaceae bacterium
AATATGAAAGAAGTAATTAGTACAACTAACGCTCCAGCTGCTATTGGTCCTAATTCACAAGGCATTTCTAATAGTGGAAAACTATTATTTATCTCAGGACAGATACCCGTTGATCCTTCTACCGGCAATATTGAAGCTGTTACTATTGAAGAACAGGCTAAACAGTCACTAATCAATCTGGGTGCTATATTAAAACAAGCAAATGCTACTTATGATGATGTCGTAAAAACTACCTGTTTTATCGCTGATATGAATGACTTTGCAGCTTTTAATAAAGTATATTCTCAATATTTTACTAATAATTGCCCTGCCAGATCATGTGTCGCTGTTAAACAGCTACCAAAGAATGCTTTATGTGAAATCGAAGCAATCGCAATTATCTAAAAAAACATAGCGCATTAGTCAAAAGACTAATGCGTTTTTAAATTAATCAAAGAATGTATAACCACAAAATACATAAAACATATAAATAACAAAACCAGAGATTCCAATAAAATCAAAAGCCTGTTTTAATTGTGGCAACACGATATATCCACAATCCCAGAAAACAAAGAATAAGAATAAAAAGGCAATAATTAACTTCTTAACCCATGCATTACTTCTTTTTCTTTGAAACATGCTAAGACCTAATGCAAAGAAACAACATGCTTTGACAATGGTAATCAAAGGATATGCTAAAGATCCTGTTAATATGCTATTTAATAATCTAACTAATAAACCACTTATAACCATTACGGCAAAAGGGTAACCATACCTTGTAAACATATTTTCACACTCCACGAGGGTTATTATATAATAAAATCTAAATATTTTTAATAAATTTATCATCTTTATAATGATATAAGATAAAAATAATATATACTACTAAGCCTATACCCAATAAGAAGATCGTAATATTATCATAAACATTGATCATAAATAATGCCTGCAATAAACAATAAACGATCTGAAAACCAATCGACATCGATAAACTATCCGTCTTATAATACATTACCATTATTAGTGCACACATCAAAACATCAATAACAAATAAACGCATATCGCCACCATAACTAAAGATAGCTTCAATAAATAATGGTATTAATAATATCATTAGAAAATTCCTGGTCTCTCTAAGACATCCCATAAAATAACCCTGATAAAATATCTGCAAAGCTACAATAGATATGATCGAACATATCATCATTAATATCGAAGTAAAAGAAAAATCTATTTCCTGAATACCATTTTTATTAAACAGATAATTAATAATAAAGATAATTACGATCAGTAACGCTCCTAAAGCTCCTCCTGTTGTAAACTCTTTATCATCTATTTTCTTAATTCCTAATTTATCTTTAGGCTGTTTTAATAATTTAGTCCATACTAAATATGGAACCATTATCATTACAATGGGATTAATAAAACTAGTAACTACTGTCAAAGCATTTAATACTCTGGTACCATATGCTGTTATATTACCGCTAGCATCCAATGCATTCTCTACATTACTTAAAACTACTACTGATAACAAACTAAATAAAGCCATTACTATAAACATAATGACAATAAATATAGCTAAGCCAAAAAACATGGCATTAAAAACTCTTATTTTTCCATTTTGATCTACAAACATACTACTCATTCCTTGTTTAGATTATATCATAACAAAATTCATCAAAGTCATTTATTATCCTGGTCAGATAGTCAAACTGAGCATATTTATCTATATTATGATCACTATTAACTGCAACGATATATTTAGCATTTACTGCCTTGGCAAATTTTATTCCACTAACACTATCCTCCACGATAAGGCATTGATCACATGTTGTATTTAATAAACTAGCAGCATGTTCAAACATGGTGATCTTATCAGGATAACTGCCATCATCATATACGATTTTACTAACATCCATATATTTAGCTAATTCAAATGATTCAATAAAGAAATCAATATTCTCCTTAATAGAAGCACTCGCAATCGTAAAGGGAATATGATGATTATTTAAATATTCAAAAAAAGTAATAACCCCAGGTGCCAAATGAAACATATCAGGATGAGCTTTACACATCTGACGATACTTTTCTTCTTTTAATAATGAATACTTTTTATTAGTTTCATCATCTATATCACTTTTTAAATATTTTATGACCATTTCATTATTCTTGCCATGCATATGATTAATAAGTTCTTCATCACTCATTTCATATCCTCTTATTTCTTTACTTATCATTTTCCAGGCAATATCATGAAATTGAGAATCAAAGAATAATGTCCCATTAAAATCTAAAATAACTCCTTTTACCATAGTTTCCTCCATATGCTACAATTATTATAAACGATAATCATATTAAAAGGAGAAGTTATGAACAAACCTAATGTACTTTTACTAATGTGTGATCAGTTTCGAGGTGACTGTTTGTCATTTTTAGATCATCCCGATGTTAAGACTCCTTATCTGGATACTTTAGCCAGTGATGGTGTAACATTCAAAAATGCTTATACTGCCACTCCTAGCTGTATTCCAGCTCGTGCCTGTTTATTAACAGGTATGTCACAAGAAAAAAATGGTCGTGTAGGCTATGAAGAAGGATTAACATTTGATTATGATCATTATTTAGCTGGTGAATTAACCAAGAATCATTATCAGACAGCTTGTATTGGCAAAATGCATGTCCATCCCCCACGCTTAGCTTGTGGCTTTGAAACATTAAAACTGCATGATGGTTACATTGGTCATTATCGACGTGCTAATTTACCATATTGGATGCATCAGAATGTAGCTGATGATTATATGCGTTATCTTAAAGATAAATTAGGTAAAGACGCTGATGTTAATGCTGCTGGCAGTGAAAATAATTCCTGGGTAACTAGTGTATGGCCATACGCTGATGAAACTCACCCTACTAACTGGGTAGCTAATGAAACCATTAATTTTTTAGAAACCAGAGAT
>JALEVB010000094.1 GCA_022780745.1 Erysipelotrichaceae bacterium
AAAAAAGTGTCAAATTATAAAATCTGACACTTGTATTTTTATTAATGGTGGAGATGAGGGGAGTCGAACCCCTGTCCAAGAGTTGCCCCACATTCAAACTTCTACAGTTTATCTTGCTGTTTGATAAGATAGTCACATGTAAGCAAGCTAACGATGACTAAATTTGTCAATTTAGATTGTCAGGATCATTTTATTGACGTCAAAATCACCTTATTCATTATAAATACTCTAAATATAAACTAATGACAATTTATAAGTAGGAAGCTGCAGCCAGGTCTGTTAGGCTATTAAGCAGCAAAAGATAATCTGTTATTTCCGTTTATTTTTGTTTAGTGATTATAGTTCACAATACTACTGCCGTTTGAATCAAACATAAACCTGTCGAAACCATGACATCCCCATATTTGAAACATAATGATTATAACAAAATTAGTTTGTAAAAACAATAAATATGAAGTTTAATATAAGTATGGATATTGAAGATGTTAGAGTAAAGATCAAAAGAAAGAATAAGATATTATTTAATTTTGATTCTGCTTGTTTACAAGAGATGATAGTTTTTTTTGATGGTTATGATCGTAAAACTATTGTGTTGTGGGCTTTTAATTGTAGCAGATGGATAGTTAAGTATTTGGAAGATAAATATCAGGATAGTATTTTTAGTGATGCTTATGATATGGCTTATCGTTTTGCAAAAGGTGAAGTTAAACTGTATGAGGCTAAAAGGTATATTTTGAAGGTACATGGGTTTGCTAAAAGTATTAGTGATAGTTATGATATTGCTTTATGTCATGCCTTGGGGCAGGCTATTAGTAGTCCCCATGTTAAAAGACATGGTATTGGTTTAGTTTTTTATGAGCTAACTGCTTTAGTATTATTAAATGGTGTAGATGAAGAATTATTAGATAGTAAAATTTGTTATTATATAGATATGATGCATGATGCGAATAAGTTAAAAGATAATTATCAGTGGGCTAAGTTTATGTCTTAAATATAGGAGGTTTTTATGGAAAAGACGATGTTTGATTATATCAGTGAGAGCTGTGAGTTGGTTAAAGAGAATACTTTGAATGCTAAAAGTTTAACCAGGGAAGCTGTTTTGAAGTATTGTAGCAAGAAGTTTGAGCGTATTATTATTGTTGCTTCGGGTTCTAGTTATAATGGCTCATGTGGTGCCAGATTGTTTATGGAGAAGCTTTTAAAGGTTAAGGTTGATGTTATTACTTCTTATACTTTTAATAATTATGAAACAATATATGATGATAAGTGTTTTGTTTTTGGTATTGGTCAAAGCGGAAGAAGTGTTAATACTAATGATGCTTTAGATAAGGCTAGAAATGCTGGTTTGACATGTGTTGGTCTTACTGGTAATGTTGATGCGATCATGAAAGAACATGTTGATACTATCTGTAACTGGGGTATGGGTATTGAGAAGATTGGCTTTGTTACTAAAGGTGTGGCTACTCTTACTTTATTTCTTGATTTATTTGCGATGGAAGCAGCTTTAGAATTAAAACTGATAGATGATAAGGAGTATTTAAGATATCAGCAGGAATTATTGGATGTAGCTAAAGCCATGGAAGATACTATCGAAAAGACTTATGAATGGTTTGAAGATAATAAAGAAGGTTTAATTGATCTAAGAAGAGTACAGATATGTGCCTATGGTACAAGTTATGCTAGTGCTATTGAGGGAGCATTGAAACTAGCTGAGTGTACTGGACATGGTGCTACTGGCTATGAGATGGAGGAATTTTTGCATGGGCCTTCATTTGAGACTAATGAAGATCGTAGTGTATTTATTATTGATAGTGGAGATAGATCTAGTGAACGTGCAAGAGCTTTATATGAAAACATTCATGTTTTAACTAGCAGAGTATATTTGATCACTAGTCATAAATATGATGATAAGAAAGTATTAACCATTCCTATGGTAAGTGAGTATTTTAGCAGTTTAGTTAATAATATTCCTTTTCAAATTATTGCGGCTAAAGGAAGAGATGTCTGGAATAATCCATTAGATAGCATTAGAAGAGAAATGAGTGAGAAAATGGGCTATAAATCAGCTAAAACAGGTAAGGAACTAGGATTATGATCGAATTTAGATATGATACTCAATTACTGATCGAAGGTAAAGATCTTGATGAAGATAAGATAACAGAATATTTTAATGAGCATTTTGAAGGTGACTGTCTTTTGGCAGTAGGTGATGATGAATTGATCAAGATTCATTTTCACACTAATAAGCCATGGGATGTTTTGGCTTATTGTGCCAGTTTAGGTGAGATATATGATATTGTTGTGGAAGATATGGATAGACAGTCTAGAGGTTTAAAAGGATGAATGAAGTATATAACAGAATCAAGGAAATATGTTTAAATACTAATGATAATGATCCTGTTGGGATTGCTAGAAAGATCATGCATGATGATCTAATTAAAATGCATGGACCTGAACATCATTTTATTGATGGAGCTAGTTTATTATGTGCGATATATAATGTCAAAAAAGATTTTGATCTTGAGATGGCATTAAATAATCTGGCTTTAAGAAGTGAAAAAATGCCAGGGGCGATATGTGGTTATTGGGGTATATGTGGAGCAGTAGCTTCGGTTAGTTCGGCTATGAGTGTTTTACATCATACTACTCCTTTGACTAGTGATGATTATTATAAGGATCATATGGAACTTAGTTCTCTGATTTTAAAGAAGATGAGTGAAATAGGGGGTCCTAGATGCTGTAAGAGGCATGCTTATTTGGCTTTAGAGACTGCTATTGATTATGTTAAGGATAAATATGATATTGTTTTGGGTAAAAGTAAGACAATTTGTGAGTTTAAAGCAAATAATCCTACTTGTTTAAAGGATAAATGTCCATATTTTAGATAAAGGCGTATTGCCTTTTTCTTTTGTAGTGCTATAATAAAGTTCAATATTAAACTAATGGAGGATATATGAATACTAGGTATTATGATTTTTTTCATAAAGTGCAAAAAGATTA
>JALEVB010000108.1 GCA_022780745.1 Erysipelotrichaceae bacterium
ATCCTGATACATATTTTGATTTTGATGTTGAATAAAAAGACTCCTTTTACGTATATGTAAAGGGAGTTTTTGTTAGACTTAGATCTGATTATTTGATTTTTGATATTAATGGTATGAGCATACCACCAATGCTATTACCAGCACTGATTACTAATAAGATGATGATCGTATTGATATTTATCATCTTAGCAATGGCAAAGTAGAACATATCAGCGATACAGTGTTCAAAGCCATAAAGAATATATACCGAAACACATATAAATAGAATGATTGGATTATTGGTTTTCTTATAGCCATCAACAGCGATATACATCAGCATGCCACAAAAGATTCCTAAGATAAATAAGCTAAGATAATTATCACTAATTTTAATATTACAAATGTTTGTGGCATCAATATTTATTCTTGTGAATTGTAGTAATAAACTACAAACAAAAGTACCAATAAAATTACCTATCCAGATAATTACAAGATCGATAAGATAACTTGGTTTATTATTTACCAGATATCCAACTTTACCAGTGAATAGATTTAATCCTTGAGTACAGATAGTATATAATCCTACTGTAAACATTAATGATCCGATTATTTTGTTTTCTAGTGTCAGATAGATAGTACCACCTATGCCAATGGCTATGCCTGCTAAAATAGCTAATAATAGTGTTTTGATATATTTCATAAAGCCTTCCCTTCTTGCCCAGACGGTCGGCTTTTTATTATCATACTTCACATAGTCAATTCTATTTATCCGTCAGTTGTATGATATGTTCATTATAATACAAGTTTATAAATTTTTAGAAAGTTTTTAGATATTATTTAATAAATATGGAGTATAATATCTACCTACATAAGAGGGTGATTAGATGAAAAAAGTTGTATTATTACTTATTTGTATTTTGTTGGTTGGATGTCAAAATAAGCAAAGCGGTATGAATAGTAATGCTGATCAATTTTTAGATTTTGATATAAAAGTAAATAGTGCTTATGAAAAAGGTTATGCGACAGCTGATCTTGATGGGTTTGATGATTTTTTTAATTTTGCGTTGAGTTATCTTAATATCGATAGTGATGTTTATAACGTGGTTTCTAAAAGGTATTTTAATGAAGCTGGAAGATATGTGTATGAGTATAGTTTTATTGTGAAACAGAATCAAGATTATATTAAATATGATATAGCTTTAGAGCCTAATGATTCTAAGCTTGGTTATAATGTTACTTATTTATCAAATAAAAAATTAAATATGAAAGTTGATCTTTATGCAACAGGTTTAACTGATAGTAAGAAGATCATTGGTAAGGCTTTGGAACAGTATAGTGATAATTTAGATGATATTCTTATGATAGGTATTACTAAATTAGATAAACATGATACTTATGAAGTATATATTCAGAATAAAGCTGGTAATGATAAATATGTAATTAATGGTTAAAACTTGTTTGCGATAAGGAAAATATTTGATATAATAATTATCGGTACAACAAATATGGATACAACTTGGTCAGGTCCGGAAGGAAGCAGCCATACAACCCTCTATTTGTGTGTACCTTTTATTTTAGGTTAATAGTATGAATATTAAGTATATGGAAATGGCTTTAAAGGAAGCTGAAATAGCATTTGAACAGGATGAGGTTCCTATTGGTTGTGTCATTGTGAAGGATGATATGGTTTTAGCGTGTGGACATAATCTTAAACAGCAGTTAAATAGTAGTTTAGCTCATGCAGAGATCGTT
Source organism: Erysipelotrichaceae bacterium (assembly GCA_022780745.1). Taxonomy (GTDB): domain Bacteria; phylum Bacillota_I; class Bacilli_A; order Erysipelotrichales; family Erysipelotrichaceae; genus JALEVB01. The sequence goes on from JALEVB010000108.1 coordinate 1,732, forward strand.
TGTATCAATGAAGCGTGTAATAAAATTAATAGTAAGTATCTGGATGACTGTGATCTTTATGTTAGTCTGGAACCTTGTATGATGTGTATGGGGGCTATTATTCAAAGTAGGATAGCTAATGTTTATTATGCAGCATCTGATCCTAAGGGTGGATTTTGTCATAGTGTTATTCATGTAAATGAGATTAGAAATCTTAATCATTATCCTAAAATATATGATGGATATATGAAGGAAGATAGTGCTAAATTATTAAAAGCGTTTTTTAAGATGAAAAGGTTGAATAAGCAACCTTAAGAGTCTAATATAATAATTGATAGAGGGTATTTATAGTGAAAAATAATCGTGATTTAATTATTATTCTAATAGTTATTCTATTAGAATGTTCTGCTTCAACATTTATCGGCCCAATAATGCCTACCATTATTAAACAGTTGAATCTGCCAGATTATACTTTTGGTACGGCATATTCCATCATGAGTTTTGCTTGTTTATTATCAGCGTTAGCTTGGGGTGAGATAGCTAATAAGATAGGTAGAGTTAAGACTTTTATTATTGGTATATTGGGTTATGCAGCGTGTCAGTTTTGTTTCATGTTTGCAACTACGGAAATTCAGGTATTACTAGCTAGAGGGGCTTCTGGTATCTTTATTGCGGCTATTAATTGTATTGAACTGTTATATATCATTGATATTAGTACTCCTGAAACTAAAGGTCGTAATATCTTATATTTATCTACAGTTACTTCTATTAGTGCTGCATTAGGTTATCTTGTTGGTGGTTTGGCTGGTGAAATATCAGTTAAGACGACATTTATCGTTCAGTTAGTTGTTTTAGTATTAGCGGCTATTATTTGTATCTTCTTTGTAGAAGAAAAGTATGTACCGGCTAAAACAGATAAGAAGAGTAAAGTAAAAGTTAAGATTGAATTTAATAAGTTATTAATTTTATTACTAGTCATTGAGTTTATTAGTTATACTACTTATGTAGTATTTGATGAGTCGGTTAATTATTTTATTAAAGATGTCTTCTTGTATACTTCTAGTATTAATGGTATTTTGAAGGCTGTTGTAGCTATTATCATCTTTATATGTAATATCGTTATCTGTCGTAAGATCATGAATTCTCATCACTTTAGTATGGTTTATAAGCTTATCTTTTTGATGATTGCAATCGTTACAACAATAGAGGGATTAGTTAATAATCGTGTTATTTTCTTTGCGATTTATTTTGTTTTCTATGGATTACATGCTTTAGAATTATCAATGACGCAGTTTATGATCACTTCTAATTCAAGTAAAGAAAATAATGCTAGAATTACATCTATTTATAATCTGGTTAGATCATGTGGACAGATCTTAGGTGGTATGCTGGCTGGTGGTTTATATATGATATCTAGTACGCTTTGTTTTAGTGTAGTTGGTATTATGTTACTGTTTGCGTTTGGATTATCAATGATTAGTGTAAAGAAAAGTATCTGATAATGAAAATTATCAGATTTTTTTGATATAATAATAAAAGTAGCGAGGAATAATAGATGAGTTATAAAGCTTTGTATCGAACATATAGACCTAAGACTTTTGATGATGTTGTTGGTCAGCAGCATATTGTTAAGACATTAAAGAATGCCATTAGTAAGAATAAGTTAGCGCATGCTTATCTTTTTTGTGGTCCTCGTGGTACTGGTAAAACTAGTATTGCTAAATTGTTAGCTAAGGCTATTAATTGTGAACATGCTGATAATGCTCCATGTAATGAATGTGATAGCTGTATAGCGGCTAATGAGAATAGACATGCAGATATTGTAGAAATCGATGCTGCTAGTAATAATAGTGTAGAGAATATTAGAGATCTGATTGAAAAAGTTAAATATGCTCCTCTTATGGGTAAGTATAAAGTTTATATCATCGATGAAGTTCATATGTTATCTCAGGGAGCTTTTAATGCTTTATTAAAGACTTTGGAGGAACCTCCTGCTCATGTGATCTTTATTTTGGCAACTACGGAACCACAAAAGGTTTTGCCAACGATCATTTCTAGATGTCAAAGATATAATTTTGAAAAAGTTAGTGATAATGATATTGTTAAAAGATTGAGTTATATTATTGAACAAGAGAATATCAAAGCTAGTGAAGATAGTTTAAGACTGATTGCTGATCTGTCGGATGGTGGTATGCGTGATGCTCTTAGTATATTAGATCAGTTTATTGCTTATAATAAAGAAGAGATATCTGTTGATGATGTTAATGAGGTATATGGTTTAACAACTACTGCTTATAAGATCGATATGATCAAGAGTATTGTTGATCAGGATGTTAAGCGTATTATTGTTGAAATTGAGAATATTGATAATAAGGGTATTGATATTCCTAGGCTTACCAATGATTTGATCGAAATATTAAAAGAGTGTGTTATTTATATTTATAGTAAAGATAGCAGTTTGCTTAAGTTTTTGAGTGGTGATGAGGCTGATAGTTTATGTGGTTTTGTTAATAGCAAGAAAGCTTTAAGTATGATTGAAATGTTGATGGAAGCTTCAAATTCTTATCGTTATGCTACTAAGGCTAGCAAGTATTTTGAGGTTGCCTGTTTAAAGATGATGGAGCTGTTTGATGAAGAAGAAACAGTGGTTAAACAGGTAATAAAAGAAGTTAAGGTAGAGAATAAAGCTGATGAGACGGTTTTGAATGTTTCTAAGCCTATTTCTTTTGATATGGATTATTTGCTTAGTGTACTTGTTAAGTGTGATAAAACAAATAAGAATGATGTTTTGGAGCGTTTTAATAGTTTAGTATATATGCAGGATGATCTTGAGCATATTAAGTATATTAAAATGTTAATGGATGCCAGTGTCGTAGCTAGTGGTGATGATTGTATCATTATGACTACTAAATATGAAGCTAGTGCCAATATGATCAATGATGCTAAGATCAATGAAGAATTATTCTGGTTCATTTATGAAAAGTTTAATATTAAGAAAATGATATATGCTTTAACAGCTGATAATTTTAAATTATTAGTAGAACAATTTAGAAATAGAAGTAAGAATAATACCTTACCAGCTAAAGCAGATATTACTTTATATTACAGAGAAGAAGTTAAACCCTTAACTACCCAGGAAAAGTTAGTTAATATATTTGGTGAAGATATAGAAATCATAAAGGAGTAAAAAGATGGATATTCAAAGATTATTAAAAGAAGCACAAAAGATGCAAAGCAGTTTACAAAAAGTAGAAAAAGAACTAGAAGATAGCCAGTATGAAGGAAAAAGTGGTCCTGTTACAGTTGTGATCAATGGTAATCATAATGTAGTTAGCGTTGATATTGATGAAGAAATATTAAGTGCTGATAATAAGGAAATGTTACAGGATATGATCATGTTAGCTATCAATGATGCGAATAAAAAAGCTAGTGATGAGCGTGAAAACAAGATGAGTTCTTTAACAGCTGGAGTTAAAATGCCAGGAGTATTCTAATGTATCCTAAAAGTATTGAGAAATTAATTGAATCATTTAAAATGTTACCAGGAGTTGGTAATAAAAGTGCTGAAAGATATGCCTTATTAATGTTAGAAAAAAGTGAAGAAGAAATAGAAAGCTTTGCGAATGCTTTAATAAGTGCTAAACAAAATGTAAAGCCATGCAAGATATGTGGCAATTATACGGAAAATGATATCTGTGATATCTGTAATGATAATTCACGTGATAAAGAAACGATATGTGTCGTACAATCAGCTAAAGATGTTATTGCGATGGAGAAGACTAAAGAATATCATGGCATGTATCATGTATTAAATGGTTTGATCTCTAGTGTTAAAGGTATTATGCCTCAAGATCTTAATCTTGATACTTTGTACAATAGATTAGATAATGTAAAGGAAGTAATTATTGCAACTAGTCCCACATTGGAAGGTGAAACAACAGCGATGTATCTAGCTAATGTTTTAAAGAATAAGAATTTAAAAGTAACTAGAATTGCTCATGGATTACAGATGGGTAGTCATGTCGATTATGTTGATGAACTTTCTTTAATTAAAGCTATGGAAAATAGAAAAGAACTATAGGAGGATAGTGTATGAACAATGATTTAAAAATTGCTCAGGCAAACACCATGGAGACAATTGATAAAATTGCTCAAAAGGTTAACATTTGTGATGAAGCTTTAGAAATGTATGGCAAATATAAAGCTAAAGTAGATGTTACAAAACTTAAGACAAAAGGAAAAGATGGCAAACTAATATTAGTTACAGCTATTAATCCTACTAAAGCTGGTGAAGGCAAATCAACAACTACGATCGGATTAATTGATGGTTTAGCTGCCTTAGGTCAAAATGTTATGGGATGTCTAAGAGAACCATCATTAGGACCAGTATTTGGATTAAAAGGTGGTGCTACTGGTGGAGGATATTCACAGGTAGTACCTATGGAAGATATCAATCTGCATTTTACAGGTGATATGCACGCCATTACTACCGCTAATAATTTAGTAGCTGCCTGCTTAGATAATAGTATTTATCAAGGTAATCCATTAAATATCGATCCAACTAAAGTAGTATGGAAAAGATGTTTAGATATGAATGATCGTACTTTAAGAAGTATTACGATTGCTCAGGATAAAAAGACCAATGGTGTTGAAAGAAAAGATGGTTTTGTAATTACTGTTGCGACAGAAATTATGGCTATATTGTGCTTAAGTAAAGATTTGAAAGATTTTGAAGAAAAAGTTAGTAAATGTATAGTTGCATATACTTATGATGATAAACCAGTTACCATTGCTGATCTAGAGGTACAGGGTGCTTTGGCTGTGGTAATGAAGGAAGCATTGAAACCTAATTTAGTTCAAACTTTGGAAAAGACTCCAGTATTTATCCATGGTGGACCATTTGCGAATATCGCTCATGGCTGTAATAGTATTATTGCAACTAAAACAGCTTTGAAATTAGCTGATTATGTAGTTACTGAAGCGGGATTTGGGGCAGATCTAGGTGCTGAGAAGTTCTTGGATATCAAATGTCGTAAAGCTGGTTTAAAACCTAGCTGTGTGGTAATTGTGGCAACTGTTCGTGCTTTAAAAATGCATGGTGGTGTAGAAAGTGATAAATTAGCTGAAGAGAATGTTGAAGCAATGTTAAAGGGTGTTAGTAATTTAGCTAAACATATTGATTCTATTGCTCAATACCATGTTCCATATGTTGTAGCTATCAATAAGTTTGCTAAGGATACTAAAGCTGAAGTTGATGCTTTATTAAACTGGTGTCATGAAAATAATATTCCAGTTGAACAAGCTGATGGTTGGGCTAATGGTTCTAAGGGAACGGTTGATCTAGCTAAGAAAGTAATGGAAATATGTGAAAAAGATAATGACTTTACATATTTATATGATGAAAATGATACGATTGAAAATAAGGTAATGGCTATTGCAACTAAGATCTATGGTGCAGCTGCTGTAGAATATAGTGATCAAGCAAAGGAAAAGATCAAGAAGTTTACAGATCTAGGTTATGGTAAATTACCTATCTGTATGGCTAAAACTCCATTATCATTAAGTGATGATGCAAAGATCCAGGGTTGTCCTACAGGATTTACTATTCATGTTAATGATATCAATGTATCTGCTGGTGCTGGCTTTGTTGTATGCTATCTAGGAGCTATTATGACAATGCCTGGTTTACCTAAACATCCTGCTGCTTTAGATATGGGTGTTGATGAAAATGGCGTTTCTTACGGTATCTTCTAATGAATATGGCAATGAAAGTAATGATTCTGGCTATCATTATTACTGTTGGTATCCAGATCGTATTTAGATTATTAAGTAATAAAGAGTTTAATCATATCGTTGAAATGTTAGATATTGGAGAATATGAAGAACTAGATAAACGCCTAAATTCTTTCTATTATAAATTAATATTTCAGCCTTTCAATCTTGAATATATGAAACTTAATAGTTATATTCTTCAAAATGATGATAATAAAGTACATGAACAGTTTGTTAACTTTACTAAGTATCGTTTAAATGAAGCTCAAAAGAGTGAAGTATTTGCGAAAGTGTGCAGCTATTTTGTTACTAATGGTAATAAAGAATATGCTAAGGAAGCTTTAGATAAGATCGATACTTTAAAAGATGAAAAGATCAAAAGTAGTTCTCATATGGTTTATGACACTTATATCAATAAGGGAAGTAAATATCTTGATGATGCTTTAAAAGCTATTGAAGAAACTGATGGTGCTAACAGAGCGATGATGCAGTTATTAATAGCTCAAATGTATAAAAATAAGGGAGATATGGCTAAAGCTAAAGAATTTGAATCTTTAGGTAAAGATACTTTAAAGCCAAAAGAATAGATAAAATTTCAGTCGATGAGTGAAAAACATTGACTGATTTTTTATTTTAAAAGTGTTATCCTAATATTATCAAGGAGGCAGTATGAAGAAGTTATTAGTACAGGGAGATGATTTTGGATTTACTAAAGGTGTAACCTATGGAATTGTTGACGCAATCGATAATGGTATTTTAAGAAATACTGGACTATTTGCTAATATGCCTAGTGCAACTTTAGCCGTATCTTTTATGAAAGATAGACCACATGTTTGTTTCGGTATAGACTTTAATATCGTATCAGGACCATCAGTAGCTGATCCTAAAGAAATACCACATTTAGTTGATGAAAATGGTGAATTTATTAGATCTGGAGTAAGAGTAAGAGATCCTCGTTTTAAAACTGAAGAAGGAAGAAGAGAAATGTTCCCTTATGATGAAGTTTATAAGGAACTTAGAGCACAATATGATCGCTTTGTTGAATTAACTGGCAAGAAACCTGGTTATTTACATGGACATTCTATTCAGCATGAACATTATAATGAAGCAATTCATGCAATCAGTGAAGAAACAGGTGTACCATATTCTCATGATATTCAGATGCAACATCAGTTTAAGAATTTATTCCAGATTGCTAAGACAAGAAGTAAAGCATCAACCAGCAAAGTATTTGATCCAATGGAGCAATTAAACAAAGACCCATTGAATGATATCTTAACTAATCAAGATTACTTGTTACAGGGTGAATATATTGCGATTGGTGGACATCCTGGATTTGTTGATAATGAATTGTTAAATCTTACTACTTTATCTTTAGAAAGAGTAAAAGATCATGCAATGATGACATCTAAAGAAATCAAACAATGGATCAAAGATAATGATATAGAGTTAATAACATATTATGATCTATATCAAAAATAGTGATAATTTATAGTAATTGATAAAATAGCCCAAGAACTTATAGTTTAGGGCTATTTTTATATATAGTACTTTTTTTTAGAATGAATATTTATGTATAATTAAATTCATAAGAATATAAGTTGAGAAATATAATGGCGGATATCAAAGAAATAAACAATGATTATAGTGAGATATTTCCTTTAGATGGTAAAGAAGGTAAGCGCAGCTATGGTTCTTTAGACGAAACAGCGATCGTCAGCAAGATGGCTTCAGCTATTATTGGCAGGGCTTTACCTTTTATGCTTGCAGGGAGTTTGATGGTGGGTGTTGCTAGCGGTGTAATACCTGATTTCATGTCGGCTTCACCAAATCCAACTCCACCAGTCATTGAACCTAATGGTACAACGATTGTGGTTGGCAATGTAGAAGATCATAATGAAGAGAATAAGGAAACTGAACAAAAAGATGATGATCCAGTAATTATTGAGGATGAAAAGATAATATATGTTCCAATAGCGACTTTTGAGCCAACTGAAAGTCCAGTGCCATCTCAAACACCGGCACCTACTGAAACGCCAGTGCCAAGCGAGACACCATCTCCAACTCCAGTACCAACTGAAAATCCAACGCCAACAGAGACACCAGTGCCAACCGAAACACCGGTTCCAACAGAGACACCAGTGCCAACAGAGACGCCTGCTCCTGATTATGTTGCACCGGAGCTTGCACTCAGTGCATCTATCAATAACGTTGAACAGGTAAATGGTAAAGATGAGTTAGAAATGTATGGTTCATTTGAGTTAAGTGGTGAAGTTACATTAAATGACGCCAAGGAAGTTACATTAAAGTCAGTTAAGATTATATATCCTTCAGGTACAAGTACTGATGTTACAGCTGACTGTAGTACCACTGGAACAACTCTTGCGTATAAAGGTAATAGCGTCAGAATTAATCCGAAATCTGAATATACATTTGAAGTTGAATATGAATATTATCAGGATGCTGAAGTATTGCCACTGTATAGTTCAACAAGTGTGACATCACCGTCATTTGTAATACCTGGGGCACCAGAAATTACTATCAATGGTTCATTTATTACAGATTCTATCAATAATGATGGTTCGATTTTCGGAAGATTTACTTATAGTGGAAGTATCGTTATGAATGATACAACTTCA
>JALEVB010000110.1 GCA_022780745.1 Erysipelotrichaceae bacterium
AAAAAATATATGCTTATCGAAAATGAAGAAAATTTCAACTGGAAGATGATCTCAGTATTAATGATGAGTGTAGCAGATACAACGATATTACAGGCTCAGGATATTTTAGGCTTAGGTCACGAATCTAGAATGAACACACCTTCAACAACCGGTAATAACTGGAAATGGCGAGCACTACCAAATGCTTTTAATAAAGAACTCGCAAACAAATTAGCTGAATATACTATCAGATATGCCAGATAATAAAGGCTAACCAAATTTAGAGGGGAGTTTCTCCACTTAAAAATATAGGGCCATGAATTCTTACATAATGTAATTCATGAAAATGTAACGAACGGAAAGGATGTCACTTCGGTGGCATCTCTTTTCGTATGAAAACTTATAGTTTGGACATACTAATATTTGAAAACAATATTTACATTCTTACTTCTTCTTAATATAATGTGAAGCATAAATGTAAATATTGTTGTGAGGAGGTGTGTATCATGGATAAGATTTGGATGAGAATAAATGAATTTGCCGAAGCGAACAACGGGTTTATTAGGACAGCGCAGGTTGAAGAACTGGGCATCAGCAGACCCATGCTGCGCAAGTATACGAATGACGGTAAACTGGAGCAGGTACGCAAAGGGTTATATGTGCTTACAGATTGCATTCCAGATGAGTATGCCTTATTGCAGGAGCAATGCCATGACGCTATCTTTTCCTATGGCACAGCACTGTATTTGTGGGGACTCTCAGATCGAATACCGCATGTATATGACATTACGATTCCAAGGGGAAAAAATGTCACCATCTTGAAACGAGATAATCCTAACTTGCGGTGTCACTATTTACCAAGAGATTTTTATGAGATCGGTATAACACAGACACGCTCCCCACAGGGGGCTGAAGTTAGGGTGTATGATAAAGAACGCTGTATTTGTGATTTGATCCGTAACAAGGAACAAATGGATATGCAACTGTACACGCAGGCAATCAAGGATTATTTCAAATCAAAGCCCAACAACCCAAAACTTCTGAAATACGGAAAGCTGTTCAAAATAGAAGATAAAATCAGGACCTATATGGAGGTATTGTTATGAAGACACCAGAGCATTTAAAAGGAACCTTCGGGCACAAGAAGTGCTGCAAATGTTTCTGTTTGAACGGATTTTAGAGCGCCTGGCTAACTCAAAATACAAAATGAATTTCATCCTCAAGGGTGGCCTACTGATATCCTCAATGATTGGTATCAGTGAGCGCACTACGATGGATATGGATACTACCGTTTATAAATGTCATCATAAGAATGTCCTATTTTAATATATGATTGAATAAAAAATGTTTAGCGATAAACCCACTGAGTAAAACTGTAATAATATACAATGATATATAAATAATTATTATCATAACTAACGATTGATTATATATTTTATTAATTTCATTACATATTATAGCTATAACTCCAGGGATTGATATAAATGTAATGGATAGCAATATTAACCATACTTTTTTATTTTCTTTAATTTCGTAATTGTGATTATCAAATGTGAAATTGTTCGAAATATTGCCCACAAATCCAAATACAGCAATATATAGTCTTAGAAATTTAATCATTTTCTAATATCTTTCTACTAGAACTCTACAAGCAGCAGGTTGAGAATAATCGTATGGAGAGCTCAACCAAGAAGAGGCCATAAAACAAATCAACATAAATGATAATAGTGATAAAATTAGTTTTCTCATTAATCAAACCTCTTTGTAACTAATTATCAAAAATGTCCGTATCGATTAATGTCTTTAATACATCTATTCTTTGCCGACTAATTTCAAAAGATGTGTTAAATTCAATAGTCATTACCCTGTTATCTTTCTTCAGGAATATATAGTTTCTGTAATATTTATCATCTGGATAATTATTATAGTCATATAAGGAATAAGCTATTTCTGCATTCCATTCACTTTCATCAAGCTTAAAGAACTCGTTTTCGATATCAATTTCATTCTTATAATTATTAGAATTCAGAAGCCATTCTTTCTCAGTTTTTTTGACAGATTTCATTTTATCTATCAATAAATCATCCCCTATAGATTCACTATCAGTAGCAAATACTTCAATATGAATAAACTCATATTCATCTAAGGATAAATCCTTTGTGTTGGCTATTCTTAAATTGTATAGACTATAATTCTTGAAAGATTTTAAACTGATTTCTTCAATGATTGAATTACTATATCCCAAATCATTCATTGATAAAATAACTGGAACGTTATCTAGAATAATATTACGTGATAACAAAAAATTATTAACCACAATACCGCCAATAACGAAAAATGCGATCAATAATTTATATCTCAATGCATAACTTGGTGTACTTAATAGTTTCTTAATGGACATCAGTGTATCTTCTGTCTAAAAAAATAACATATATTATAAAATAATATAATGATTATAATATATATTAAAATTTGATAAAATAAATATTAAGCTAACCCAATTTAGATGGGAGTTTCTACACTTAAAAATATAGGACCGTGAATTCTTACATTATGTAATTCATGGTCCTTTTATAATGATTTGATCGATGATATAACCATCTTGAAATATTTGATTATTAGGATGTCTAGTAAATTGGCCTTTAGATTTAAGTTTAGAACCACAAATAGGACATTTCCTTCAGTTTTTAGATCTGTGATGGTAGTTTTTTATTAGCGATATCTAATATTTGTGATATATTATTACTGTTAATATTAACACCTTCTTTCATTAGCCCGACACTACTATGATAGAAGAAAAAAAGAGAATTTCTAATGAATTTGTTTCATAGATAATTCTCTTTTTTATTACTTAACACGTTTTTTTAATAGAATAATGAAAACTTTTTTCTCATTAACCTTCAACAGCTTTTGTCTTAGCACTTAGATCTTCACAAAGATCACGTGTAGCAAATTCCTTATTAGTAGGAAGTGTTAAATCGAATTCATTACATGCATTCAACTGATATACAAACTCTTTAGCACTCATACCAAGAATATGACCACCCTTAGTCTTATCAGCACTCAAGAAATGGAAATGCCATCCTGGTAGATTGATACCCTTGACATATTGTGGACACCATACTGCAATCATATAACCTTCAATATTCTGATAATGGAATTCACGCTGACAACTAGCTACCTGTGACAATGTAGGATAAGGTTTTTCACTTGGATAACAGCTTCTAACATGCATGGTATCAAACTTGATCTTATCAGTTTTCAAAACATAGAAATAATTAGGATTATCTGGAACAATATCCTTCTTTAAAGCATCAAGATCAACATTTTCTAATGTATGATAGCTAACTGAATTATCAAACTTACAAACTGTACCAAAGGCAACATAATCATCATCCTTCATGATCTTAACATTACCATCAGCAGTACCGTTATATGCTACACCATCCATAAAGATAGCTTCACCATTTAAACCTTCATATGTACCAATACCTGTATCTTTACCATTCATAAAATCCTTAACCGATACAGTACGATCAAAATTACCTAACATTAATGAATTTAAAGTATTAACCTGATAAAATTTCATCCTTCATTCCTTCTTTCTATTTCACATTCGCAATAGGATGTTTCTTCATCTGCCACTTAACCATAAATGGACTAGCAATATTAGTGATAGCCAATACAAAGGCTAAAGTAGCAACCGCAGGTTCAACATAAGGTGTTAATAAAGTATTACTACTAGCTGCAATAGCAGGAATAGCCAATGCTACACCAGCCAATGAACTAGAAGCAAATGACACATAACCTGGCTTCTTTAAAACGTGACGTTCAACAAGATAGCTTGGAATGATCGTGATAATAAAGAACAAGATACTTAGGACAACACCTTGTGGTATCATCTTAACCGCATTAACAAGATTAATAGTAGAACCAAATTCAAATCCTAAGAATGGAAGAATAATGGCATTACCCTTTGCAAACACATTTTTAATATCCTCATCAAGATTACCAAGAATAAATCCTAAGATAAATGGTATCAATAAAGATACGATCTGCATGATCTGTGTAATACCAAAACCACTTTCACCAAAGAAACCTAAGAACAATAATGGTAATAATGGCATTGAACACATCAACATGATGCTAAAACTTGCTTTATCACTATTAGTACCAAATCCAGAAATGATACCCATATATAATGCAGCATTAGCACTAGTAACGGCACAAGTAAAGGCCAAGAAACTAATACCAAAGATACCATCAAAGCCAAATAAAGCATAGAATAAACCACATAAAGCATAAGCACAAACAAGTCGAGTAACGATCAACACAAAGCCACTACCCATTGCCTGTTTCAAATCAGATGTCTTTAGATTAGTACCTGT
>JALEVB010000119.1 GCA_022780745.1 Erysipelotrichaceae bacterium
TTTTAACTTTTTTGACATATATTTTCCTTTCTATCAAAATTGTAGCATGAGTGTTGTATTTTTATTAAATAAGCGTAAAATAGTACCGTGACATTTAAGGGGGATTGTATAGTAATGAGTAATAATATGTTAGATATGACCGATGGTCCAATTTTTAAAAAGATCATAATATTTGCGATACCTCTTATGCTATCAAGTATCTTGCAGCTATTATTCAATGCTGCTGACTTAGTAGTCGTAGGACAGTTTGCAGGAAGTAATTCTTTGGCAGCTGTAGGTTCTACCAATGCTTTGATCAACTTATTAGTTAATCTGTTTGTTGGTATGTCTATGGGTGCTAGTGTCGTTATGGGAAGAAGTATTGGTGCTAGAAGATATGATGATGCTCATAAGGCTTTGCATACTGCAATGTTTATTGCCTTTGTGGGTGGCATTATCATGATCTTTGTTGGATATTTTGCTTCTAGTCCGATGTTAAAGTTAATGGGTACACCAGAGGATGTCATTAATCTTTCCGTATTATATATGCAGATCTATTTTCTAGGTATGCCAGGTTTAATGGCTTATAACTTTGGTGCAGCGATATTAAGATCAGCTGGTGATACTAAGCGTCCTTTATATTTCTTAACGATTGCGGGAATCGTGAATGTTATTCTAAATCTAATTCTTGTTATTGGATTTCATATGGGAGTAGCTGGTGTAGCGATTGCTACATGTGCTTCACAATATATTTCTGGTAGTTTTGTAGTTGCTGCATTAATTAAATCTGAAGGATATATGCAGCTTCATTTAAAAGAATTAAGATTCCATGAAGATCAGATATTAGAAATGCTTAGAATTGGGTTACCTGCTGGTTTGCAGGGTATTATCTTTAGTATCAGTAATGTTTTGATTCAGTCTTCGATCAATAGTTTTGGTCCTATTGTTATGGCAGGTAATACTGCTGCTAGCAATATTGAAGGATTTGTATATGTTGCAATGAATTCTTTGTATCAGACAGCATTAAGTTTTACTAGTCAGAATATGGGTGCTAAAAAATATGATCGTATTGATAAGATCTTAATACAATGTCAGTTGACGGTATTTGTTGTTGGACTGGTATTAGGGGTTGGAGCATATATGTGTGCACCAAAACTATTATCAATATATAATAGTGATCCTGAAGTTATTAAATATGGTGTAACAAGAATGTCTTTAGTTTGTGCTCCTTATTTCTTATGTGGATGTATGGATACCATGGTAGGAAGTCTAAGAGGTATGGGATATTCGATCATGCCAATGATCGTTAGTTTAACTGGTGCCTGCTTATTTAGGGTAATCTGGATCTTTACGGTCTTTAGTATGTATCATAGTTTATTTGCATTATATGTATCATATCCAATATCATGGTTTTTAACCGCAAGTGTTCATTTAGTTTGTTACTTAGTAGTAAGAAGAAAATATGTTAACAAGATAGCTTAGGCTATCTTTTTTATTAATCGACTAAAAATATAATAAGTATATAAATATACTACAGTCTAAAATAATACCTATTATATACTATGTTCTTAAGCAAAAATAGGTTTATAATTGAGATATTAAAAGTGGAGATTTGATATGAAACTAGAAGAAAAACAGATTAAAGCTAATTATGAATATCAGGGTAAAGTTATTAATGTCAGATGTGATGATGCAATGATTGCCAATGGTACGATCGTCAAAAGAGAAGTAGTGGAGCATCCAGGTGGTGTTGGTATTGCTTTGGAGGATGAAGATGGCAAATATTTCATGGTTAGACAGTTTAGATATGGTCAAATGGAAGTTATGTTAGAATTTCCAGCTGGTAAAAGAGAAAAAGGTGAAGATAAGTTTATTACTGCTCAAAGAGAGATCGTTGAGGAGACAGGATATGAAGGCTATGACTGGAAGTATCTGGGATATATAGCTCCTACACCTGCTTATGATGAAGAGAAGATCTTTATGTATTATGCTAAGAAAGGTAAATATGTAGGTCAGCATTTTGATGATGATGAAAATATTGCCTTATGTAAATATAGTATTGATGAACTTGTTGATATGATCATGAAACAAGAGATAACCGATGCTAAGACAGTTGCGATGACCTTTATGGTTAAAGAAATGAAGAACAATGAGTCAAAGTATTGATGAAGCATTAGCGAAACTGAATAGATCAACTTTTAGAAGTCGTTTTAAATTAAATGATAAACAGATCGCCTATATTAATGAAAAAGGTATGGAAACTATTAGAAAGCATTGTGAAGATATCATTAGTGAACGATTAAGTGAGGCAGATCCTAAAAATGATGGTAAGCAGACACCTATGAAGGGACATCCGGTTTTTATTGCTCAGCATGCTTGTGCATGCTGCTGTAGAGGATGCTTAAATAAGTGGTATCATGTACCTAAGCATGTTGAATTGACAAAGATTCAGCAAGAGAAAATAGTTAATCTATTAATGGCGTGGATAGATAGACAAGTAAATAGAGAGTGTTAGTTAACACTCTCTATTTTATATTTTCTATAAATTGTTCAAATACAGCATTCCATTGTATAGGATATTCATCTTTTCTTGATAATATTTAACTGATATAACTCTGGATGCATATATAATTCAGAATAATCAAAGACTGTACCATCAGTTAAATAAGTAGTATTAGATACTCTTAAGATCGGAGTCTTGACAGATACCTTTAATTCATTGGCGATATATTCTGGTGGGAATATAGGTGCAATATTTTGTGATGCGTAGTCAATGATCAATCCATGTGATTGAGCATACTGATACTTAGAACCTAATAATACCTTCATTGATAATTCTGGATGCAGATCAACTGCCATGAAGGTTTTTTCAAATAAGACAGCATTATCATCAGCAAATCTTGTTCTTTCAAAATAATATATCTTATCTTTAGGATCGATATTTAATAATTTAGCTATCGTACTGCCAGCATCCGTTACGTTAAAGGAATAAACGACAGAATGGGGTTTCTTGCCCATTTCTAGCATATCTTCAGAAAAGCTTTTGATTTCTGGTGATTTGAACATGGCTTTGGTCTTTTTAACAAATGATCCGCTTCCTTGGGTTTTTGTGATAAACCCCTTATATGCTAAATTAGATAAAGCTTGTCTGACTGTTACTCTGGAACAGTCATATGCTTTAGCTAATTCAGCTTCAGTAGGAAGTGGAGCATTTGGAGTATAGATGCCATTATTGATCTTATCAATGATATCATTCTCAATTATTTCATATTTTGGCACTTTATTATCCATTTTGTTCTCCTTGCTATATTTGTGAAAAAATAAATGAATTTGATGTGTTTGTATTATTTTTATTAAATTTGTTTTAATAAAAATAATACAAGTTTTATATAACTTATAATACAACTAAAAATTTGTATTGACAACTTATTTTGACAAATTTATCATGAAATCGTAAGAAATTTAAGGAGGATAATTTATATGTCTTTGTTTCAAGCGCTATTGATAGGCATTTTTGCTTATCTTGGTCGTAACCAGGTACCTTGGTTATTTGGAACTACTGGTGGTTTCTATTGTGTAGGTAGACCACTTGTTGCAGGTTTTATTGTTGGTTTGATTTTAGGTGATGTTACAACTGGTATTCTATGTGGTGTAGCTATTCAGGCTATGTATATTGGACAGATCGTTCCAGGTGGAGCTATGCCATCAGATGTTAACTATGCATCTTATATTGGTATTCCATTAGCAATGGCTGCTGGTGGTGGTGCTGAAGCTGCTATTGCCTTAGCTATTCCTTTAGGTGCTTTGGGTACAGCAATGCATAACTTTACAATGACTCTTAACTCTATTTGGGTACATAGAGGCGATAAATGTGCTGCTAAGGGTGATGTTAAGGGTATTATGATTAGTAACTTATGTGGTACTATTCCTCATTTGATTGAAAGAGTTACGATCGTAGCTATTGCTTGTTATTTTGGAGCTCCTGCTGCTGAAGCAATTCTAAATGCTTTACCTGAGATCGTATTACGATTCTTACAGGTTGGTGGTAAAATGCTTCCTGCTTTAGGTTTTGCTTTATTGTTAAAACAAATCGTTGCTGAAAAATGGATGATCATTCTATTTATCTTTGGATGGATCATTATGCAATCTACAGGTATGACTACTACTGCTCTTACTTTAGTATCAGTTGCTATTGCTTTAATGTTTGTAATGGCTAAATATGGTAATAGTAGTGCAACTAATAAAGAAGAAATGCAAGGAGATGATGGATATGACGAATAAGAGATTAGATAGAAAAGATGTAAAACGTGCTGCTTGGACTTGGATGTTTTTCCATCATTGTGCTCAAAACTATGAAAGAATGCAGGGCTTAGCTTTCTGTCATACTATGAGTAAAGCTTTAGAGAAATTATATGGTGATGATGAAGAAGAATTAAAGAGTGCTTTAACTCGTCATATGCAATTCTTTAATACTGAACCTCAACTTGGTAGTATTATTCCTGGTATTACTTTAGCTCTAGAAGAAGGTAGAGCAAATCATGAAGTTGATACTAACCTTATCTTAAGTACAAAGAATGCTTTAATGGGTCCTTTTGCTGGTATTGGTGACTCATTGGTAATGGGTACTTATAGCCCAATCTTATTAAGTATTGCGATTGGTTTATCACAAGATGGTTCACCAGTTGGTGCAATCTTCTTTATTATCGCTTGGTTAGGTACAGTAGTACCAATGAAATACTTCTTATTTATGAAGGGATATGATCTAGGTATTGACGCTGTTAAGATCATGATGAATGATCGTGTTAAGAATATGATTACTACAGCATTAACAATTGTTGGTTTAGTAGTAATTGGTGGTGTTGCATCAACAACAGTTGCTGCTCCAATTAAGTTTGTCTTTACTGCTGGTGAAATGAGCGTATCTATTCAGGATATCTTAAATAAGATCATGCCTACACTTGTTCCAATGTTATTAACACTTGGATGCTGGTGGTTAGCTGATAAGCGTAAATGGTCTGGTAATAAACTTATTCTTGGTATTCTTGGATTAGCTGCTGTATTAGTAATACTTGGAATTATGTAGTATTTATTAGGCACTTTTAGTGCCTAATATTATCTTAATAAAGGAGAAAATGATGGATTATAAAGTTTTATGGACTGATATGCATAGTAATCTTCACCATGAGAAGATCAAAGAACTTCCTAAATGGTTAGAACAAATGAAAAAGACAATGGATTTTTGGCCTTTTGCTTATTATCCATTTTATATGAAAAAAGATGTTACTGGTCTTGGTGTTGAAGATAAGTATGATGATGCAGATATCAATGCTGACTGGGAATATATTAGAGAAATTACTAATAAAGCTAATGAAGATGGTTTTGCGATGTTCATGGGTTATGAATGGCAAGGTGCTGGTAAAGATGGTGACCATAATGTGTTCTTTAAGAATAATGATGGTTATATGGCTTATCCTTTAAGATATGAAGAACTAGTTAAGAATTATGAAGGACAGGATGTTATTGGTATTCCTCATCATTTAGCTTATCAGTTAGGTCATCGTGGTAAAAACTGGAGTACGCAAAATGATAAGTTCTCACCTTTTGTTGAAACTTATTCTTCACATGGTTCTAGTGAAAATGATACGACTTGTATTGAAATGAATAGACATATTCATATGGGCCCTAGAACTGGTGAGACTTGTGTTGAAAGAGGATGGGAGAAAGGTCATAAATTTGGTGTTATTGCCAGTGGTGATAATCATAGCTGTCCTGGTGTATATGGTTTTGGATATTGTGGGGTATTAGCTAAATCTAATAGTAAGGAAGATATCTGGGATGCTTTTGTAAATAGAAGAACTTATGGTGTTTCTAAGGAAAGAATGATCCTTGATTATAATATTGATAATAAGGTAATGGGCAGTATCATTAAACCTAATAACCAAGCAAAGTTTAGTTTAAATGTTACAGGTGGGGATGCCATTGATAGAATTGAAATCATTAAGAATAATCAGGTAATTGAAATGGTTCCGCATACTTCAACATGGGAAAATAAAAAATTAAGTGGTACGATCAGATTCAAATTCCAGTTAGAATTAGGATGGGGACCAGATAGAAGAATCTTCCCAGATATTGAATCTAGACATTGGGTAGGATCATTAAAGACTAATGGTAAACTATTATCAATAGAAAAATGCTGGAGTAATTTTGGACAGGAATTAACTAATGTAACTGATAATTCATGTGATTTTGAAGTTACTTCATATAAGACAACAGCTTCTGGTAAATGGATGGGTCCTAGTGCTGTTACGACTGAAGGCTTTATCTTTGAAATTGAAGATGATATTGATTCTTTTGTTACATTGATTATTGATGGTAAAGAATATAAGATTGCGATAAAAGATATGTTATATAGCAGTAGGTTGTTCCCATTATTAGATGAAGTAAGTGAATTATTAAAGGAACGTTATAATTTTACAGAATATTATCGTTCTGATTCATGGTGGCATAACTGCTATAAGATCAAGGTTCATCAGGCAGTACCAGAAATTGGCTATACTTGTAATGTTGAACGTACATTGGATTTAAAAGATGGTGATAATGTACGTGTAAGAGTATGGCAGAAAAATGGTGGAGTAGCTTGGTCTAGCCCAATCTTTGTGGAAGAATAATATTATGTATAACCTTATATATATTAATACTCATGATACGGGTAGGATGATCAGCCCTTATGGGTATAATATTCCTACTGATAATTTATTATCATTAGCAAAAGATAGTACTTTATTTACTAACTGTTATTGTTGTGGTCCTACCTGTTCACCAAGCAGAGCAGCGATGTTGACAGGTACTTATCCACATCAAAATGGGATGTTAGGATTAGCTCAAAGAGGATTTGGTTTATATGATCCTAGCAAGCATTTAGCATCTTATTTAAAAAGTAAAGGATATCATACGGCAATCAGTGGTATTCAACATGAAACAGGATGGTATCTTGATCTTGATAATAATGCTTTACATGATCTAGGATATGAAGATATTCTTACTACTAGCTCTAAAGAATTTAAAAAAGAAGATCTACATATCTGGGATCATAATAATGTCTTAGAAGCAATCAACTGGATCAATAATTATCATGATGATAAACCATTTATGCTAACATATGGTATGCATAGTACCCATCGACCATATCCTATTGAAGTAGATAAAACAATTGATGAAAGATATGTAAATGTTAATTTTGCATCAGATAATAATGAAGAAACCAGACATGACAAAGCATGTTTTATGACAAGTGCCAAGCATGCGGATGAAAATGTAGGACTATTGCTGGAGGCTATTAGAAATAATAATTTATTAGATAATACCATTATTATGTTTACTACTGATCATGGAGTAGCTGATCCCTTTCATAAATGTACTTTAAATGATCGAGGAATAGGTGTTAGTCTAATCATTAGACATCCTAAATTAGCCCATGGTATCGTATGTGATAATCTGGTATCGCATATTGATGTTTTCCCAACCTTATGTGATCTATTGGAAATTGATAAACCTGACTATTTAGAGGGTATATCATTTAATAAGATGTTTGAAAATGAAAAGATAACAACTAGAGATGAGATCTTTGCCGAAGTTAATTTTCATACATCTTATGAACCCATAAGATGTATCAGAACTAATAGATACAAATATATTAAATATTATGATACTTATGATAAATTAAATTTATCTAATATCGATGAATCGATATGTAAGACACAATTATTAGATAAGGGATTAAGAGAATATCATAAACCATTAGAAGCATTATATGATCTGTTATATGATAAGGATGAAACAAATAATCTGATAAATGATCCTAGTTTATATCATATTAAAGAAGAATTAAGTAACAGATTGTATCAGCATATGTTAGATACTAATGATCCAATACTATTAGGAGAACTAAAGATCTATCCTAATTATAAAGTAAACAAAAAAGAATGCCTAAAGGCATCTAGTAAAGATCCTAATGATTATGATAATCGTGGAAGAACTGCTTAGTTAAAAAAGTTAATTAATAAAGGACCATAAAACTTACATAATGTAAGCATATATGGTCCTTTAATTTGTTTAGACTATTTTAATAATCCCGAGTCTTTGATCAATTGTTCAACATCGGTATTTCTGATCATCTTTAAAAGAGTATCAATAGCAAACTTTTCTTTGAAATTTAATGGTAGCTCATCAATAGTTTTCTTATCTACTGCATAGTAGCAAGCTTTTAAAAGCTCACGAACATCATATTGAGATCCCCATACTTCTGGTACTGCACGATCAATATTCATTAATGTATATACTGCTTCCATACCAGTTCTGATAGAGTATTCAGTTGTGAAGATCGTATCTCTTGGTGTTTCGGCAAATTGACCAATAAAGGCAAAATTTACAGCACCATCTACTACAACTTTAGGACGATCACTTTCTTTTCTAGGCATAAAGAATGCATTAATATAAGGCATAAAGCATGTAGTTGTATTACATCTATTTGCTGCATAGTCCTCGATCTTTTCATTTTCAATACCAATATGATATAACCACTCTTCGCATATTTCTTTACCTGTGCACTCACGCATTGGTTTTTTCACATAGTTGCCTGGTTTATTGGTACTTAATGAATACAACCAGATCAAAACGCTATCCTTATTTTGTGATTTGAACTGTGGTTGACGGTTGATGGTCCATGATAGATACCAGTTTTCAGTTGAATCTTTGACGGTTACAATACCACCAGTTGTGACCTTGCCACTTCTTGGGTCTCTTTTACATATCTTAATAATATGATTTATAATATCCTCATCTTTGGTTTCAATTGTTGCTGACATCCAGTTAGTAGCTTCAATATCGCTACAAAACTTAGATGGATCACCATATTCTCCATTTTCAGCCTGAGCAGCAATATTATTCCACATATCCCATGATTCACCTTTGCCATCTTTTAAATGGCTTAAATCAGGAGCGGTATTTTGATCACCATAACAGCTTGTATCCGTACAACAACCATTGGTAATAAAGACTAGATCATCTTCGATCAAATCAATAGAAAGCTCTTTACCATCTTTGACATAGATGATCTTTCTAGCAATTTTTTTACCATTGGAATTTTCAATAATGACATTTTTAACATCTATACCATATTCGATCTTCACACCATTACTTTCAAGATATTTTACTAAAGGAAGTATCATACTTTCATACTGATTATATTTAGTAAATCTTAAAGCTGAAAAATCAGGTAGACCATCAATATGATGACAGTATCTACATAAATATCTTTTCATTTCTAATGCACTTGACCACTTCTGAAAAGCAAACATGGTTTGCCAATATAACCAGAAATTAGTTTTCCAGAATGATTCTGGTAATACATCAGAGATCTTTTTGTCTTCTAGATCTTTTTCTTTGGTAATAAATAGTTTTGATAAAGCCATGGCTGATTCTTTATCAAGTTTGAACATCTTATCCGTATGAGCATCTTCACCACGGTTAATAGAAGCACGACATAAAGAATAATTAGGATCTTCTTTGTTCAACCAGTAATATTCATCAAGCACTGATACATCTGGAGTTTCAATTGATGGAACATCTCTATACATATCCCACATGCATTCAAAATGATTATCCATTTCACGGCCTCCACGCATATAGAAACCTTTGGTAATATCTTTTCTACCATCACATGAACCACCACTTAGCTCAAGCTTCTCTAAAAGATGGATCCTATCACCTTTTACCTTACCATCTCTTACAAGATAAAACGCTGCTGATAAGCCAGCTAAGCCTGTTCCAATAATATACGCTGATTTTCTATTTGCACCTTCGGGTGTTTTTGGATGAGCAAAAGCTTCATAAGTTCCTGCACCATAATACATAAATAATTCCTCCTTGTATTTACAGATATAGCATACAAGGAAAAAAGAAGTTGCCATATAGACAACTTGTTTGGAATATATCGATATTTGGACAAACGATAGACGTTGTCTTAATGATCTAATCTTGCATTATTTAAAGCTTGGGCAAAAGAACCTTGAATTAATGAATTAAGACGAGAAACGATAAGTTTAGGTTCATCAGCCATATCCTTTTTAATCCATTCACATACTAGACCTACAAAACCATATTTATAAAAATTCGCAATAAACACTTTATCCTCTTCCTTTATTATCATTCCTTTGGATTTTTCTTCTACTACTCGATAGAGTAGATTATAAGTTACCTTATAAAGATAATGTTCAGTATATTCATTTGATACATGATGGTAAACATTAAGTACAAATACCTTATCTTGTTTAAGCATTTCAAGTAAAGATTCAAATCCTTCCTGCCAGGTATCATAACTTGTGTTATTTTTTAAAGCTTCATCGGCTTCTTTTTCAATGATCCATTCGATTAGATCCATCATATCTGCAAAATGATAATAAAAGGTCTGGCGATTAATACCACATTTTTCAGTAATATCACTGATCGTAATCTTGTTTAGCGCTTTGGTTTTAACCAGTTCTTTCAAACCATAGGCAATCGCAATCTTAGTTGCTGAAGAACTCATGCTATGACCTCTTTTTGATGGTAGTTACCAAAAATATCTTTCATAAATTTCCTTCCATCCTTTCATTTTTAATTATTTACTAAAATCATTATATCTGAAAAGTAAGTAAGTAGAAATATATAAAAATCATACAT
>JALEVB010000130.1 GCA_022780745.1 Erysipelotrichaceae bacterium
GAAGTTTAAATTATATTCTCCATTTAATGAATTCTACTTGGATGGAGATTTAGCTTTTTTAACTGATATTGATAAAGTAACAAAAGATAATAAAAACTATACTAAAGAAAAGAAACTTTTAGATACTTTATTAGCAGCTAATAATGATGTTTTAAATCTATTATATGGTCTAGATGTAGAAATCGGTAATGAAAGTAAATATCATAGTGGCTATTATGAATTTGTTAGTTACAATAACCAAAAATATACATCTATCAATCAGATCAAAGAGTATGCTCAAAGTATATACTCTACTCATTATCTAAATGATATCTACAAAATATCTTTTGAATCTGAAGATCCTATATATATTTTTGAAAACAAAAAGTTATATGTAAGAGAAACTGATACAATGATACAAGAAAGCTTACCTTATAACACATCCTATATTTTAAATACTAGAAATAATAATGATATTCTTGATATCGATATCTTGATCAGTTATGGTGATTATCCCGTAAATGAAGTTCACCGTATTAGTCTAGTAGAAGAAAATGGAAGTTATAAAATAGATAATCTAAATTAAAAAAGGTATTGTGCAATACCTTTTTTATCTTCCAATCTTTAATTCCTCCATCCAGACATGAAGTTCTTTTTGCCATGCTGCTTCAGAATGATCATCATTCTTGAAAACATGCGGGAATACATCAACTCCTGGTTTCTTTAACAATGCTCTGATGATCTGTAAATTCTGATCAGTAGCAAGGGTAAAGATGTAAGGTGTTGGATATTCCTGACCACCCCAACTCATATAGACTTTAGTATTTCGATGCATTGGAGTATTTAGATCTTTTCTTAAAAACTTATACATAGGATAGATATGTGGTGAAACACATATAGCTTTAGAATAAATATCAGATCTGGTCAATGCCATATATAAACTCATCGTACCACCCATACTAGATCCACCAATATAAGTATAACGGCGATCAGTTTTCGTAGGATACTTACTATCAATATACGGTTTTAATTCATCAACCATCCAATCAATCAATACACGACCTTTTTCAGGTACATAACCCCATGGTTCATCATAAAAGGCATAAGGAGTAAATTCACTTAGTCTTTCATTACCATCATGGTTACACTCTAAACCAACAACAATTAAACGAGAATGATGCTTATCCAAATAATCTTTTAAACCCCAACATTTACCATATGTTGCGTCTTCGTCAAAAAATAAATTATGACCATCAAACATATATAATACCGGAAAGGTTTCATTTTCTTGAATATCATCTGGTAAATATATATGTAATAAGCGATCACATTGATAAGGTGTGATCCAAACATTCTCCTTAATAATCATATTAACCTCCAGTTATTCTTTAATTTCTTTTGCCATCATTAGTGTCTTTTTAGTAATAAATGGACCAACAAGTTCATAAATTAAAGTAGCACATAGAATTACCGCTCTAATGGTCGAACCAAATTCTGGAACACTGTTTTGAGCAACCAAAGATAAGCCGATAGCTACTCCCGCCTGTGGTACTAAACATGGTCCAATATATTTACTGACATCAGCACTTGCGTGTGATAACTTCGCACCGGTAAAAGCACCTACACACTTACCTATAACACGCATGACAACATAGATTATACCAACGCTGCCAATCGTTGGTAAAACATTAATATTCAATTCAGCTCCACTCAATACAAAGAACATCATAAATAATGATGGTGTAATGCTATCAATGATATTCATGGTTTTATCAGCTTCATTTGATAAATTACAAAATACAGCTCCTAAAATCATACAAACCATTAGATTGCTAGCATTAAATACTTCAGATAAACCTAAAGCAATTAAGATAGTAGCTAAAATCAAAGGAACTCTTAGATCATCAAGATAATACCTGATCAAATAAGATAATACTAAACCTAAAATACTACCAATAATAAATGAGAATAACAGATCAACAAATGGGCTAAGCAACATACCAATTAAATTAGAACTGCTATTAGACATACTATTAACGATAGCTAATGAAAAGCCAAATAAGATCAATGCCGTTGCATCATCAATTGCGACAACACTTAATAAAGTCTTTGTAACAGGACCTTTAGCACGATATTGTTTAATAACCATGATCGTTGCCGCAGGTGCTGTAGCAGCTGCAATTGCTGATAACATCAATGAAAACTTAAATTCATTCTGAAATAATAATAAAACAGCTAATACAAATAATACTGCAAACAAAGATTCTAAACATGCAATAACTATTGGAGTAATTCCAACCTTCTTAAAATAATCGATCTTAAATTCACTACCTATAGAAAAAGCAATAAATGCTAATGCAATATTTGAAAAGATTGCTAGAGTATCAACTGTATCACTAGTAATAACATTTAATAAATATGGTCCTAATAATAAACCACCTACAAGATAACCAGTAACTGCTGGTAACTTAATAAATTTAACGATTTTTGCGAATACTATTCCACATACAAAAATACTTGCACATTGGAGTAGTATGGAGTTTCTAATAATTTCTAACATTATAGATTATTGACTCCTTCTACAAAATCAACTGGTACAGTAAATAAAATACCTGTATCTGGTTTTGATATATTTTTTAATACTTTCTTAACCGCAACTCTTGCTAATAATACCTGTTCGTCACTTAATACCATAAAAATCGTTGTATTCTTTTCTCTATCATTATTTAATACATTTCTCAAAGAACCTAAAAATCTAGTAGAATAATCATCACTTAATAATTTATGAGCCATACCTGTAGACTCAAGTATCGTTGCCCCATTAATGCCATTGTCTGCTAATGTACTCAATAATTCATCTAATTTATCTGTGTTATTTAATACGATAAACATACATTTCATAGCTTTTTTCCTCCTATATAAACAATGATATATTTTAATACTTATTTGTTAAATTTCAATAAAATTAAACAATAAAAGAAAGATTAAACGGTTACAATTTATTTCAATAATAAAACTGTTGATCCAACCTATATCTTTAATAAGTTGGATCATCTTCTAAAAATTATTAATATAAAAACTAATCTCAATATTACAAAAGCAATTATCATGAATATTATAAAATTTACATACCAGCTATTTTTCTAACTGTATTTGCTGTTCTTATCGTCAATTTATTACTGATATTTACGTTTGCTGTCTTAGACCACCAGTTTGTTTTTTGATAATCTTTTCTACTAAAAGACCAGAATATCGTATCTTTATAATTCTCTATCTTTTCTAATCCCTCTTTAGGCTCTTTTATCTTTTCATATACATCTTGAAATGTAGCAGGAGGCATGATAAAGATTAAATTGTTATAAACATCTTCATTTTCTATCCACCAGTTTGGGGCATGATCTAAAATATCCTCAAGTTCTTCTTTTGATATAACAAAGACAGGAATATCTAAATTAAAATGATTTTTGATCATTTCCTCAATTATGCTTGTAATCTTACTTATATCATCTTCATCACTTGAGAAAATGACATTACCGCTATTTAAATAGGTTTTTACTTCTTTATAATCTAAATCTTCAAACAGTTGCTTTAATTGTGCCATAGATACTTTATTTTTACCGCTGATGTTAACCCCTCGTAACAAGGCAATATATCTTTTCATATTATTAACCACCTAAAAACTATTATATCTGCTTTATATTATCATATAAACTATAGAAACAGCCACAGCAGTTTAAACTACTGTGGCTGTTAAATGTTTATTTTTCAGTACTTTCTTCT
>JALEVB010000133.1 GCA_022780745.1 Erysipelotrichaceae bacterium
GTAATGATCGCACCAATAATTAATGGAACAAACATCGTACCAGCAGGAACTTTCTGTAATGACTTCCAGATATTTACATTTTTATTTTCCATAAAATCATACGCCTCTTTCTTTTTACGCCTATTATTATAGTTAGTTATAATAAAAAACCATTGTATATTTTGCATAAATATCATATGCTATTTTATGCAATTTATATAAAGAGGAAAACATATGATCAGTTTTAGTGAAATAATCAACCATTTTAATAACTACTTAACTTACAATATCACAATTGACAATAATGCCATCAACGCTGTAAAATCCCTAGAAAAAAATACTATATTCAACAGTAACATCTTATATGTAGGCTATGTATCCACCATTAATCATTTTGAAACGATCAAAGACACTAACCTCATCCTAATCAAAGATGAAGAGTTAAAAAACCCTATCCAAACCAATTACCTATTATTAGCTAATATCGATAATATTTATGAAATCATCAATATTGTTCAAGATATGATCAATGCATCATCTTCATATTCCAATGAGCAGATAAACCTCTTTTCCTTATTTTTAACTGATAATAGCACTGACGCTCTATGCCAGAAATGTGCCCAATATATCAATAATCCTATTATCATTACCGATACCAGCTACAATATCGTTAGTTATTCCAGACATCATGATATTAGTGATGAAGTATGGAAAAGCGGAACTAAAAGAGGCAATTTAACTTATGAATTTGTTTCCTTACTAACGGGTATAAATAGTAATTATTTTGAAACTGATGGTACCAGGATCAAATATCTTGCTAAAGATATATCTAAACATCAGCGTAAGATCTACAAATGCCTAATGAACAATAATTTCTTAGGCTATCTGATCATCCTGGAATATTATCATCCTTTTAATAAAGAATACGACATCAAAGAAGAACTGATCCTTAAGCTTCTTAGCAAGCAAATAAGTTTACTAAATACTGCCTTTGTTTCTTCATATAAGCAGCAGGAACTAAATCTGGTATCTGATTTATTACATAACAAAGTAACATCACGTATTATCTTTAATACCAGACTAGAATCAACCTATTTTAAAGAATTTAACTATTATCAGATTATTAGTATCAATGTCAGTAATTATGCCTTCAGCAATAGTATGCAAGGAGAATTAAAAACTAAACTTGATCGTTTAGATAATGTCATTCTTTTATTGTTCGAAAAAAATATCGTTATCCTAAACCTATTAAAAAAACCATTTAACAAAAATCTCAAGTCTATTATCGATATCCTTGATAAATATAACTTAGAAGCTGGAGCTTCCAATATCTTCAAAGACTTATTCAATCTGTATAATCATTATCTACAAAGTCTTAATGCCTTACGCTTTAATACCCTAGTATTAAAAAAAGGACCAATATATAACTATAATGATATCAGTTTCTATCATTTATTAGCCAATATTAGATATGATCAGTTAGAAAGCTATTGTAACCAGAATATTCTCAATATCTATCATGATGATTTAGATAATCATACAAACAATCTGGATACCTTATATAATTATCTGCGCTATGGCAAAAATATCTCTAAAACTGCTAAATACATGTTTCTTCATCGCAATACGATAAATTATCGTATTGAACAGATCATCGACATATATGATCTGGATATGGAAGATCCTGATAGCCTGTTTACTTATCTATTTAGCGCAACCATCATCAGATATCTTAGCTGTGCGAAATTAAAAGATGCATAAGGGTTTACCTTATGCATCGATCATATCATTGATTTTTCTTATTTTTTCTAAAGCTACCTTAGGTTTATGATCATATGTCAATAAACCATTCTGCTCGATTTCCACATCCGTGAACTGCGTATAACAATAACCGCATAGAAGCTTTGAAGCTTTGATAGCTTCAATGGTTCTTTGATAATCAGCCAAGAAATCAACTTCATTATTAACACTGGTATAACCCCAGCCATCACTATTTTGATAAGCTATACCACCAAATTCACTTAAGATAATAGGCTTTAAGCTATATGGAAAACACGAAGCCAAAATAGGATGATTACCAGGCTGATGCTTAAGCAAAGCATCGATATCAGCTAGATCATGACAATACTGCTGATATTTTTCAGTTTCATCTTTTCGACCATGACAATAATTATGGAAACCAATAAAATCACCCTTTACTACTTCCCATCCATCATTAGCGATCACTAGTCTAGTACTATCCAGTTTCTTAACATGATCATATAAACCAATTACCGCATCCTGTATCATCTTATTATCATTTACACCTTCAATACCCCAGCTTTCATTATATAAAGTCCAGGTAATGATCGAAGGATGATTATAATCACGTTCAATGATCTCATCCCACATCTTCTTTAGATCATCATTAGCTTTGTTGCTAAATTCATAAAATGCCGGACATTCTCCCCATACTAAAAAACCTAATTTATCACACCAGTATAAAAAACGTGGATCTTCAACCTTCTGATGAATACGGCAACCATTAAAACCCATAGCCTTCATCATCTTAATATCATTGATAAAATCTTCATCACTAGAAGCTGATAATAAGCCATCCTGATAATAACCCTGATTTAATAATAGTTTCTGATAAATAAACTCATTATTCATCAAGATCTTATCCTCAAAAACCTTAACACTTCTTAAACCAAAATAAGAACTAACACTATCATATACATAATCATCTTCAATGCTAAAGACAACATCATATAAATTAGGTTCATCCACGCTCCATAATTTTTCAACCAGATATTCAATATTCATCTTGCAATTATCAATATGATACTTATGATATCTGCCTTTGATCTTCATAACTAAAGTCTTACCTATGGCATTATCACTGACATTAACCTCGATATTAACACTTTTCCGTTTAATATCAGGATGATACTTGATATTTTCAATATGGATATCATGAACATTTTCCAGCCAGACATTTTGCCATATACCACTGCTTCTGGTATACCAGATATCATGAGGTTTATCATCCCAGGTCTGTTTACCTCTAGCAATACTTTTATCAAATGAAGGATCAATAACTTTAACTAGAATCGTAAATTTATCATCACTAAGATAAGGACTGATATTAACACTAAAAGGCGTATATCCTCCAGTATGACTAATAACCAGCTGATCATCGATATAGACATAAGCTTCATGATCAATGGCATCAAAATGCAAAATGATATTTTCATTAAAGCCCTCAGGAATATCCACTTCTCTACGATAATAAATAACATCATGAATACTATCAGTATTAATACCACTTAACTTCGACTGATAAACAAAAGGAACATTGATCTTCAGTTTTTCACTATCTAGACTATCAAAATAAAAATCCCATTTACCATTTAAAAGCTGAATCTTATCTCTTTTAAACTGCATAAAAGAAAAATAGTCTCTTGCCATATCTATTTTTCCTCAAATCCTAATTCATAGAAATCAATATACCCTTCTCCGATATATTCCACATATAGACTAACCGTATCATTTAAATCAATACTGCTTTTAACATAATGCTTATCTTCATTATACTCAACATCAATTTCTGTAACTAATAACGGATCTCCATCACACAAATTATTAACCATCTGATATCTATCATCCTGTAAATGCTCATTTTCGGCCCATATTCGTATCTTACCCTTACCATAGGCTTTAATTAATAATTTAATAATAACTTCATGATCAAACTTAAAATACTTATATCCAGCCACACTGCCATGATGCATATTCTTAATATAACTTAAAGGACTATCTTCCCTATCTATACCTTCTTGGGTTATATAAGGAAAATCTGACTCTTCATGTTTTTCTCTAACATATTCATATACACCATCTTTACCCCATAGATTACAAGCATAGGCACTGCTATAAGTACCACTTGTTTCAAGTGGTTCTTTTCTAAAACCTAATGAAGTCATTAAAGGCTGTTTGATCATACCATTTTCATCAATAGTGATCCTTTCAACGCATGACTGTCTAGAATATAAATTACGATTGGTCTGACGATGATAGAAAACATACCATTCACCATTGATATATTCAATACTGCCATGAGTATTTCCCAAGAAATTACGCGCTTGATCTCTAGTTCTGCCATTGACTAAAGTATCGCCCAAACTAATCAGCTGTCCACCAAATACATAGCCCTCATCAGCTTTATCACTAATTGCATAACTAAGGGAATTACTATTGATATCCGAATAGATAAAATAATACTTATTGTTGATCTTGCGAATAGAACTAGCTTCAAAAAACTCATGGCCTTCAAAAGCTGTACCCTTGGTTTGGCTAACGATTGGCATTAATAACTTAGGCATTGTTTTCAATGTTAACATATCATCTTCTAGCTGCATGACCTGTGAGCGATGATCATCACTCATATCTTCAATAGTTCGAGGTGCATTACCTGAATAAAGATATATCGTCTTATCATCATCAATAAATACTCCAGGATCAAACTGCACCAGATCATTTTCCTTTAATCCTAATGGGGTACCATCAGGATGTTTAACATAACCTAAGAATTCATATTTGCCATCTGGTTTATCACATACTGCCACCGCTATTTCCGGTAAAACATCAAGACAATAATACAGATAATATCTGCCATCTAGTCCCTTAACAACATCAGGTGCCCACATGCAATGAATATCTTTTCCAGTTAAGCCAGCATTACGAGGATCCTGTGTTTTTTGATAAATAACTCCTGCATAATGCCAATGCTCAAGATCATTAAGATAAGCATAATAAGTAATATAATCATTTTGACAGAATACTTCACCATCAAAACGATCATGTGAACCAAAAATATATACCTTATCATCAAATACATGAGGTTCACCATCAGGTATATATTCATATAATGGTAAATATGGATTCATAAACTTTCTCCTTTTTTAAAAAAGTAACTATCTGCGTAGTTACTATATTTTCTTAACACTTTCCCTTTGAATCAATGCAAAAGGTACAATATCATTAACACTTAATTGTTCATTATTTTCAATACGTTCGATCAGATCTTTGACACCACGGCGAGCAAATTCATGATTATTCTGAGAGATCGTCGTTAAGCGAGGAACACAATACTCACATTGTTTAATACCATCAAATCCAACAATAGAAATATCTTCTGGTACTTTTTTATTTAGATCATTACAAGCTCTAATAGCCCCAATCGCAATAATATCAGCCATTGCAAATACCGCTGTAACTTCTGGATACAAATTAAGCAGTTCAACTAAAGCATTATATCCACCTTCATAACTAAAAGGACCACCAACAAACTGTCTATTAATATCAAAAGCTAAACCATGTTCATTCATCGCCTCAATAACGCCTTGTAAACGATAGCTCTCAATACAGGTTTCATCATGAACTTTTGTTCCACCTATGATTGCAATATTACGATGCCCATTTTCAATCAAATAATTACAAGCACACTTGCTAGCCTCCAGATCATTAGTAGAAAAACTAGAAACATTAACATAATCCATGCCTGTTGCCATATTAGTCAAAATTACACAAGGAATCTCAATTTTCTTAAAATCTTCATTAAAATTATTAGGATCAATACCTAAAAAGATAATACCCTCAGGTCTTTGTCTATCATTAAGCTTGATCGCATGAGCTACTTCATCATCACTTTCATTAACATAAGTAACACTCATTTCTTTATCATAATTCTGTAATTCATTCTCTATTTTTTCGACCAATCCCTCTAAATAATGATTTTCTCTTCCCTTAACGATTACTAAGATCTGTTTATTAGTCTTTTGTTTTAAAACTCGAGCATTACTATTTGGTTCAAAAGCCAGCTCTTCAATGATCTTACTAATTTCTCGACGTGCTATGGGACTAACATGAGGATTATTGTTGATAACTCTTGAAACTGTTCCAATAGAATATCCCGATAATTTAGCAATTTCCTTTATTGTTGCCATAGCATTTCTCTCTTTCTTTTTGAGTATTATATTATACTTTCGATTTTTAAACCCAATTTTTCCGCAAATTCTTCAGCCTTTACCACCGCATCATCATAAAGACACTTAGGATCATGAGCATCCGAACTTATAATATATTTCAAATCATACTTCTTTGACAATTCAAAAACTTCTAAATTAGGGTATCCCTTATTACCCCTAATACCATTAGCGTTAATTTCTACGATAACCTTATTTTTTTCACAAGCTTCAAATATTCTAGCCATACAGCTCATAAATAACTCATTCACTTTATCATAATGCATGATCATTAGATCAGGATGTGCCAGAATATCAAAGAATCCTGTTTCAATACCTTCAATTACATCATTTGTATAACTGATCAGTTTGTTATCAGCATCACCTGGTGCAAAATAATCAATTAAATGATCCTTGCTTTCATGCTGTCCTAAGATCCAGATACTGAAATTATCCTCTTTTTTCATCTTGCGATAAGTTTCCATCATTTCAGGATAATACTCAGCTTCCATACTTCTAATTAATTTGATCTTATCCTGATACTTAGCTTCTACTTCTTTGATTTGTGCTAAATATTGTGGATAATCCTTAAAACTTCCTCTAGGACCAAAAGGATGATTATCATCAAAGACATGATCACAAATTGCAAATAACTCAAAATCAGCATTAATTGCAGCTAAAACATAATCTTCGATTTCTCCTTTGGCATGTTTACACCATTTAGTATGTGAATGATAACTTGTTTTCATTTATTTCACCTTGATTAATAACGGACAATTCTTACTTTCTACCTCATTGTTAACGATCGTTATCTTCTTATCATTAATTAGATCATGATATTCATTATCAGCGATATCTAGCTTAATACTGCCATTGATATCATTAACATCAAAGACACCTAATAATTCTTCATCATTCTTATATAGATGCACTATCAAAGCATTATCAGCTTCCACATAACAATCATTGACATTTGCTAATACTTTAGCACGAAGCTTATTTAAACTACATAATTTCTCTTCATAATCATGATCTAACTTTGACCAGTCAACCTCCATTTTATCAAATAAAGTAGGTTGAACCGTATTATAAGCCTCCTGCCCCGCATAAACAAAAGCGATACCATCATATAAAAAACTAAAAGCCAGCCAGTTATTCATACGGATTTTATTATTATTTAAAACATCTGCAATACGTTTTTGATCATGGTTTTCCAGATATATCAGTTCATTTACATGTTCATTGAACTCAGTATAAGTAAAATTAAGCATATGGCAGAATCCTTTTAGATCTTTGCCATTTAATGCATCCTTATATTCTGCATCAAAACTATATGGATATAAAGTATCAAAAACTTCCGCCAACTTAGCATCACTAGTAGCCTTATAACCATTTCTTCTAGCACCCTGAACAAAGGCAACATGTGTACTTTCAGCTAACCAGTAAAAATCAGGATTGATTTTCTTTATAGCTTCATCTGCTTCTTTCCAGAATTCATATGGAACACCCGAAGCCACATCACATCTATAACCATCAACACCAAGCTTTGCCCAATATGTAAGCATAGCGATCAGTTCTTTTCTAAGCTCTAGATTATCATAATTAAGATCAGTGATATCTGTCCATTCTGCTGCTTTTCTAGCTGGTTTACCATCTTTATCTAATAAATAATACTCAGGATGTTCATTTACCCAATAATGATCATTAGCTGTATGATTAATAACGATATCCATCATTACCTTTAACCCATACTTATGAGCCTCACTAAGAAGATCTTTAAAATCATCCAAAGTACCAAGCTCAGGATCAACACTTAAATAATCAGCAATGGAATAAGGAGAACCCAAACTACCCTTTCTACCTTCTTTACCAATAGGATGAATAGGCAATAGATATAAGTAATCAAAACCCATATTGGCAATTCTTTTCATATCATTAGTAACATTATTTAATTTACCATCCTTAGAATATACTCTAGGATATACTTGATAAATACTAACTCTTCTTTTCATACTAATCCCTCATAGCATCTAATGCTTCTTTTAGATATTTAATATTAATATCAATGATTTCATTACCCAGCTTCTCACTAGCAAATATCCTTGGATCTTTGCCATATACCGCCTTCATAACTTCTTCATCATTATATTCCATATGTACTAGATCTTTTCTTAAAGCCATCATGATCGAAGTCTCATTAGCAGCGGCATGATCATTTTGAAACTTAAGTTCATCTTCAATATCAAGATCAAATAAAGTTAAAGTATCTAAACCATAAGTATCTTTAAACTTATCTTTTAATCTTTGAAATGCAAATATTGATGGTCCATGCCCATGAGCTACTAAGATCTTAAATCCCGCCCTAGTTAGCTGCTTAGCAATATTCATAAGTATCATCTCAAATAATTCATCATCAACATAATAAGCACTGCCACTTAACTGACAATCATCATAAGCAATTACTGGATCATCATTATTACTATAATCAATGCCATAATACTCTATGCCATCAACGATCTTTTTCCTATCTGGTCCAAGAAATAATTTAGGTAAAACGATACCACCATATTCATTGGCAAATCTTTCAAAAAATCCTTCTGACTGAATACCATCAGCACCTAAAGGATTATGCGGACCATGCCATTCCAAAGTACCAAGTGGCAAATAAGCAACTGGGCATTCTTTAATTCTTTCTCTAAATTCTTTAGGACATAATTCAATATATAAACTAGACATTATCTTTTACCTCTAATTATTGCAATATCTTCATAACCTATTAGTTGAATATTTTCTTCTTTTAAAGTTTCAATAAACTCATCACTCATCAAGAAGCGATAATCATTGACCCTAATACGCCAATCAGGCGCAATAGCTTTCAATTCATCTGTCTCTAATGCTGGATGTGAAAACCACTCATTAATACCTTCTGGCATAACATGCAGCATATGTTTATACATTGCAGCATGTGATTCGTATGTCATATTATCACTAACGACCTTGCCATCAGTATAATTTAAATAATCAGGTACACTAACATCATGATCTTTTAAATATTCTAGAGCCTTGTCAGATACACCATCCTGTGCATGAATACGATAACCCCAGTTATGCTCATAACATATCTTTAATAATTCTTCTTCATGGTCCATGCATGTACGCATATGATTATCAAGATGGGTTATTTCAATACCCTGATCTATTGCCCATTGGATCTGAGCTTTAGCTTCTTTGATCCTTAGATCAATATCAACTTTCAAAGCTTCATCAGTAGTCTTAAAGAAACATCTATCACTATCCTGCAGTTCTTTAATATCCAAAAAACCACGCCAGCGATAAGTATCCCATTCACTAGTATGCGTAATATGAACACCCGCTCTTATTAATTTAGGATCCTCTTTGATCATCTTAACAGCTTCTTTTGCCCAAGGAGCAACCGTAATGATCGTTGTTGACTTGATTCTTTTACTTTCAAATAAGTTTTTAACTGCTAAATTAGCACTATGACACATACCAAAATCATCAGCATTAACGATTAAATATCTAGCCATGAAAACCTCTTTCTCAATTATTAATTATCTGATATAAATCATTTAAAAATTTATCCTTATCAATATCATAAGCAAGATGATGTTTACCATTATCATCATCATGCCATATTGTATAAGAACCTTTATCATTATTTACCATCTTCATCCTTCCTGATCTTAATTTAAAAATCTCAGGATGAACACAGTAATAACAAGCCATTGGATCATGATAATGAAAAACTTCATGATCTCTATTAAACCAGTTTTCACCCATTTCTTTTATCGCACGAGCATATTTACCACAAATATGCTCATGCAAAAAAGTAGAAGGAGTAAAAACTTTATTAGTTAATTCACATGGAAAAATTGTCAGATCATTAAAGTTAGCATCTAATATTATCCTGCCAGCTTCAACATCACATAACATATTCCAATCTAAGACTTTTTTTAAGCTATCAGAATGATCTGTTTTACCACCCATGATCACAAGCCTTTTGATCTTAGAAGCGAAAGCAGCATCCTTTAAAACTGCTTTTGCAATATTAGTAAATGGAGCAACCCCCACTAAAGTAATCTCATTAGGATACTCATTAGCCATCCTTACAAGATAATCACTAGCATCTTCATCTTCAACACTTTGACTAATATGAAAATGATCAATAATATCTTTCATATGACATATAGGCTGCAATATATCCTGATCACTTAATGGTTTTTCATCACCCACATACACAGGAACATCCCTATTAGCTATTTCAATCAATATCTTACATAACAAAGCTCTATCATATGCCTGCCCAGTAACGGTACAAACACCTAATAAATCAACATTAGCTTCATTTAATAAATAGCATAAGGCATAAGTATCATCAATATCAGAGCCAATATCCGTATCTAAGATGATCTTAGTCTTAAGACTTGACTGCACCTTCGACCATTCCTTTCATGATCTGTTTTTGAGCAAACAAGAAGAAGATCAATACAGGCACAATGGCCAAGAAAGCAGAACATAGAATCATATCCCATTGCTTAGTATAAGCACCTACGAAATTAGATACTGCAAGTGGCAACGTCTGAATCGCATTACCTTTACCTAAAACCAAGAATGGTAACATATAGTCATTCCAGATCCAGATACCATTTAATATCGTAACCGTAACAATAATTGGCTTTAACATTGGCACAATGATCTTAGTATAAACCTGGAATTTTGAACATCCATCCATAACTGCTGCTTCTTCGATTTCATATGGTATACCCTTAACAAAACCTGAAAACATAAATACTGACATACTCATACCAAAGCCTACATACGCAAAGATCATGCCAGGATAACTTCTAAGCATTGAAAAACCCAATAAAGGAATAGTAACACTTGTACCTATAGTTCTAAACCATGAAACAAGCGGATACATAATAACCTGGAATGGAATAACCATTGAAGCAATAAAAATAGTATAAACGATCTTTGCCACTTTAGACTTGCTTCTTACAATAGCCCAAGCTGCCATTGAAGCACATAGATCAATAAAGAACAAAGAACCAAAAGTAATAATAACACTAGACTTAAAAGCACTAGCATAACGAACAGTACGATCAGACCACACACTAGTAATATTAACGATCATCTGACTCCAGTTTTCAGGTAAAGCTAATGGATCTAAGACAATACTAGCCGTACTTTTAGCACAGTTGATAATAACCAAAGCCAAAGGAGATATCCAGATCAGACAAAGAATAATAGCACCAATTTCAGCCAATATTTTTAAACTCTTTCTTTTAGTCATATTAAGATTCGATCTCCTTTCTTCTAGTAATAGATGTTTGAATTAAAGTAATAACTACCAAGAACACAAAGAATATAACTGCCTTAGCCTGACCTAAAGCCATTAAATTATCAGTACTAGCCGTCTTAACGATATTCAATGAAACTAATTCTGTACCATTAATAGCTGCACCCTGCCACATTCTTGAAGGACCACCATTTGTCAATGATAAAACAACGTCATACTGTTTAAAACTATTACTTAAAGTTAAGAACAATGTAACTGTTAGAGTACTCATAATATTTGGAATTGTAACCTTCCACAATTTCTGCCAGCCATTACATCCATCAAGTTCTGCTGATTCACCAAGCTCTTTTGGAACACCCTGTAAAGCCGTAAAATAAATCATCATAATATAACCAGCATACTGCCAGTTACAAACAATGATAAGACCCACTAAAGCTGTATTAGGATTAGCAAGCAAACTCAAACCATTATAGAATGGAAGACTCACCACAACATTATTAAAGATAAACTGCCAGATATAACCTAATACCAAACCACCAATTAGATTAGGAACAAAGAATCCAGCACGATAAATATTCTTACCTTTTAACTTACTAGAAACTAACATAGCTAAAGAGAATGAAACAACATTAACCAAAACGAAATTAGCTAAGGCAAAAATAAGAGTAATTAAAAATGAATATTGGAATCTGCTATCAGTAAAGGCATCAATATAATTCTGAATGCCTACCCAATGGATTGGATTTGAAGGTAAACCTGTCCAGTCAGTAAATGAATAGTACAATCCCTGAAAAAACGGAACGATCTCAACTAATGCAAACGCAATAACTGCAGGAGCCATAAACAATAAATATGTTATGCTTTCCTGTCTTTTCATGGACTTCATTGACTTCTTTTTTCTTATTTTTTCCATAAATTAATCCTTTCAAAATTTAAGCAAAAGGTAGGCAATATATTGCCTACCTTATAAACGATAACTCAATTATTTGCCTAGAGTTGCGATAGCAGCAGTAAATAGATCAATAAATTGTTGTTTATCAATACTACCAGAAGCAAATTGATTATAGATAGGACCTAATTGGTTCATATTGAATCCATCAGGAGTCTTATATTGGTTAGTAAAGCTATAAGCTGTTCCACCAGCTTCGATCCAATCAGATAATGCACCAGCTAATGGAGTAGTTGGTTTAGTCTTACAAGTCTTGAAAGCACTAATTAAGTTGATCTCTTCAACATACATCTTTTGACCTTCTTCACCAGCTAAGTCAACTAAGAACTTCTTAGCAACATCTAGATTAGCAGAATCTTTATTTACACAATACCAAGATGGAGCACCAGCAAATAAACCATTAGTTTCAACATCACCTAAAGGAGCATAAGGTGCAAAGCCCATTGCAAATTCACCGCCTGCTTCAGCAACTGGTTGTTCAGCCCAAGTACCCTGATGCATGAATGCATATTTACCAGCACCAAACTGATACATCTGATCATCATTTGTACTAGAGATCAACATCTTTTCATCAGTATATTGATATAATAATTCAACCCAGTCAGCATAAGTAGCTAAACGATCAGCATCAACTTCACCTTTTAATGTCATATCGATAACTGTAGTATCATAATAATCTAATCCACTAGATAGATAAGCTGCAAAATCGTGGTTACCCATGATCCAATACATACCATCAGCAGTAGGAAGAGCTACAACAGCTGTTAAGCCTAATTCATCTTTCTTAGCATCGATCTTTTCGAATGCATCTTTATAAGCTGATAATGTAGTTAATGTTGTAGGATCAACACCAACAGCATCAAGAATGTCTTTATTATATGCTAAACCATAACCTTCAACAGCAACTGGCATACCATATACATGACCATCTTTTTCATAAGCATAATCAGTATCAGCAACCCAAGATTGATCATCTAATGGTTCCATAATATTCTTATACAATTCATAACCAGTATCACCTTCAATAATGAAGATATCAGGTGTTTCACCAGCAGCCATGTCTGATTTCATACCAGCACCATAATCACAAGTACCTGTACAAGTCTTAACTTCAACAGTTACACCATTTTCTTCGCCCCATTTATCAGCGAAACGTTGTAATGGATCAGTAACTTCAGATTTATTCTGATAAACAACTAAAGTACCTCCCGTAGTAGTAGTGCCTTCATCAGTAGTAGTACCTTCATCAGTAGTCTTGCTTCCACAAGCAACCAATGACATACAAACTAGAGAAGCCACTAAAAGCTTAACTAACTTCTTCATCTTTCTTCCTCCTTTTTAAAATGAATTATAAGTTAATATGACTAGACATATAAATATATGTCATAGTTTCTAATTTTTACGATAACGTTTATCTCTATCTTCAAGCTCTACACTTGAATGATCAACGTGATCAAGATAATAATATGCAACAGAAGACACATCATCCTGTCTTTCAAACATACCATTAGCATTAATACCTATCTGCTGTAATGTAACCTTAATATTTTCACTAAATAATATCGGATCTTCTACATGCCAGCGATAGAATGTTCTTTTAGGAAGTGATGTCGTATCATCTTCCATCACTTTTGAAAAATATGGAAATCCAAGATATAGGGAACTAAATGGATGTTCAACATCAGGGCCAAAGCTCCACGCTCCCCCAAAATAATCCTCCATTCCCGTACCACAAATCGTAGGATATTCATCATCATTGTCTAGATAAAATTTAACTTCACCCTCACCATACCAGTCTTCTTGTAGGGTTATCAAAGAAACAAACGTACCAATATACTGTCCTCTTCCTTTTACCTGATCTAGAATGACATAATCTTTTTTAAGGGTAGTTTTACTTTCATGACGATATTCGCAATGAAAGTATCCACTATTATCAGGAAGCTTATCTTTTAGCTGATAATCGATCTGATAAAAGAAAGCTGGAAGATCCTCATCACCATCATTTTGAATCGTAATCTTAGCATGTGTTTTAAAAGGCATAGGAATATACATATTCATTGCCCTTAAAGGATTAACTGATACCAGCATTGAATCGATATTATATGAAGCCCCAAATCCTAAGCAGAAGAAATCCCCAATAGGACACTCAACTGAAGGCTTATCATAATTATCCCAATACATTCTTACTACCAGATCTTTTAATACACAAGGACTCTTATCACTAATTTTATCTGTACAAGTCATCCAGATATGTTTAATGATCCCACATCCTTCAATATCTGCTAGTACTACAGTTTCATGGGCTTTGATAACTGGTACATAAGCCGAACCTTTTCTTCCTTTACCAAGATGACTTTCAGCCATGCCACCTTTTCCCTTTTCACCTTTTTGATTCTCCCAGGTTATCGCTCTAGAACAACCATCCTCCAGTACAAAGATATTCTTCATACTAAACACCAATATTTACACCAGTTTCCTTATCGAAAACGTTAACAACATCGCCTGTAAATGTAAAATCAATTGGTTCACCCATTTCAAATTCCTTACCACGAGCATCAATCGTCGGAACAACAATAATTCCATCTTTACCCAAAGCATTGATATGAACATGGATAGAAGAACCCATCATTTCAGATACATCCACTTTACCATGTACCATCTTATCCTTATCACCACTCAAGGAGATATGCTCAGGTCTAACCCCAGCAATGATTGCTCTATTTTCAATATTCTTAGCAGCTAATTTAGCTTGTTTATCTTCAGATAACTCAATCTTTGCATCTTCAACTTTTACAAAATAACGGCCATTTTCTTTTAATAACTGACCTTCATAGAAGTTCATCTGTGGAACACCAATAAAGCCAGCAACAAAGATATTTGCAGGACTATCATAAACCTCTGTAGGTGTACCAACCTGCTGAACAACACCATCTTTCATAATAACGATACGATCACCTAAAGTCATAGCTTCTGTCTGATCATGAGTTACATAAATAAATGTTGCATCGATCTTTTGACGTAACTTAATAATTTCAGCACGCATCTGATTACGAAGCTTAGCATCAAGATTACTTAATGGTTCATCCATTAATAAGATCTTAGGATTACGAACGATAGCACGTCCAATCGCAACTCTTTGTCTTTGACCACCAGATAAAGCCTTAGGTTTACGATCCATGTATTCTGTTAGATCAAGGATCTGAGCTGCCTGATTAACAGCTTTATCAATATCAGCTTTAGGCATCTTCTTTAATTTAAGTGGAAATTCCATATTACCACGAACAGTTAAATGTGGATATAAGGCATAACTCTGGAAGACCATCGCAATATCTCTATCCTTAGGAGCAACTTCATTAACTAATTCTCCATCAATATATAATTCACCCTTAGTAATCTCTTCCAAGCCAGCAACCATTCTTAATGTTGTTGATTTACCACATCCAGAAGGACCAACCAATACAATAAATTCACGATCTTTAATATCTAAACAAAAATCATCAACTGCTAGAACACCTTCTTCAGTTACTCTTAAGTTAACTTTCTTTTCAGAATCTTTACTCTTCTTATTCTTCTTTTTAGTATCTTCTGTGTTTGGATAAATCTTGTAAATGTGTTTTAAACTAACTGTTGCCATAATAATTCCTTTCCCTTTAAGTCATAAAAAAGCATAATAAAAACAACTGTACTATCTACTTACAATCACTATATTATTCCTTTTTAAAACTCGTGTAAACGATTACATCTGACTATATGATAATACCGTTATTTTATTTTTGCAAGCGTTTTCACAAAAATATTTTAAAATAATAAAACAGTCATGACTGCTTTATTTAATCCTAATATCATATTTATTAATATCGATCTTAGCATTATCAGCAGCAAACTGTTTACAATGATTTCATCACTACTATGAGTTCTTGCTAGCTTCTCATACTTCCTTGTTTACTAAAGCAAATGAAATAATGATAAAAGATCATCATCGATACGATTATTTTCAATATATTTATTAGCTAAATCAATTCTATTCATAATTAAACCTTCTTAAAATTCAGTATAAGACAAAAATATATTTTTGTTAAAATAACAATTCATATTGCATTTATGAAACAAATCTGTATAATAATAATGCATCATAAAACTTTTAGTTTAGTATAACTAAACTTTATGACCAAATGATGTTATTCTTAGGGGGTTAAAACAATGAAAAAAACAATTTTAAAATTAGTAGTTGCTTTATGCATCACTCTATCTGTAACAGCCTGTTCATCAGGTAAAGAAACATCAGATATCGATCCAATCGAAGTATACGGATGCGATACTATCAATGTCTACAACTGGGGAGAATACATTGGCGAAAATGTTATTAGTAACTTTGAAAAACAATACAACGCTAAAGTAAACTATTCACTATTCGACTCAAATGAAATCATGTATACCAAATTATTAGGAAATAACGCTTATGATGTTATTGTACCAAGTGATTACATGATCGAAAGATTAATTGAAGAAAACTTATTACAACCATTAGATTATGACTATATTACCAATATTGATCAGCTAGATCCAAATGTCTTAGCATTAAGAGACGCTTATGATAAAGACGGTGTATACTCTATTCCATAT
>JALEVB010000134.1 GCA_022780745.1 Erysipelotrichaceae bacterium
GCACCGGTAGACCAGTCATAACGTGAATTTGATACTCCCCATTCTTCTGCAGCCATAGCACAGAATACTAGCGTCTTTTCTGGCTGATATCCACTATCAATGATTGCTTTGGCAATACCCATCATTAAGGCAATAGCGGCATTATCATCCTGGAATCCTGCAAAATAAGAATCATAATGAGCACTCATCAAGACCATATCATCACTTTTACCTTGGATATAGCCAACGATATTATAAGAATTGATATCATGTTCAACCTTGCTATCTACATCAAGAGTTACAGTTAATTCATTGGTATTATTTGCATTCATGATTTCCCTTAATTTTTTAGCATCACTTTGGGAAATAGATAGGGCAGGTGCATAATCAGGACCACAAATATCCTGAGCATTTAAAGCATCTTCACTAACCTCAGCGTAACCACCATCTTGAGCAGCAATGACTCCAGCAGCATTATGAAGATATGCTTCATATGCTGGATAATTGATCCACCAGTTTTCCCTTTGATTGATATCGATAAGTAATAGC
This sequence comes from Erysipelotrichaceae bacterium, assembly GCA_022780745.1. GTDB lineage: Bacteria > Bacillota_I > Bacilli_A > Erysipelotrichales > Erysipelotrichaceae > JALEVB01. Next base: position 529 of record JALEVB010000134.1, read on the forward strand.
TTTCCTTCAACATCAAGATCTTCTAAATCAGCTTTAGTTCCTTCATTTGCATCAACAATAGTAAACTGTTTAGGACCATCAGTATCAAAATTAGCCTGATAGCCTCCTAGTTCTATCGTTATATCCTGACCATCTAGATCAGTATAAGTTAATCTTGCATGATCAAATGTCCAGCCATCTAAAGTAAATTCATCTTTGGTTACATTTGTTAAACCGATGTTTTCCATTTCCTGTTTTAACATTTCACCTGTTTCAAATTCTGCCTTAGAACCAGCAGTACGATAACCTAATGCTTCATTTGATCTAATATCTTCCATACGGATAGCTAGATCATAAGAGTAGTCAACATCAACACTTTCCAAATATGCTTCTTGAGCTTGTTTAAGTACTGAAGTGGTAGTATCAACTGATACTTTTTCATTAGCACAACCTGCTAACATCATCAAAGCCATTATAAGGCAACATAGTTTTTTTATCATTTTTTAACCCCCTTAACATAAAAAAACAGATGCATGCATATGCATACATCTGTATAAGCTATGAATATATTAGTACTTCTATACAAGACTGGACTTATTCAAAGACAGTTTACAAGTTGTATGCATTTTGCATATGGTTATGAAGTAACCAACTTATAAATGAATGTTTTACCATTCAAATCTGTATCCCACTAGACACAGTTCTTGTCTCCTCGACAAGTCTTCGGCCTTTGACAAGGGCACTACCGTTTAGCCACTAAGTCTTTTCGACTTTGTCATTTCTTGCATAGATATTCTATGACGAAAATTATTCTAAAGATAATCATTTGATTTGTCAAATAAAAAAATTCCTAAATAGGAATTTTAATTTTTAAAATATGGCTGGGGTAATTGGATTTGAACCAATGAAATGTCAGATTCAGAGTCTGATGCCTTACCGCTTGGCGATACCCCAATAAGTACTTATATAGTTTATACTATTTGTAAAAAAAATACAAGTAATTTTCTTTGCCTTTATTCATGTTAAAAGGTATAATTAAAAAGATTAAACAGGAGGTAATTCATGGCTAATTTTATCGATAAATTATTTAACGTTGATCAAAGAAGATTAAAAGAGATTGAAAAGAAGGTAAAACCAGTTGAAGATTTAAAAGATACTTATCGTAAGATGAGTGATGAACAGTTAAAAGCTAAAACTGCAGAATTTAAAAATAGACTACAAAATGGTGAAACATTAGATGATATATTAGTAGAAGCATTTGCTACAGTTAGAGAGGCTGCATATCGTGTTATCGGGGAATTCCCTTATTTTGTCCAGCTTATGGGTGCTTGTGTTATGCAAGGTGGCGATATTGCAGAAATGAAGACTGGTGAAGGTAAGACCTTAACGTCAGTTATGGCTGTATATTTGAATGCTTTAGAGGGCAAAGGTGTTCATGTTATTACTGTCAATGAATATCTAGCTAAGCGTGACTCTGAATGGATGGGACAGATCCATCGTTTCTTGGGTTTAACAGTTGGCTTAAACTTAAGACAATTGACACCAGCTCAGAAAAAGGCAGCATATAATTGTGATATTACTTATACTACTAATGCGGAAGTTGGATTTGACTATTTAAGAGATAACATGGTTACTCGAAGAGAAGATCGTGTATTAAGAGGTTTGAATTTTGCTTTAGTCGATGAAGTCGATAGTATTTTAATTGATGAATCTAGAACGCCTCTTATTATTTCAGGCGGTAAGAAACAGACAGCTAATTTATATTTACAGGCTGATCGTTTTGTAAAACATTTAACTAAAGATGTAGATTATGAAGTAGATGTTAAAGATCGTATTGCGACTTTGACAGAAAGTGGTGTTGCTCAGGGTGAAAAATTCTTTAGAGTAAAGAATTTATATGATATTGAAAATACGCAGATCGTTCATCATATCAATCAGGCATTAAAGGCTAATTATATTATGTCTAAAGATGTTGAATATGTTGTTGATACGGAAAATGATGAAATCGTTATTGTTGATCAGAATACTGGTCGTTTGATGAAGGGTAGACAATATTCTGATGGTTTACATCAGGCTATTGAAGCTAAAGAAGGTATTACGATCAAAGAAGAGACAACAACTTTAGCTACTATTACTTATCAGAACTTCTTTAGATTATATACTAAATTATCTGGTATGACAGGTACTGCTAAAACAGAAGAAGAGGAATTCTTAAGTATTTATAATATGCGTGTATATGAAATTCCTACTAATCGTCCAGTAGCTAGAATTGATTATCCTGATGCGATCTATGGTACGAAAAAGGCTAAGTTTGAAGCTTTAGTTAATGAAGTAATGGAATTATATGCTAAGGGACAGCCAGTATTAGTAGGTACGATCGCTGTTGAAACATCTGAATTAATTAGTAAGATGTTAAAATCTCGTAAGATACCTCATGAAGTATTGAATGCTAAAAATCATCAACGTGAAGCTGAGATCATTAAGAATGCCGGTCGTAAAAAAGCTGTAACGATTGCGACAAATATGGCTGGTCGTGGTACAGATATCAAGCTTGGTGAAGGTGTAAAAGAACTAGGTGGTTTAGCTGTATTAGGTAGTGAAAGACATGAGTCTCGTCGTATTGATAATCAGTTAAGAGGTCGTAGTGGACGTCAGGGAGATCCAGGCTTTAGTAGATTCTATGTATCTGTTCAGGATGATCTAATGGTTAGATTTGGATCTGAAAGAATGGAAGGATTGTTTGCTCAGCTTGGTGATGTACCAGTTGAATCTAAGGCTGTTAGTAAATCAATTAGTTCTGCTCAAAGAAGAGTTGAAGGTGTAAACTTTGATGCTCGTAAAGCTTTATTGGAATATGATGATGTATTAAGACAACAAAGAGAGATCATCTATGAACAAAGAAATTTCATATTAGATAATGATGATGTTCATAGTATCGTAAAAGATATGTTTAGTCGTGTTATTAATAAGATCGTTACCAATAATATCGACTTTAATAGTAAAAATGAAGATGTTAATGTTGAAGGTCTATTAGCTTCTTTAGCTAAGATGGGATTTAAAGATAAATTTGCAATAGATGATCTTAAAGGTAAGTCTCATGAAGAGATCGTAGCTATTGTTAGTGATTATGCATGGAATGAATATGAACAAAAGATTGCTGAAGTAAAACAGCAGGTATTACCTATTGAAAAGACTATGGTCTTAAAGGTAATCGATAGAGCGTGGGTAAATCATATTGATACCATGAGTAAGCTTCGTGATGGTATCCATTTAAGAAGTTATGCTCAGAATAATCCATTACAGGCTTATGTTCAGGAAGGTTATGAAATGTTTGAGAATATGATGCAGCAGATCTCACTTGAAATCGTTACCTTCTGTATGAATGTTCGTATCGTAATAGAAAGAAGACAAAAATAATGGAATTATATGAAATCAACCAAAGTCTTAAAGCGACTTTTGCCAAGCTAGAACAGCTTGGCTTATCTCTTTGACTTCGAAGAAAAGAAAAAGATCATTAAAGCTAATGAAGATAAGATGAGTTCAGATGGTTTCTGGAATGATCAAAAAAATGCTCAAAGGATCATTCAGGAAACTAATAGCTTAAAAAATATGATCGAAGAATATCAAAGAATTGATAAAGCTTTAGTTTTATTAAAAGAAAATCTTGATGATCTAAAAGATGCATATGATGAAGAGATGTTTGAACTTGTTGAAGAAGACTATCAGAATGTTATCGATCGTTTTGAAAAGTTTGAGATCATGGTATTACTTAGTCAGCCATATGATAAAAGTAATGCTATCATTGAACTTCATCCTGGAGCTGGTGGTACTGAGAGTCAGGACTGGGCAATGATGCTTTATCGTATGTATTGCCGCTATGCTGAAAAGAAGGGTTATAAAGTAACTGTTCTTGATTATCAGGATGGTGAAGAGGCAGGTATCAAATCTTGCAGTATTCTAATTGAAGGATATATGGCTTATGGCTATTTAAAAAGTGAAAAAGGGGTTCATCGTTTAGTTCGTATTTCACCATTTGATGCTTCAGGCAGAAGACATACATCATTTGCTAGTGTGGATGTTATGCCCCAATTCAATAATGAAATTGAAATTACCATTGAGGAAAAAGATCTGGAAGTTACAACCATGCGTGCATCTGGGGCTGGTGGACAGCATATCAATAAGACAGATAGTGCGGTAAGAATGACGCATAAACCTACAGGTATCGTTGTTAGCTGTCAAACAGAAAGAAGTCAGATCCAAAATCGTGAACGCTGTTTGAATATGTTAAAGAGTAAGCTTTATCAAAGAATGATCGAACAGCAGCAAAAAGAACTGGCTAGTATCAAAGGTGAACAAAAAGCTATAGAGTGGGGTTCACAGATCAGATCTTATGTTTTTTGCCCATATACCATGGTTAAAGATCATCGTACCCAATATGAAAATGGTGATGTTAACGCTGTCATGGATGGAGATCTGGATGGCTTTATCTTTAGTTATTTAAAATCACAGATAAATTAAAAGCGGATATTTTGTATCCGCTTTCACTATTTAATTATAGCATATAAAAAAATTTAATAATAGACTATTCATTAAATATATTCATGTTACTATATAGGTGTAAAAAGAAAGTAGTTCATAAAGGAGGTAATCATTTATGAAAGAGATCCTACTAGAATATTAAGATCTTTCGTTTCTTATATCGATGTAGAAGATTAAGGGACGATCAAATTAATTGAAAAATAGTTTAAGCACAATGTAAGGTTTTGCTTATGGTAAGTGAAATTAGTTTTAGTTAAGATAGATAAGAATTATTTTTCAATAGTATTAAAATAATGGAAAGTGAAAGTCTACATGAGGGCTAGACCGATGGACGTAAATCTTAATTAACAATTGAATATTTTCTTTGAGAGCGTGAAGTATTTGTTGATCATATAGTGATTAAATGCGATACTTGATTGATTCATCTATTAAGTAATGATGTTTATTAAATGAGGATCGATGAAAGTTATTTATATTACTTAATGATGGATGATAGTAATTATAGATAAGTTATATGTGATGTAAATATGGATGCTTGAATTATACAAAACAGTGATTTGTATCATATATTGATTAGAATAAATTGAAGGTATACTGGATTAACGGTATACCTCTTTTGTTTATTTTGGGCTATAATATAGTCATTATAAAAGAGGTTAATTATGGATATTAAAAATAGAGTTAGTGCTTTAAAGAAAGAGATGGAAAAGGAAAATATTGATTTGTATTATATTCCTACTGATGATGATCATATGAGTGAATATATTGCCGATCATTTTAAAGTGCGTCAGTATATGTCAGGATTTACTGGTTCTGCTGGTATGTTAGTTATTGGTAAAGAGTCTATTTTGTGGGCTGATGGACGTTATTATATTCAAGCGGAAAGACAGCTTAAAAATAGTGGTATTAAGTTATATAAGATGGGTATGGCTAATGTCTGCAGTGTTTTTGATTATTTAGTAGAGAATAGTAAAAATAAGGTTATTGGCTTTGATGGTAAAGTTGTTAGTGCTGATTTTGTTAAACGTTTAAAAAAGGCTACTAAAGATAATGGTACTAGTATTAAGCTAGATAATGATCTAGTGGATAGAATATGGCAAGATCGACCAGCTATGCCAGATAGTGAAGCATTTATTTTAAATGATAAATATACTGGCAATAGTATTATTGATAAGATCGAAATGGTTAGAAAAGATCTTCGTGATAATAAGTGTGATGCTTTAGTGGTTAGTGCTTTGGAAGATGTAGCCTGGTTATTTAATTTAAGAGGCGATGATATTAAGTGTACACCTGTTAATTATGCTTATGCACTTGTAACAGACAAAGATGTAATGCTGTTTATTGATGAAAAGAAGATCAATGATAGTGTTCTTAATGTTTTAACAAAGAATAAGGTATTAGTATTTGCTTATGAAAAGATTGCAGATAAATTACAGGAACTTAATGGCAAAGTATGGGTAGATACTACTAAGCTTAATGCTTATCTGTTTGATAAGATCACTGGTGATATTTATGATGATGCTAGTCCTATTGCCATGTATCGTGCGATTAAGAATAAAACTGAAATCAAATGTACAAAAAATGCTCATGTTAAAGATGGAGTAGCAATGTGCAAGTTTATTTACTGGTTGAAATCTAATATTGGTAAAATTGAGATGAGTGAGATTTCAGTTCAGAATAAACTATATGAATTAAGAGCGCAAATGGATGATTATCTTGAGCCTTCATTTAATACAATATGTGCTTATGAAGCTAATGCAGCAATGATGCATTATAGTGCTAGTGAACAAAGTAATGCTGTTTTAGATACTAAGGGCTTTTTATTAGTAGATAGTGGTGGTACTTATTATGATGGTACAACAGATATTACCAGAACGATTTGTTTAGGTAAAATTGATGATAAAGATCGTTTGTATTATACAACGGTATTAAAGGCTATGCTTAATTTACAGGGTGCTAAATTTCTTGAAGGTACTACAGGTGCTAATTTGGATATTTTAGCTCGTGGTGTTGTCTGGGATCTTGATATTGATTATCAGTGTGGTACAGGACATGGTGTTGGGCATGTTTTAAGTGTTCATGAGGGTCCTCATTCTATTAGATGGTCTAATAATGGTCCAGCAATGAAATATGTTTTAAAAGAGGGTATGATCGTTACTGATGAACCTGGTATTTATTTAGCTAATGATCTTGGTATTAGAATTGAGAATGAGTTATTGGTTGTTAAGGGTAAGAAGAATGAATATGGTCAGTTTATGTATTTTGAACCTTTGACTATGTGTCCTATTGATCTAGATGCGGTTGATGTTAATATCATGTCTGATCGTGAATTAAAATTATTGAATGATTATCATGAATTGGTTTATAAGAATGTTAGTCCATATTTAAATGATAAAGAAAAATTATGGTTAAAGATGCAAACTAGAAAGCTGGTGAGGTAATGAGATTAGTTTCTTGGAATGTAAATGGTTTAAGAGCTTGTGTGAATAAAGGTTTTTTAGATGTTTTTAAAGATATGGATGCAGATATCTTTTGTATTCAGGAAACTAAGATGCAGCCTGATCAGCTTAAATTAGAATTGGATGGTTATAATCAGTATTTCTATAGTGCTAATCGCAAGGGTTATTCTGGTACAGCTATCTTTTGTAAGAAAGAACCATTAAGTGTTAGTTATGATTTTAATGATGATAAACATAATGATGAGGGTCGAGTTATTACCTTGGAATTTGATAATTTCTATATGGTCAATGCTTATGTACCTAATTCTAAAGATGGCTTATTAAGACTTGATTATCGTCAGGAATGGGAAGATTGGTTAAGATTTAATTTGAATGAATTAAAAAAGGTAAAACCGGTTATTTATTGTGGTGATCTAAATGTTGCGCATAATGAGATCGATTTGAAAAATCCAGATACCAATCATAAAAATGCAGGTTTTTCTGATGAAGAAAGAGCGAAGTTTACCCAATTATTAGCGAGTGGATTTGTAGATACTTATCGTTATTTATATCCTGAAAAGGTTGAATATTCATGGTGGAGCTATCGTATGAAGGCTCGAGAGAGAAATGTTGGGTGGAGAATTGATTATTTTGTAGTATCTGAAGATTTGAAAGAAAAGATAATTGATGCTAAAATACATTATAATATACTAGGCTCAGATCATTGTCCGGTTAGCCTAGATATTGATTTATAGGAGATTTGTTATGGATATTAAAGAATATGTTGAAAGCTATAAAGAACAGTTATTTAGTAATTTAGCTAAACTGGTTTCATATAATAGCGTTAAGGGTGAACAAAGCGATGAATATCCTTTTGGTAAAGTAGTGGCTGATTGTTTAGCTGAAGCTTTAAAGATGTGCGAAGGTTATGGCTTTGAAACTACTAATTTAGATAACTATTGTGGTTATGCGCAAATTGGTGAAGGGGAACAGTTAATTGGTATCTTAGGACATTTGGATATCGTACCAGCTGGTGAAGGATGGGATAGTGATCCTTTTAAGATGGTAGAAAAAGATGGTAAATTATATGGCCGAGGTGTATCAGATGATAAGGGTGCAGTAGTTGCCAGTATGATAGCCATGAAGATCATTAAAGATATGAATATTCCATTAAATAAGCGTATTCGTTTAATTATGGGATGTAATGAGGAAACTGGTTCTTTATGTTTAAAGCATTATGTAGAATGTGAAGGACATATTGATATGGGATTTACGCCTGATGGCGAGTTCCCTGGTGTTCATGGTGAAAAAGGTATGGTTGGTGCTATCTTTAAGTCAAAGAATACTAATATTATTGATATTAAAGGTGGCGTTGCTGGTAATGTTGTCTGCAATCGTTGTGTGGTAAGTGTTGCGAAGAACTCATTTAGTAAAAGAGCTTTAGATGAATATTTCAATAATAATGATATCGAATATAGTATTGAAGAAACTGATGATGTAGTTACGATCGATGTTAAGGGTGTGGCAGCTCATGCTTCTACTCCTTCATTAGGTGTTAATGCGATTTCTTATGCTTTATGTGGATTAAAAGCTAGTGGATATCAAGATAGTTTTGTTGAATTCTATTGTAATCATATTGGCTTAGAAACTGATGGTAATATGCTTGGTTGCAAGTGCAGTGATGAATATGGTGAACTAACATTGAATAATGGTATTATTAAAATGGAAGATGGTCAGATCACTGGTACTATTGATATTCGTTTCCCTGTTACGATGTCAGTTAAGCAGATCGTTAGTTTAATGAGTGATAATCTTGAAGATGAAAATGGAGTCATTGAGATCGTGCGTAAGGGTGAACCTTTATTCTATCCTATCGATAGTCCATTGGTTTCCAAATTATTAAGTGCTTATCAGGAAGTTACTAATGATTATGAAACGATGCCTATGACTATGGGTGGTGGTACTTATGCAAAGGGTATTCATAATTGTATTGCCTTTGGCTGTGCTTTCTTGAATGAAGATAATCATATACATGATGCTAATGAGCATTTAGCAGTAGATTCTTTCTTAAAACAGGTAGAAATATATGTTACTGCTATCATGAAACTATTAGAAGACTAGTCCTAGTAATAGGACTTTTTTTCATTTATAATATTTAACAGGTGATGAATATGAAAAAAGTTGCGATTATGTATGATTTTGATAAGACATTATCAAATAAAGATATGCAAGAATATAGTCTTATTCCTTCATTGGGTTATGATGATCCTAATGATTTCTGGAAAGAAGTGACGATAGCTAGTAAAAAATATAAGATGGATCCGATTTTGTCTTATATGTATATGGTTTTAAAAAAGAGTAAAGATGGTCTTAAGTATGAAAATTTAAAAGCTTTGGGCAAGGATGTTGAATTCTATCCTGGTGTTAAGGAGTATTTTCAAAGAATAAATGAATATGGTAAACAGTTTGATTTGGAAATTGAGCATTATATTATTTCTAGTGGTATGAAAGAGATGATCAAGGGAACTAGTATTGCTCATGAATTTAGGAAGATATATGCTTGTAATTATCTATATGATGAAGATACCAAGAAGGCATTGTGGCCTAGTATGGTTGTGAATTATACTACTAAGACCCAGTTTATTTTTAGAATTAATAAACAGGTATTGGATGTTAATGATGATGAAAGTTTAAATACTTATGTTAAGCTGGAAGATCGTCCTATTCCTTTTACTAGAATGATCTATGTAGGGGATGGAATTACTGATGTTCCTTGTATGAAATTAGTTAAGGAATATGGGGGAAAGGCTATTGCGATATATGATCCAAATAAAGAAAAGAGTGTAAATACTTCTAAGCGTTTAATATTAGAAGGTAGAGCTAATTATCGTGCTGTATGTGATTATTCTTGTGATAGTGAAATGGATAGGATCATAAAAATGATCATTAGAAATATTAAGACCTATGAAGATCTAAAGGATATAGAGGGTATTAATGAGTAATATATTAAAAATATTAGTATTAGTTTTAGTGATCTTATCATTGATGTTGAATATTGAACATCAGGATGATGATAAATATATGATCTATCTTGATGATGGCTATCCATTATATCAGGATGATAATTTTGATATCAATAGTAAGAATAATACGATCATCACTAATAAGATCGCAGCATTATTAAGTGATTATGAAGTGATGGTATCTGATCAGGATGATGATATTCATACTAAAAGCAAAGAGTATAATAAATATGATCTAGCCATTAGTATTCATAGTGAATATAGTGATCATGATCACTATGATGCTTATGTTGATAAGAATAATAAAGATATAACGATATTTGATGATTTAAATAATTTTGAAGGCAGATTTTATTATGATCTAACATTAAATGATGATAATACTTATCGTCAAAGTGTGAAATCAGTAGATGAAGATTATGATGATACCTTGGGTTTTTTGGAAAATTGTCATACGAAGTGTATCTGGTTGAACATTTATTATGAAAATGATGTTGATGATAATAGAATAAAGGATATTGTAAATAGCATAATTGAATATGTAGATGGTGAAATGAATGAAGGATAATGCTACTAGATTTATTGAGGCTTATAGTATAATTGAGAGTCATTTGAAAGATATTGTTAATAGTGATACTTATTTGAAGTTTTTTCAGCTTGTAAATGAAGTTAGCAAGACTAATGAGATAATTGCTTCTAATAAGAAGGAACTTATCGAGTATTCACAGCTTAGAAATGCAATTATTCATCAAAGGGGTTCTTATGATGAGATCATTGCTCAACCTGTTGATAGTGTTGTTAATAATATTGAATATATTGCGAATGCTTTAAGAAGAGATAAGAAGATCAAGTATCTGATCAAGGATAGTTTTGTATATTGTATGCAGGGTGATAAAATTCTGGATGCTTATATGAAAATGGATAAGCTTAATACTAGCAAATTACCAGTTTATAATGACAATAAGTTTCTTGGTTTTGTTACGATCAAGGATATTTGCAAGTGGGCTGTTAATGGTTCTAAGGTACAATATGTTAAGGATATTATTCGTACAGTGCAGGAAAAGGATATTATTTTTAGAAGTCAGGATATTCTTGTTAGTCAGATCATTTCATTATTTGAAAATGATTTGAAGCATGGTAATCGTTTGTTTGGTATCATCATTTTGGAAAATGATGATATCAATAGTAAGCCTTTAGCTATTTATACGGCTTATGATATGCCTTATCTGATCAATTATTTACATGGGTAGGTGATGATATTTGCAGTTTATTATCTATACTTTGCTTAATTATTTGAATTGTAGTATTAAGCATGATACTTATTATGATATAGCTAGAATATTGCTGGTTAATATTAATAGAGTTAGATCATTAAGTCTTGAACAGACAGCTGAAATGACTAATGTTTCTATTTCAACATTGAATAGGTTTTTTAAGCGTATAGGTTATTATAATTTTTCGACTTTTAGGGATATGCTTAATTTTAGTGTTCCTCCTTTTAGTGATGAAATGTTTACTGATAATGTCGATGATATTCAAAGTGATCTAGCAGCAATTGAACAAATTGATGCTAAATATTTTGATGAAGTTGCTAAGTTAATTAAAAATGCTAAAAGAATATATGTTTGTGGGTTTGGTGATTTTCAGTATCAGGCTGGTTATTTCCAGAATGTAATGCTTTATTATGGTAAGCTTATTGAAATCGTTAGTCAGTATCGTGATTTGAATAAAATTAAGATCAATGATGATGATCTGTTAATTGTTACTAGTATTGGTGGAAGATTTATTACCAACAGTTTTTCATATATTAATTCTTTTAAATGTCCAAAGGTTCTGATTACAAAAGCATATGATAAGAGCTGGAATTTTGATTGGGTATTGGCTATTAATACTTTAGATCATGAAAGTACCAGAAAGTATTTTATTTCGAGGATCTTTGATAAGATATTGAATTCTTATCATTTAAACTGTTCAAATATTGAACAATAGTTTTTTATATTATTAAGTTATAATGTAAAAAAATAGGAGGATTATTATGAGCGAAATTCGTTTTCCTGAAGGTTTTTTATGGGGTGGTGCCATTGCAGCTAATCAGGCTGAAGGTGGTTATAATGCAGATGGTAAGGGTCTTAGTTCTAGTGATTGTACTACTAGGGGTTCTAAGACTAAACCTAGAATGGTTACTTACCAGCTTCCAAGTGGTGAGATCAAGGCTGAACCAATGTTTGGTTTAAATGCTCCTGATGGTGCTAAGTTTGGTTGTTTTGAGGGTTATGATTATCCTAGTCATAATGCAATTGATTTTTATCATCATTTTAAAGAAGATATTGCTTTATTTGGTGAAATGGGTTTTAAGACTTTTAGACTTAGTATTAACTGGGCTAGGATCTTTCCTACTGGTATGGAAGAAGAACCTAATGAGGCTGGTTTAAAGTTCTATGATGAGGTGTTTGATGAGTGTTTGAAGTATAATATCAAACCACTTGTTACATTGAGTCATTATGAAACACCTATTGCTTTATCTAATGAAATTGGTTCTTGGACTAATCCTAAGACTATTGATTATTTCTTAAGATATGTAAAATGTGTTGGTGAAAGATATAAGGGTAAAGTTGAATATTGGCTAACATTTAATGAGATCAATGTTGCTCAGATGTCTCCTTGGATGTCTAGTGGAATTGGTCAAAGAAGTCCCCAGATCGTTGCCGATATTAGTAAACATCAGTTGATTGCTAGTGCTAAAGCTGTTATGTTATTACATGAGATCGATCCTAATAATAAAGTAGGAAACATGGTTGCTTATGGTGCTATTTATCCATATACCTGCAATCCTGATGATGTTATTGCAAGTAAGATGGGTATGCATGGATATCATTTCTATGAAGATGTACAAGCAAGAGGTTATTATCCAAATTATAAATTAAAGGAATATGAAAGAGAAAATGTTAACTTTAGTTTAACTGATGAAGAAAAAGAAGTATTGAAGAATGGTACTGTTGATTTCTTGAGTATTTCTTATTATATGAGTTCAGTTATTAGTGTTGATCCTGAAGTTTTAGCTAAGAATAAAGCTGAGGGTAATATGGGATTAGGTGGTATGCGTAATCCATATTTAAAAGCTAGTGAATGGGGTTGGACAATTGATCCTACTGGTTTAAGAATTGCTTTAAATGAATTATGGGAAAGATATCAGAAACCAATTTTCATTGTTGAAAATAGTTTGGGTACAATTGATGAACTAGTTGAAGAAGATGGTAAGATGGTTTGTCATGATAAAGCTCATATTGATTATTTAAGAGACCATATTTTAGCTATGAATGAGGCTATTAATTATGATGGAGTTGAATTATTAGGTTATACTCCATGGGGCTGTATTGACCTTGTAAGTGCTTCTACAGGGGAAATGCATAAGCGTTATGGATTTATCTATGTTGATTATAAAGATGATGGTACTGGTAGTGGTGATAGATATATTAAAGATAGTTTCTACTGGTATAAGAAGGTTATAGCTTCTAATGGAAAGGATCTAGATTAGGCAAATTTTATATTTGCCTTTTTGTTGTTTTATGAAAAAGTTAAATGAAGGAAAACAATTATTACTAGTAGATATTGATGGTACTTTATGTGATAGAAACAATAAAATACCATTATCGGCTTCTGAAGCAATTAAAAAAGTAAGAAGTAATGGTCATCTGGTTTATTTAGTAACAGGAAGAGCTTTATCGGAAGTATATCAGGATGCCTATGATATGGGTTTTGATGGTATTATAGGTGGCAATGGTTCTTATATCATGTGTGATAATAAAATGATCTTTCAAAAGGTTATTGAAAAAGATGTTTTGGATAAACTTATCAGCTGGATGGAAGATAATGAAATTGGCTATTATCTAGAGTGTAATAGTGGTTTATATGGTAATAAATATCTTAAAGAAAAGGTTGCTAAAATGCTTTTTAAAGATAATATCAGTGATGCTAAAGCTTGGTTACATAAGTATTTTCCAGATATGATCTATGATTATGAACACAATCCTAGCGATGTTAATAAGATCAGTTTTGTTTTAGATGATCCAAATGAATTAAGTGAAGCTCATGCTTTATTTGATGATATCGTTAAGGTAGGAAGCTGGGGCGTATTTACTGGTGATCGTTTTGGCGAATTTGCCTTAAATAATATTGATAAAGATAGTTCAATTGAAATGTTATTAAAACATTTAGGAATGGATTGGGATCATACGATTGCTTTTGGTGATAATAATGTTGATGTTATGATGATAACTAAAGCTCATATTGGTGTAGCCATGGGTAATGGTCGTGATATCGTTAAACAAGCTAGTGATTTTGTAACCAAAGATGTTGATGACAATGGTTTAGCGTATGCTATTGAACAGATAGGATTATAGGAGGAATTATGAATAGATTTCCAAAGGATTTTTTATGGGGTGGTGCTACAGCAGCTAATCAGTATGAAGGAGCATGGAATGAAGATGGCAAAGGCCCTAGTATTTTTGATGCCTGCAGTGCAGGCAGTGCTACTAAATTGCGTGTTTTTTATGATGAAGTAAAAGATGATATATATTGTCCAAATCATGTAGCTACGGATTTTTATCATCATTATCAAGAAGATATTGCATTAATGGCTAAGATGGGCTTTAAAGTATATCGTA
>JALEVB010000165.1 GCA_022780745.1 Erysipelotrichaceae bacterium
GTACCCTGGTCAATAGCTAAGATATATTTTTCCATTATTATTTCCTGCCTTTTTACAAATTAATTATAATAAATGAAAGCGCTTAACTCAATGCTTTGTTTTACTTATAATAGTAGTTTGGTATAATAATTGTCATGGAGGTAAATGATGAAAAGTTTAGTAATTAATTGTATAGCTATCTTTTTAGTTAGTAATCTGTTTAAGGGGATATATGTTTCTTCATATGCTACGATGTTTTTGATTGCTATAGTTTTAACATTATTAAATGCGACTATAAAACCAGTATTGAAGTTTTTATCTTTTCCAGTTAATCTATTATCATTTGGTTTATTTTCATTAGTAATCAATGCTTTAGTACTGCAAATGGCATTTGTTATTGCAGGAGGAAGTTATATTTCTTCTTTTGGTTCATGTTTGTTGGCGTCAATACTAATAAGTATTGTTAATAGTATATTTAGTACAGATAAGAAAAAGTAGGTAATTATGGAAAGAATAGTTGAGATCTGTTGTGGCAGTTTTGAGGATGCTTATAATGTTTATAAGGCTAAAGGTAAGCGTATTGAATTAAATAGTGCTTTATATATGGGTGGATTGACCTGTAGTGTTGCATCACTTATGATGTGTAAGAAACATACTCCTTTAGAAGTTATATGTATGGTTAGACCTCGTGGAGCAGGTTTTTGTTATAGTCAGTATGAGATAGATCAGATGATGCTAGAAGCAGCGACTTTATTGGAAAAAGGAGCAGATGGTATTGCGTTTGGTTTCTTAAATGAGGATCATACTATTGATGTTAATAATACTAAAAAGATGATCGAACTTATAAAAAGCTATGGCAAACAGGCAGTATTTCATCGTGCTTTTGACTGTGTCAATGATCCATATCAGGCTATTGAAACTTTGATCAGCTTAAAAGTTGATAGGATCTTGACTAGTGGTTTAAAAGCTAAAGCTATCGATGGTTTAGCATTAATAAAAGATTTACAGGATAAATATGGAGATAAGATACAGATTCTAGCAGGTAGTGGTGTCAATAGTAGCAATGCCAAGGAAATAATGGATAAAACTGGTATTTATCAGGTTCATTCTTCATGCAAAGAATGGTTAAATGATATGACTACTAAAGGTGATAGTGTTAGTTATAGTTATGATATAGATCATGAATATGGCTATGATGTTGTCAGTAAACAAAAAGTAAAAGACATTTTGGATAGTGTAAAATTTTAAAATTTAAATTTTTATTTAATAATAAGGTGATAGAAAGTGACTAAAAAACTGATATTAATTATCATTATCTTTTTTTCCTTAATTTTTTCTTTAGGACTATTATATTTACAAAACTCAAATGATTTATATGATGCTGTTAAAGCAATTAAATATAACATTATTAAACCTATAAATACTGTAGAAACTATCAGCATGAGCATAGAAGAGTACAATCAATCATACGGATTTACTTATGTAAGTGATTATTATTATCAAAAATTAGAAAAAGAATATAGCTATTCAAATTCTACTTATATTTTCACTTCAACAAGAATTAATTATTTTGAATACAATAATAATAATATTGTTATATCAAATAAAGGGTATAGAGGTGTTGGACATTTTAACATTGGTCTTACTTCGAAATATTTAGATGTATTAGTAGGGGTATCTGCTCTTCCTATTGATGGTTCATCTAAAAAATCAGATGTAATAGTTTGTTATCGTTTTGTAGATGAAAAACATGTTAAGTTAAAAGAAAAACCTATATTAAGAATAGAAGATAAAGATAAAGATGAAATAATAGATGTTTATCGTTATGAAATGCCTTCGAATATTAAAGTTGAAAATATAGATGTCTCAAATATCATTTGGTTTGGTCCTTTAAATGATGAAGGTGGATTTCAATTAAGCTCATTTGAATAAAAAACAAGCAGAAGAATTATCTGCTTGTCATTTTTCTATTAGGGACTGGCCGTTAGTTGCGATTACTTCTTTGTACCAGTCAAAGGATTTCTTCTTATAGCGTTTAAAACTGCCTGTACCATCGTTATTACGATCGACATAGATGAAACCATAACGTTTTTTCATTTCAGCTGTACTTGCAGATATTAAATCGATACATCCCCAAGAGGTATAGCCCATGACTTCAACGCCATCAAGACTAATAGCTTTAGCTACTTCTACTAGATGATCATTCATATAATTGATACGATAATCATCATCGACAGTATCATTAACTAGTTCATCTTTGGCACCTAAACCATTTTCAACAATGAATAAAGGTTTCTGATAACGATCATATAACTGATTTAATAATATTCTTAAACCAATAGGATCGAT
>JALEVB010000184.1 GCA_022780745.1 Erysipelotrichaceae bacterium
TTTATGTCATTGCTTGTGGGTTTATTATTAAATAGAATTATAGATGTTTACAAGGGGGAATGTTAATGTCTTGTTTAAGTGTCATTGTACCTTGTTATAATGGAGAAAAATTTATTGGCAGATGTCTTGAGAGTTTAGTTAATCAAACATTACAAGATATAGAAATTATTGTTATTAATGATGGTTCAACTGATAATAGTCAGGATATCATTGATAGCTATGCTAATAAATATCACAATATCAAAGCCTATAAAATACCTAATTCTGGCATTGCTGATGCCAGAAATTTTGGCGTTAGTAAGGTAGAGACACCATATTTTGGTTTTCTTGATTGTGATGATTATACCGATGTTACAATGTTTGAGAAAATGTATAATAAGGCTATTGAAACTAATGCTCAGGTCGTTGTTAGTAACTTTTACTGGGTAAAGGGGAAAAAGAAGAAATTAGAAAAAGAAGGTCCTTATAATACTGGTAAAGATATGCTGATTCATTTATTTGCGGTATTATGGAATAAAATATATGATACAGCATTTGTAAGAAGTACAAATATTAGATTTCCAAGTGGTAATCGATATGAAGATGCTTATTTCTTATATTGTTTAGCACCAAATATTGAAAGACTTGCTTTTGTTGATGAAGCATTTGTTCATTATGTGCAGCATGAGAATAGTATCACGCATAATAATAATGAAGAAGTTAAGAATATGATCACGATTTTTGATAATATTTTAAATTATTATGCTCATACTAATAGATATGATGAATATCATGATGAACTAGAATATTTACATATTAAATTCTTCTTAGGTAATAGTTTCTTAAGAAGTGCGAGAATCGATGATAAACAGGATAGAGATTATACTATTCAGTTAGGATGGAATATGTTAAATGATGAATTTCCTGACTGGCATCATAATCATTATTTAAAAGAATTGCCAGGATTGAAGAATTTATATTTTAGAATGGTATATGACTGGAATGTAATGTTATTTGCATATTTATTTAGAATCATTGGATAAAATGTGAATTTATGTGATTTATTTGTTTTTATACAAATTATGATAAAAGTATACTATAATCTTAAAAGTGTACAAAAATGGAGGAAAGGATATGACACTATTATCTATTGTTGTTCCTTGTTATAACGAACAAGAAACAGTATCACTATTTTATGATGCTACTAGTAAAGTAGTAGATAAAATGGATATGGACTATGAAATCATTTTTGTAAATGATGGATCTAAAGATAAGACTTTAGAGGAATGTGTAAAATTATATAAGAGTCATCCAGATCATGTTAGGGTAATTGATTTTAGCAGAAATTTTGGTAAAGAGGGTGGCTTATTAGCTGGTCTTGAATATGCTAAAGGTGATTATATTACAGTAATGGATGCAGATCTTCAGGATCCACCTGAATATTTGCCATTGATGATGGAAAGTATTAATAACGAAAATTATGATATTGTGGGTACAAGAAGGGTATCAAGAAAAGGGGAACCTCCAATCAGATCTTTCTTTGCCAGACAGTTTTATAAGTTAATTAACAAATTTACTGAAGTAGAGATCGTTGATGGAGCTAGGGATTATCGTTTGATGACTAGGCAGGTCGTTGATTCAATTCTTGAATTAAAAGAATATCATCGTTTTTCTAAAGGTTTATTTGTTTGGGTTGGATATAAGACTAAATATTTAGAATATGAAAATGTTGAAAGAGTTGCCGGAGAGACTAGCTGGAATTTCTGGGGACTTGCAAAATATGCAATTGAAGGAATAGTTGCATTTACGACAGCTCCTTTACAGATAGCTACAATATTCGGATTACTTATTTCTTTTGTAGCATTTATCGCAATGATATTTATTATTGTTAGAGCATTAATATTTGGTGATCCAGTTGCTGGATGGCCTAGTATGATGACTATTATGTTATTTTTAGGTGGTATCCAATTATTAGCGATTGGTATAATTGGTGAATATTTATCAAAGACTTATATGGAAGTTAAGAAGAGACCTAATTATATTGTTAAGAAGATTTACGAATAGAAAGTGGGGTATACATGACAAGTAATAAACATAAAATTCAGTTAACTCCTGAAGAAAAAAAGGCAAGGATGAAAAATAAAAAACTGAATAATAATTTGACATTAGCAGCAATATTATTATGTGTAATAGTAGTTGTATTCTTTGCGTTTAATATTGGAACGATAGGATTTAAGAAAAATGCTACTTCAGGTGGTGACACTTTACAACTAGATACTAAGAATAATTTAAAAAATGATTTTTATACAATTGGTAATAATCCAACTAATATACAAAAAGAATATTTTGAAGATTTATCAGAGAGCCTAAAAGATACTAGTGAAGAAGGTAAACTAGTAATCGTTGAAAATGTTGTTAAATGTTTTATTAGTGATTTTTTCACATGGACTAATAAAGATGGAAATTATGAGGTTGGTGGTGTCCAATATATATTTGGAACTAAATGGGTTGCTTTTCAAGAAGAAGCTAGATATAAATTCTATAATGATTTAGATCTGTATATCACCCAATATGGAAGAGAAAACTTGCTAGAAGTAACTAATGTAGAAGTAGAAGGTGTTAGCAAAGTTGAAGATCAGGAAATTGATGGTCAATTGTATAATGGATACTATATTGAAGCAAATTGGGAATATAAAGATTCAAATAAGATTGATGTAAGTGAATTTCAAAATAAAGCATATTTTGTTGTTGTAGATAATAATGGTCGCTTGGAGATTAGCCAAATGCAGCCATTAACATGGAAGTAGGAGGAATGTAGTATGGGAAAAAATATAAATAATTCTTCTACTAAATGGATACTTACTTCTGGAAAATATAATTTGATATTGGGAATATTAATTATATTTGTGAATGTTGCCGCAATGTATATCTTACGCGGTGTTACCTCTTTTTCAAATCTTAGTAAGACAATATTTATTTTAATCAATATTATAGTAATGATGATGTTACTGATCTTAGATTTTTGCTATATTTTAGCATTGAAATCAAAGAAGAATAACATGTTTAGAAATCTAATTATTATATCTGTTATTTTCACATTAATATTAGGATATGGTAGTTTTGCAATATTTAAAGTAAATAAAAATGTTAATAAGATAATCACTTCAGAAAAACAAACAGAAACAGTAGAAACTAGTATTGTTGTAAACAAAAATACTTATAATGAATTAGCTGATCTAGATGGAGTGTTTGTTGGTGTAGTTACAGGAACTACAAATGCTGAATTAGGTAAATCTCATATTGATGCTAATTGTAGCAGTGTAACTTATGTTGATTATAATGATATCAATAGCTTATTTACCGCACTAGTTGCTAACGAAGTAGATGCAGCAGTATTACCTAGTAACTATAAAGGTATATTTGAAGTTGTTGATGGATATGAAGAAGCTCTAGAAAATACAGAAGCTATAGATACTTTTAGTGAAAAAGTAACAGTTGAAGTTAGTAAATCAGATAAAGATATTACCTCAGAACCTTTCTCTATTCTAGTATTAGGTGTAGATGAAGGAAGATCTGATGCTAATATGGTGGTTACATTTAATCCTATTAGCTTAGAAATTACTATGACTTCGATTGCTAGAGATAGTTATGTACCAATCGCATGTTATGCTGGACAATCAAGTGATAAACTTGGACATGCACATGTACAAGGTGTGCAATGTACGATTGATACTATTGAAAATTTATTAGGTATTGAAATTGACTATTATTTCGAAAGTAATTTTGCTGGTGTAGTATCAATTGTTGATGCTTTAGGTGGTATTGTTATTAATAATCCATATGAGTTTGTTGGACAAAATGCATCAGATCAAAGAGGACATTATACTGTATGGGTTCCTGCGGGAGAAAATGTTCCTGTTAATGGTGAACAGGCTTTAGCTTTTGCCCGCGAAAGACATTTATATGCTTCAGGTGATTTCCAAAGACAGGCAAATCAGCAGCAGGTTATTAAATCCATATTGACAAAAGCTATGCAAACGCGAGACTTAAATAAACTATTAGGTGTTTTAGATGCAGCTGGGGAAAACGTTAAAACAAATATATCAGTTGATGAGTTTATCGACCTATTTAACTATATTATTGAAAAAACTAAGCGTTATTACGGAACAGAAAGCCTAGAAAATATGTTTAAAATTGTAGGTTCAAGAGTTACAGGTTATAACTCTAGTGTATGGTCTGAATCAGCACAGTTAGCATTGTCAATTGTAAGACCATATGAAGGATCAATTAAAGACAATAATATTGCAATTAGTAGAAACTTGGATTTAAATAGCACAATTACAGCCAGCAAAGAGTTTTATTGGCGAACAGATGCTATATTTACTGCACCAACTATTTCTAATGAAACATATTCTGAAAAGATCATTCAGGCAGAAACACCTCAATCTTATTGGTGTACTAAGACAGGTGGAACTTGGGATGGGTCTGCATGTGCATGTCCTGTTGGAGACTTTGTAGAGAATAAAGGATGTTCTGAAGCAGTAGCGTCTGACTTCTATGATGCTGGAAGCTGTATTGGTGCTGGCTTCATTTGGAATGAACAGAATAATTCATGTGTAAGTACTTGTCCAGATGGATATACATCTGATGGTCAATATTGTAAATTAGTTAAACAAAATCCATCAGAATACAAGACAAAAGACGCTTGTGTAGCAGTAGGTTATAGATGGAACGAAACAAATAGTTCTTGCGTTGAATCATGTCCTTCTGGAAGCAGTGCAGATATTAATGGTGTATGTAAGGTAAATGGTGCAAGTAACTACAAAGATAAAGATTCTTGTGTTACTAATAAGTATAAATGGGATGAAACAACAGCTACATGTTTAAGTGCATGTCCAGCTGGTACTAAAGAAGACACTAATGGAGTTTGTAAAAAAGATGATAGTGCAGCTACTTATTCAATTATCATTAGATATGTAAAAGAAGATGGTAGTGAGGCTGCTCCATCATATACAGCCACTTTAAAAGAAGGTGAAGCTTATAGTGTAACTAGTCCACTGATTGATGGTTATACAGCAGATGCTACGACAGTATCTGGTACTATGGGTAAGAGTAATATTGATTTAACTGTTAAATATAAGAAGAATGGTGGTGAGTCAACTCCGACTCCAACTCCAACTCCTATACCAACGCCAACACCAACACCAACTCCGGTTCCAACGCCTG
>JALEVB010000188.1 GCA_022780745.1 Erysipelotrichaceae bacterium
AACATGATGCATCTATCGACCCTGATGAAGGTGGCGGTTTTGAGATCATCACACAGCCTATGTCATGGAACTATCTTAAATCAAGATTTCCTGAGATCAAGGAACTATTCAAGAAACTTCAGGGAAGAAAAATGAAAGGACACGATACATCATGCTGTGGCTTGCATGTACATGTTACAAGATCATACTTCAAGAAGACTATCGATAAAAACGGCAAGAAAGAACTGACAGCCGAAATGTTTGCTGATGCTTTGGTAAATGAGAAGTTTGCTGAAAATATGCAGACATTTGCAAGGCGCAGAAGCAGTAACTATTACCGCTATCGTCAGATGAATGGCAATATCACTAAAGAGAAAGCCATATCAATGCACTACAATTCTGTTGGACATGGTGTATCTGTTAATTTTGCCAATAAAAATACTGTTGAATTCAGGATGTTTAAGTCAACTTTAAACCCTGAAACATATATGGCATGTGTTGAAATGGCTAAAAATATCACTGAGATGGCAAATCTTATGACTACCAGTAATAAACGTGTAGTAATGTGGCACGAGCTGGCTAAAGGTGAATATATTACAAACTATATCACTCAACAGGTAAATCGCTATGGCAAACAATTCAATGATGTCAGACTTGATGTTCAGGCCTGGAACATTGAAGAGGTAAAAACGATTCTTAAGTTCAAACGTGACTTTATTACGAATCTCAAGTATGTCAATGAACATTCTTTGATACCTATCAGCATGAATATGCTTAAGAAAGCAGGTGTCATCTAATGTGTATTATTGCGATAAAAAAGGCTCATATGCCAATGTTTGATGATGATACCATCAAGACTATGTTTGAAAACAATCCTGATGGCGCTGGCTATATGTATGTTAATGATGGCAAAGTCATTATCCATAAAGGATTTATGGATGTTGAAGAGCTCGCCAAAAGTCTTAATGACAATGATCTTGATGATAAAAATGTCATACTGCATTTTAGAATTGGGACATCAGGCCTTAAAAACGGTCTTAACGCTCACCCCTACCCTGTTTATGATGATAACGCACTAGATTGTATTACCGATCTTGCTATGGCACATAACGGTGTTCTAAATGGCTTTACACCATCATTTAGCGAACCTATCAACGATACCCAGAACTTTATTCATAAGGTATTAAGAAACCTTGATAAGGACTTTATTAATAATAAGGATAAGAAATTCCTTATTTCAAAGATTATCGATACGAATAAACTGGCATTTCTTGATAGCCATGACAACATCACTCTTATTGGAGAATTCGTTGAAGATGGTGGTTATGTATATTCAAATACATCATACAAGCCAAAGAAAATGACGAATGTCTCAAACTTCTTTGGAAGATATCACTATCGTCCACTAAGCATGTTTGATGATTACGAAGATGATGACAAGTCTATAGGTCATAAGGTCATGAGTTTTGAAAATGAAAGAGAAATGATGAACTTTATCAACCGTATACCACGTATCTACATGGTCGATGATGACCTTTATGAAGATATGGATGGCAATATCTATGATCTGGATAAAGATGCATGTCTTATCTATATCAATTAAAAAGAAATGGAGGAAGGAAAGACTAAGTCTTTCAAAAATAAATTATGAAAATCAAAGGATTATTAATTAAACCAGATGAAACACCATCACTTATTGAATTTGAAGAATCTTTAGAGAATCTTCAAAGGTATGTTGGTGGCAATATTGAGATTATTCAGCCTTTTGAAGATGATGATGTCGATGTCATCATCAATGAAGAAGGAAAACTAAATGGTCTACCTTTAAATAGACTACTTACAAGTAAAGGAAATATCATCGATGCTCTAATGGGAGATATCCTGATCGTTGGAGCAAATAATGAAACTGGTGAGACCATAAGTATTCCCAAAGAAAAGATAGGTAAATATACAGATCTTTTCAGAGACTTCTTTATTGAGATTTAGGAGGTAAAAAGTATGTTTTCATATAATGGTAAATTACTACATCTTAAAAAAGGACACTACTTGTCAAATATGGCAACTTATATCGGTCTATTCGATGAAAATGATGAATTGTTTATCGATGTAAGTATCAATACCCCCTACTCAGCTATCAATACCATCGTAATCAGCAATGATCTTATTGATTTTGATGAAAAGCTGGCTGTTTCTATCATTGATTACATTACAGATGATAAAATCTGTGACATTTCGAGTGGTTTTGTAACACTCCCTAAGTATTACATCAATCTTAAAAGATTATTAGAAATGGAGAACATATAAGATGAATCAATGCATATTAATAGGAAAAGTCGTATCTGCTAAAAGTATTAGTGATGATCTAACGATTGTATATGTAGATGTTGAAGGTGATTTATTTGAAGTCGTATGTAAAAGTGGTCTATCTAGCCTTGAATATTATAAGGAAGATGCCCCGATTGCTATCAAAGGTCATCTGTCAGTTTGTGACAGGAAAATATCTATTATTGCAAACAAGATATCATGTATATCCTTTAATGGGTAAGATCATTAAGAGAAGCTTAATAAAAAGTTTCTCTTTTTTATAATTCATCATGCACAAAACTATAATTACTCACTAGGAATGAAATAGAAATATTTAAGAAATCTTTTCTAAAATATGATTATTCCGTTCCTATAATTAATCGTGATGCCAATAAGGGTCAGTTAACTCAGTGAAGATGCAACACCATGCAGCTGAGACGATGATCTTAAACTCCAGATATCTAGAATCTGACGGATACGTTAGAGGATAGAAGAACTGATAAAGCGATTTATCAGTCGGCTTTATAAAGAAGATAGAGCTCTTGGAGATATTGGTGCTGATGCATATGCAGTTAAAGTCACAAGTCTTACCGCCTCCGCAATAGACGACACAGATGTGTAAGAATCCAGATAAGGGATATGGCTGGCAGCCATTATTCAAGCAACTCTGGAAATGCCAACAAGGAGGTCTGCAGTGATGATATCGACAGTAAGATATCTATAAGGTAAGTTCATTGTCCAAGTAGCCAAATAGTCTGCAATGAGAGCCGTTATAAAGTAGCACGGCACATCGATTATAACTTTTATAAATATAAAAAAGTAAAATTCTGAATGGCTGGTGAAAGGTATGGGTAATCACTCCCGTCATAGGTAAAATGGGCAGAAAGTTTAAGGGTAGCTCCCTTAGGCTCAGTTCTTGTCTTCTATGTGGACGAATATGACTGAAGTATGCTATTTCAGTAAAGCGAAGGCTTAGCTGATCCTTTATGGTATCACTGATTAAATGGTGCATTAATATCGCAGGATAGAACAATCAGGTAGTTCGCTGGGCTCATAACCCAATGGTTGCCGGTTCAAATCCGGCTCCTGCAACCAAAGGTGGATAAATATACAGGTATGTTTTTAGATGATTACTAAAATGAAAGCTCGCCAGAAGGAATGAGAAAGTACCTGTTGTGATGGGTCATTAGTTCAAAGCAGAACGCTCATCTACTAAATGAGAGGTTAAAGATGCAAATCCTTTATGACCCCATATTGTTTTACCAGTGAGTAATATTTGCTCACTGTTTTTATATTTCTCTATTTACAACATAAGCTATTTCAAAATTATGATCTTCTAATTTTATCTGTAGCCCTTAATACCTGTTTCTATAATTCATTACGAAGCCAAAGGAGGATAAAAAAGATGCTTGGAAATCCAAAATATAAATATGGTGAAGAAGTATTATTTGACCTTGATGGCAGATCACTAAAAGGAAGGATTTATATCATAGATAATTATGGGACCTTCTTTGATAACAGTGATGTCTCATACGATATTATGGTCGAAAAGTCACCTCACTTTAACAATACACGCTGCCTATATAAGCATATAAACGAGAAATTTGTTAGAAAGGATGATGGAAATGAAACTGATTGATTTTGAAAGAAAAGGTAATCTAGTAAGACTATACCTTGGTGATGATGCTAATTTCACTGGTGATGACTGGGATGATTATCCGTACGAGCACAACGCCTCACTTGTATATGACGAATACATTAAAGCTATCATCGATTACGTTATTCCGTTTGAATATGGTGTCTATGAACCATCGGATAATCCTGACGGGTCTGACTGGTGCAAAAATGATATGAAGTTTGGCTATGTACCAATGTTTGCGATCGGCGATGCCAAAGAAAATGAATGGTCCAGTTTCTCACAAATCATTGCTGACAAGAAAGTGAAACGTATATATATGAATGAAGAATTCAATAAGGAGGATTTTAAGGATTACATCCTGATCAAGGAACAATATCCTAAACTTAGTTAGATTGGATGGTGTCAGATCTTGAGCAGATCATATAAACACACTCCTATTTGCAAACTAACTCTTGATATCAGATATCAGAAGAAAAGAGCAAATAGAAAAGTCAGAAGAATATATAAAAATGACTGCCCTACTACAAAAGGCAATCATTATAAAAAGATTTATGACAGTTATTACCTGTATGAATATATATCTTATGTACCAAGATGTAATAAGGATTACTGGTATAGATACTACTTAAGAAAATGAAGGAGCAATACAAAATGAATAAAGATAAGATGAAGAAAATAATTACTAATGGTATCAAAGCCCTTGAAACACAGATCTGCATTGACGAAAAGATAGATAAGGCTTTTGATTCCCTGTTTGATGGTTTTCCTGTATTCACAGCAACCACTGATCTTGAAGAGTCCCTTATAAGTACATTAGCTGAATTATCTAATAGTCCAGATAATGTTAAGGAATACATCTATTGGTATCTGTATGATGGTTACAACTCTATCTATATCAATGGCAAGGAGGTACCTATCAGATGTGCCGAAGATCTGTTTGATCATGTGATTGGAGAATACTACTATGAATAAAATACTAAAAGTATTACTTAGTCTATTGATGGCGATTTCACTAGTTGCCTGCAGCGATATCTCTACCTACCCTCTTGATAAAACTAATGATCAGATCCAAGAGACTGAAGATACTCCACTATTTGAGGTGCCAAAAAGCTTTAAGGTGATATCTTTTGATGAAGCATCAAGCCATTATAATGATCCAAAGACTGTAATGGTATATAGCTTTGATGACTGTCCTCATTGTGCTGTTGTCATACCACTGCTTGATGAAATATATAAAAGTATCAATGATCCAGATATAAGCATGTTGTATGTTGATGTGACAAGAAGTGAAAGAGCAGATGGTAATAAAGTATATGATGATACTATTCAATACTTTAAAGATTATCTTGGTGATGAAGAAAAGATGTATGTCCCATTCACTGTATTTCTAAATGATGGTGATATTATCGCTACTCATATTGGTGATCAGGGTATTGATAACATGGATATCAAAGATACTCTTGTATCATATTTTGATTTATTGATCAATGTATAACAATCTAAAAAGAGCTTCCTATTTAAATAGCAGAAGCTCTTTTAATTTTCATATTATGATTCTTAATAATTACAAATGGTATAATATAAATGGTGATATAAAATGATCAAGCCTGGAGATACAGTATACATAATTGCCAACAACAACTATATCAAGGAATATCAAGTATTAAAGGTTGCTGGTGGTTTTGTAACTCTTAAAGAAATAAATGGTAGTGGTGGTACCAAACTTAGAACTTCTAAGGTTTTCTCATCACAAGAAGAAGCACAAAGGCAACTATTGATGAATACTCTGATTATTTGCTCAGAGTATTCTTACTTAGTTATATTTGATACTATCTTTTTTATTTTATTTCAACTATTGCTCTTTCAACAAAAGCCTTTTTTGTTTCGTCTTCATCAAAATCATCCAATATACCATTGCCATCACCAGTTTTATCTAACAATGCATGTCCTTTATATATTTCAATTTCTTGTGAAAACCAACAATCTTGCTTTACAAAACATAATTCATAATTTTCAAAACAGAAAATAATAGCTTTAGTATCCCACATATCATATGCTACATTTTCATCAATCTTTAAGGTTGTATGATCATTCACCAATAAGATTTTCTTGATCGTTTCACCAACATTGATTTCATTAATATCATTATTAATCATAGAATCAACATTATTCCATTTAGTCTTAGATATACGAAATATAGTCGCTTCACCATCTAATGTAAGGAAATCCATTGCCTCAAATTCATTGGTTAATTCATATACAACATCTTCAATTTCAAAGCCTAATACGGCTGTAACAGAATTGGTATACATAAACTCTGCATGCTTATATTTTGTTAAAGTTTTCCCAATAAAGGATTCTATTAATGCTGTATCAAATCTGAAATCATATTGTTTCATCTTCTATCTTCTTCCTTTCCAAAGTGAATCTTTTGCTGTTTTATACCACTTGAATCCGTACTTTTAGAAATATTAATATTTACACCGGGGTAGTTATCGGATTTTGTAGTAGGTCTAAATGTGATAATACTTCCATCCGCCATATATGTTATTTTCCCTTTTCCATTAGATAAATCCTTTTCTATACCACCGAAAGCAATTTTGTTATAAAACTCTTTTCCTATACTCACAGGATCATTTCCATATACCACACGCACTCTATTGCTCGTCCCTTGATCTCCAAAATATCCATTAATGAATTTAAAGGATTTTTTAAGATTAGAAATATTATCACTAATGCTATGATAACTAGGTGCTCCACCCTTATAACTAACTCCCATAGACTACACCTCTTTCTTATGAGTCATTTCAAACTCACTAGGGAATCTATGAAATCTTGTCAGGCTTTCAAATTCCTCAAATATTGATTTTGGCATACATCCATGAACTATAACATCAGTAGGTTCCAAAACCTCTAACATTTTAGATAATCCTTTTTTAAAGTCTTCTTTCTGCTGTTTTGATTTACAGCATCCATGTGTACTAATAGATACTATGTACCCTTTTGGTATTCCTAAAAAACAAAATTCATAACTTTTTTCATTAGTCCATCTAATATTTGGTATTACAGGAATCCCTTTTTTAGCATAGAAGAATGCAAGTGCTCGATTCATATATGTACTCGTTTCTAGAAGACATTTAGAATTGTCAATAAACATAGTTGGATCAGGCGAAATAATACCATCATATGTTTTAAATAATTCTACATATTTTTCAGGATGATTAAATACACATTTAAAATTATCATCATGTACATAAAAGTGAACGAACTTTCTTCTTTCTAAATTCTTTCGTGATTTTGTAAAAGGAATCAACTCTTTTGGCACTTGAAGATTATTCATATTCTGTAAAACAGGAATACCCGCATCGCCTATAAAAGTAGCACCTTCTACTAGATAGTTATTAAAGCCATCATCATATAGTATTTTCTTCATATTTATAACACTTCCTTCCTAATATAAAAATACTTTGACTTACTGTACTCGGAAGTGTTAATATATAATTGTATTTTGCTTGGAAACATTTCCGAGTTTGAATTCATTATTTGCTGCAACAAATGATGAATTCTTTTTTTATTCTCATAGTTCATCACCTCCTTAACTATGTATTTTATATACAATTCAGTTACTGTAATAACTAAATTAGTACAACCATTATAAACGATTTTTTTCTCTTTCTGATATAGCATGGTCAAGTTGAATTCTTGCTGATTTCTCACACACATTGCATTCTTTCATAATCTCATGAATCGACATATCAACAATTAAGTGAGAACCCATTAGCATTTCTGCTGCAAAGTAATTAGCTTGCCATTCAGCACTCTTATATGCAGGAAACCTCTCACTTGTTCGAGCAAAAATCATAGCTTCTCCATCGTGCATAAACAAATGTCCAATTTCATGAGCTATAGTAAATAAATCCTTAGGTGATCCATTTAATGCTTTTTCATAGACACTAACCTTTACTTTAACAAGTCTGAGATTGTGATCAGTGTAAGCTTCAAATCCCTTAAGCTCATCATCTTCAACATATAAAAATCTATAATCCTGAAAGATTTTAGGAATTATTTGTTCCCAAAAAAACATCACTGGAAATAGTAAATAATCATAAAACCCACAGCGTTTCTTGATTACATTTACAATTGTTCTTATATCCTTCATGCTTCTAGGTGTTACAATGTGGTCAATCATTCATTCTCCTCCAATAATTTTTTAATTTTTGATAATGTATCATCATCAATACTTTCAATTCTGCGAGCAAATCTATATGTCAGCTCTGTTTGACTATCAGTTAGTTTATCTAAATATATAGTCGTTTCTTTATTTGCCTCCATACTTGCTATTCGTAATTCTTCCTCTTGATCTTTTGTTAGATGATAACATTCAATAATTTTCTCTAATAATGAATCAGTCATTTTTTTAGTTTCGTTTTCCACGGCAGAAAGAAATGAAATAGATACGCCTGTCTTTGAAGCCATATCTTTTAAATATTCATCATTTTCAAGTCTTAATTTTCTTAAAAACTTTGCCAACTTTCCTTTCATGATTTTGCCTCCTTTTCGATTTACAATCATAATATAACACATCTTCTTTTTTAATTCAACCATTTAGGTTGAATTATTTTTCTACTTGGTGTAAATATTACATTTTATTTTATAGAGTGATACTTTAATACTTAAATGTTATAATGTTTAATATCAAAATATAGCTAAACATATAACAAATTTTAATATAAGGGGAGAGCTCTATGAAAGAACTGGATGTAGTAAAAATTGTTAAGGAATTCAATAATATTCCTATTGGAACTAAAGGTGCAATCGTTTTAGAATATGATGGTACTTATTATGAAGTTGAATTTTTTGCTTCCAATGGTGATACCATAGGTGTCTATACTACTCCATGCGATGTATTAGAACTTGTGGTTTCTAACTAACACAAAATCATTATGAACATTATAAAATTCACGGCAAGGACTAATCCATGCCGTGTTTTTCATTTTCATGTTCACATTTATAATATTTTACTTCTACTGAAGTTTTAAAGCAGAAATAAAGATCATTTAATTAAAACTCTTCTTCCAATGCTATCCAATGCTCAGAAGACGGGTTTGTCAATAAATCAAGGATTTAGCTACTAGTTTTAAATGTGTTATTAATGAGTTCCTTTATTAAAAAATGAGTTATTTCATTTCTTAGTTTTTAGCCTGCCAATGCCTTTTGTAGTGAAGTTACACCACTTCTTGTCATTGATTCTGTTGCTTCTTTGGTAAAGAATCCATAATGCTGCACCGCCAATTTTTCCGGATTCTAGTGCTGTAATAAATACTAGATAATAGTAATAGATTGTCGGATCTGTTTCTAATCGTCTTTTATGTAATGTTTATTTACTCTTTTTAATTCCAAGCTTCTTACATTGTCTAAAGAATGTTGGTTCTGATACACCACTTTCAGCAATAGCTTCTTTTAGTTGCATCTTACCTTCTGACCAAGCTTTTGCACAATAGATAAACTTATCAGTAATCTTAGCAGGTCTACCTTTATATTTTCCTTGTGACTTAGCTATCTCAATACCTTCTCTTTGTCTTTCTAAGATACTTTCCCTTTCAAGTTCACTCATAGCTGCAAATACAGTCATCATGAATTTACCTTGAGGGGTACTGGTATCGAGTTTTTCTTTATCGCTGATTAACGTGACTTTTTTGTCTTGTAACTGCTGTACAGTATCAAGTAAGTCTTTAGTGCTTCTTGATAATCTGGAGAAGGATTCAACATAAAGTGTGTCCCCTTCTCTGACAAACTTCATCATTTCTTGAAACTGCTCCCTTTTAGTGTTTTTACCACTCATTTTATCAGCAAATATTTTTTCTACACCTAATTTAGCCATCAGTTCTTCCTGTCTAGCTAAATTCTGATCAATTGTACTTACCCTTATATATCCTATTTTCATATATCAAATTCCTTATGATACTATTATAACATAATACTATCATTTATATTATTTTTTATATGATAGTACTATCATTAAAAATTAACCGTTTATGTGATAGTAAAGATTTGAAATATTGACAGACTACACCCTATTAAGAGCAAAATAATAACTCTGAGATGTTCCTAATAACGCTAAAGCATTTATATTTTGTTCACCTAGACGTTATTTGACGCTTACTGGAAATGGGTATATTGATTGGGCAATCAGCAACTTTGAAGGTTATTCAAAATACAACGCCCAGCTATATTCAGATGGTATGAAAGAAAAACTAAATGCATCAACCTATGGTGATCCAGAATATGTTGATCATGTCATGCAATATGTGCCAGTTACCTTCAGAGGTGGCATTA
>JALEVB010000201.1 GCA_022780745.1 Erysipelotrichaceae bacterium
TATCGATAAGTAATACAACATTATCAGGATATGTTAAAGCATATTTTTTAAAGGCAGTGAACTCATCTTGATAATACATGATATAGCTGTGTGCCATTGTTCCAGAAATTGGAATAGAAAATTTTTGTCCTGCTAGTATTGTAGCTGTACTATCCACTCCAGCAATATAACAAGCTCTTGCTCCATAAACAGCCGAGTCATTGTTATGAGCTCTACGAGCTCCAAAGTCTGAAATGCCTCTTCCTTTAGCTGCTCTTACGATGCGGTTAGCTTTGGTAGCGATTAGAGATTGATGGTTGATTTGTAGTAAAATTTCCGTTTCAATTAATTGAGCATCTATCAGTGGAGCAACCACTGTGATAATTGGTTCATTAGGATACATAATTGTCCCTTCTTTAAAAGCATAAATATCCCCAGAGAAATGGAAATTAGCTAAATAATCTAAAAATGCTTGATCAAATATATTTAACGATCTTAAATATTCAATATCTTCTTTTTCAAAATGCATATTAAAGATATAGTCGATGATTTGTTGTAGGCCAGCAAATATCGCAAAACCTCCATTATCTGGATTGTTGCGATAAAACACGTCAAAAGCTACTCTTTGGCTGTGATCAATTGTATTATCAGTGAAATAACCATTTGACATTGTAAGTTCATAAAAGTCCATAATCATCGATACATTTCTTGCTTCCATAAAAAACACCTCGGGATTATTTTACCAAAAAAGAATATTATCATAAACAAAAATGTTGGATAATAATTGCATCATTAGAAAATTAAACATTAATGAATTAGAAAAAATTTTTATAATAATTTGTCAAAGATTCAAAGGTAATAGATGTTACCAATGTTTCGATAATTTTTAAAATGATAGATTATAAAAGCAGTTTTGTAAGATAAGATGGTTATATTTGTGCATGTACCTAAGCTTATTTGATAAAGAAGGTAAAAAAGGAAGATATTAAAAACTATTAACATTGCTAAATGATGAGAAACCGATTGTTAAAGTATCAGCTGAACCATTATTTTTGATACGATAAATGATGAAGTGCTACAAGCAATAGAAAGTATTGGCTATTGTAAATACAAAGACTTTATGGCTCCACTTGTAAAAAAAGGATGTTGAATAGCTAAAAAGACTAATGGCAATAAACTAAGACCAATAATTTCAGCTTCTTTTTCTTTCAAACAAAGCCAAAATAAAAGGGTGATTCATCAGAAATGAATATCCCTTTTTGTCTTAGATATGAAATGACGAAATTAGACTAGTCTTTGCGTCTATGACGATTAGCAATGGAAAGAAGTCTAAATAATGTTAATAGTGAAGAAGCCAAAGCAACAAAATAAGTTAATCCAGCTGCTCTTAACACTACTTTGCAGCCTTTCATATCTGGTTGGTCAACTAAATCTAGCTGCTCAATAATGGCAAGTGCTCTATTTGAGGCGTCAATTTCAACTGGTAAAGTTATAAGATTTACAAGAACTATTATGGAAAACAAAATTGCCCCAATAGTAATAAAATCGGTTGCATCGACAAGTAGTCCTAAAAAAATAGCAAAATATGAACCATATGAAGTGAAATTTGCGATTGGCACAAGAGTTTTCCGCAATCTTAAAAATGGATATCCTTGCTTATCCTGGATGGCATGAGCGCACTCGTGGGCACTAACAGCGATAGCTGAAATACTGTTAGCTGAAAATACACTTGTACTTAAATTTAAAGTTTTGTTAACAGGATTGTAATTGTCTGTCAGGCTTCCTGAGATTGAATTAATTTTGACATCACTAATTCGATAATGATCTAAGATAATTTGGGCTGTATTAGCGCCGTTATTAGTAGTAAAAACTGAAGAATACTTTTTAAAAGAGTAGCTTACCAGTGATGAAATAATTAAACTAACAAATAGAAGAACAATTGATACAACATAATACCACATATTTCAAATCCTCCTTATTCAATTATAACAAATTGATTTTAAAATGATAAATAAATGGGTTTTCGTGGGTTTTTGTTAGTTATTTTGTTATAATAACATTCAAGGGGATGAAATTATGGAAATAAATGAATATCAAAGACTTGCTATGAAAACAAATAATAACCAGCTTAGTTTAGAGATGATGCTAGTTAATAGCGCCTTAGGTTTAGCAGGGGAAACAGGTGAGGTAGTTGATTTAATCAAAAAGCATTATTTTCATGGTCATCAACTTGATAAACAACTACTTATCAAGGAACTAGGTGATGTTTGTTGGTATGTTGCCCAATGTTGTCAAGCTATAGATATTGATATGGAAACAGTAATGAAACAAAATATAGATAAACTAACTAAAAGATATCCTGATGGCTTTAACAGCTCTGATTCGATAAATAGAAAGGATTAGATGATGAAAACTATTGTTTTTGATTTAGATGACACTTTATATGATGTCTCACTTCCTTACTTTAAATCGTTGGAAAGTGAAGGCATATATATAGATGATAAGATGAAGAAGGATTTATTTATTTTAAGTAGACATTATAGTGATGTCTATTATGATAAAGAAAAAGCAGGTGAAATAGATAATAAAGGAATGTATGTGGGTCGAGTAAAACATGCATTAAGCGATTTTGGTATTGAAGTAGATGAAGATAAAGCCTATGCG
>JALEVB010000150.1 GCA_022780745.1 Erysipelotrichaceae bacterium
TTAACTACATAATCAATAGATGGATTACAAGTAATTGTATATATCATTAAAATAATCTCCCTTCTAAAATATTATAGCATTAGTTAACCATAGAAACACTCAAAGTCGTCAAGTCTTAAACAAGATAAACGACTAATGATATTATTAGCCCCACTGCCACAATCTAAATCAATATATGAAGCATCTTTGATATCATCACTATCAAAATAAATACTCATAGGATCTTGATAATTCATCGTATAATAAGCAACGATCGTATGCCCAGCAACTATCGTCCTATCATCAAACATAATACTATCATCATAACGGCGATTCCATATCATGCTATATAGATCATCAATATCATCACAATAAACTTTACCTTTGGTATAATTCATATTCGCATTGGCATGTACCAGATAAAACATATGATCATTGACCATCAGATCACATATAGCAACACCAAGATTCCTTAAGTAATGATATATCCTTAACTGTTCATCCTTGCTCAATCTAAAAAAAGCACTTCTGGTTACCATGCCGCCATTTAACGCCCACAAATTCAAAGCATCACTAGTTTTCTTTTTCTGATAATATTTATCTAGATAATCTAGCATCATATATTCATGATTACCCAATAACATCTCAAACCTTTTATCTTCAATGATCCTTAACAAAATTTCAATGCCATAAGGATTACGGTCAATAACATCACCTAAAATATAAACCTTATCATCATCTTGAATATCTATCTGTTTCAATACTTTTTCAAAGCGATCAAGATTACCATGAATATCACTCATTACATATGTACTCATAATTTAAAAGGCTACATATATAGCCTTTTATTCACCTTCCTCAATTGTACAATCATCACTTAAACAATAACTATTGCCCATATATTTATCTTCATAATTACCTGCACCTAAAGTAACATAACCAATCATCGCATCTTCATAATATGGACTATCTTTATCAATTTCACCAGTTAAAACATATTTAGCCTTTAATTTAGCTGTTTCAAGTGCATATTCTGGAATACGACCAATAGACATACCACTTTCAGTAGTATCACCAATATTATCAACAAAATAATTATCTACGCTATAACCATCATAGAAAGCATATGCCAGATTAAATAGTGCCGCAATATCATCAGCCTTCACATCAAAATTATGATAAACCAGACTATCCATCTTCCAGTCAATACCAGCCCATAATAAGATAAATGGATTTTGAGCAATTCTATCCATAATACCATTAATGATCAAAGCCTGATTTCTAATACGGCCATAATCACCATTATAAATACCATCATATTTACGATTTCTAGCCAAAGCTAAAGCCCACTCACCATATAATAACTGTCTTTCACCTTTTTCTAAACAATAAGGTTGTTTAACATTACGATAACTATCCTGATCCATACACATATCTAATGGAACATCAACTTCCACACCACCTAAAGTATTAATTATATCAACAAATGAAGAGAAACTAGCCTGCACAAAATAATCAATTTCAATATCCAGCAATTCACCAATAGAATCCTTAACACACTCTGTACCATTGATACCAAAATGTGTTAACTTATCCGTAGCACCCGTACAAACATTTTTAATATAACTATCACGAGGAAAACTAATAGTTAATACATGTTTTTCAACTGGATCAACAACCATTAAAACATTAACATCATTTCTAGCTGCTTTATAATTACTAGGATCAACTCTTTCATCAATACCTGTGATCATGATCGCAAATGGCTTATTCAACAAGCCATTTTTAACCACATTAGGATCAACCTCTTTAGCTTCATAATAAGGAATACGATATTCACCAATGATCTTATAGCTATCAACATCATAATCATGACGATAATCATAATTAAGCTCATGACAACCCTTACTAATGATCCAGGCATCAATAGTACCATCATTAATAACATCAGGAAGATCCTGATAGAAATTCATCTCATAATAATTAATATCACTAATACCCTCATTATTTAAACACTCAACAACATATTCACTAGCTTC
>JALEVB010000018.1 GCA_022780745.1 Erysipelotrichaceae bacterium
CAAACGGTTGCTGATAATTTTGATGTACCAGCGACACAATATGGCAGATCATTATTACCATATATAAAATAAAGAGGTATTTATGCAATTACTAAAGAATAAACAATTACTTGAATGTGCCAATGCCATTAAACAAGGAAACAATCATTATCGTTATGATAATAAAACATATAAAATAACAGAAAATGCTAAGAAGTTCATTAATCTATATCAGTTTGGTATAATCGTACCTTGTCTTATCGTTTTATTATCGAAAGATCTTGTTATATATAATTATACAGTATCAACAATTGTAAGACTTGCAATTGCTATAATCATATATATCATATATTTAAATATTATTATTTCATTATTTACAAAAGATGCTAGTAATAATATGAAAAAATAGCTCCAGATTTCATATATCTGGAGTTTTATTTATATTATTTAGTTCGCATAATGTATATTATACGATATTTTTGTTTATCTATTTTAAACTTAAAATATAAGTACTAGTGCTTGTTAAATCCATATTCTTTAATTAATCTTTTTTCAGCTGTTTTGGATTAATCATTATTTATGGATGTCATATTGTATTTTACAAGTAGACATCTATTTTTTATATTAAATTAAAAGATATTTTTAACATGTTTTAACTTGTTTCTTTCAATCATTAATAATTTATCTATCTGTTATAAAATAGCTGTTAAATAGCCTAAAAACAGATAATAAATGATATAATTTATATGGGAGAACATGTATATATGAAATATCAATTAATTAAAGCATCAATTAATGATCAGATCGAAATACTAAATCTATTACAGCTATGTTTTGATACCGATTTTACTCAATGTGTACCTAAGATATATCAGCATCTAGATGAATATATTAATGAACACTATATCGTAAAAGACTTAGATAAGATCATTGCAACAATGTGTATTCACCCTATCGATATGAATATTAATGATAATATTCTAAAAATTGCCACTATCGGTTCTGTTTGTGTCCATCCTGACTATCGTCATCTAGGTATCATGCAATTGATGATCAATAATGCTAATAAAATCATCGAAGATAATGATTATGATCTAGCGATCTTATGTGGCAAATATGATCGTTATCATCATTTTGGCTATGAAAAGCTTCTAGGAGCTTATACTATCAGTTTTAACTATAACAAACAGCTAGTTATCCCCTCTTTTAATTTTATCAATATTAATAACTTAAATGAAAGTGAAATAATAAAACTAAATAGTATTAGAAACAAAGATATCTATATTGATAGGAAATATTTTAAAGATTCAATTAATCAGTGGAATTATCGTGGATATGCTATTTATCATAATGATAATCTAATAGGATATCTAGTTAGTGATCATTCACATATTAATGAAATACATGTTTTATATAATTATAATATTGAAACCATCATCCATTCTTTCATGGATACATATAACATCAAAGAAATTGATCTATTGATCATGAGTTATGATAAAAAGATATTAGATAGTTTAAAAAACTATAATGTTATAAATAATGATGATCAGCTATGTAGAGTCATTAATTTTCAGAAGGTATTATCATTACTACTAAATCAAGAACATAAATATGATCCATTTAAACATGGTATATATAGTATTTATATCGAAAACTATGGTGGTATAAGTATCAGTATCGATGATATGATCGATGTAAAAAATATTAATAATGAAAAATATGATCATGAATTAAGCTATTTTGATGCTTTAAAATTATTTTTAACCAGCGGTTATCATATTAACCTATATTTCTATAATTCAGATCTGATATAAGCAAAATAAAAAGAGGTTACCCTCTTTTTATTTTTATTTAACAAAGTCTTTTAAAGTTTTAGAAGCTTTAAATGAAGGAACTTTACTTGCAGGAATTGTGATATTTTCTTTAGTTTGAGGATTGATACCAGTTCTTTCGCTTCTTTCTTTTACTTCAAATTTACCAAAGCCAGCAATATCAACTTTAGCGCCTTCTTTTAATGCATTTGCAATTTCTTCAAATACATGGTCTACTAAATCAGTAGTATCTTTTTTAGTATTACCAGTTTTCTGAGCTACTAGTTCTACTAATGCTTTTTTGTTTAAACTTTCCATTTTTAAATCTCCTTTGCGTTATTTATTTTAACCAACTGCTATATAAAAATCAACAGCTTTTTAAGAGTATGTGAAAATTCACATATTTGTAGATTTTGCTTGTAAATCCAATAAAATCTGCTTAAATTCATCACTAGTCATATGATTAACACCACAGGCATTCTTATGTCCTCCCCCATGGTATTTAACTGCTACATCATTGATCGTTACAGTTTTAGATCTTAATGAACCATCATATATTATTGAATTATCACTTGCTCTTCTTTGATTGAATATAGCTACTACTTCCAATTCTTTAATACCATTTATTTCTTGTACAGTATTTCTAGCCTGTGAACCAGTAAGATTATTTGCAGCTAGATCTTCTAGGGTAAATAATACATATCCAAATTTATCTATAATATTTAGTTTTGTTCTAGTTAATGTTCTTAGATGATATTCATCGATACTAACATCAAACAATTCACGATTAATTGCTGGTATATCAATATCCTTATTAGCAAGATAAGCTGCTATTTCAAGTGTTTTAGAGCTTGTAGAACTGGTTTTAAAACTAAGACTATCAGTTAATATACCACGATAAAAATTAACGGCACAAAGCTTAGAAATAACCGTATTGTCAATATCTTTTAATAGTTCAACTAACAATTGACAACAGGCAGCACTAGAAGTATCAACAATATTATCATTACCATATTGATCTTCATTAGGATGATGATCGATCTTTAAGATCTCTTTACAGCTAGTAATACGTTGATCATCTACACGAGCAAGATTAGCACAATCTACGGCAATAGCTAAAGATGAAGCAACTATTTCATCATTTGCTTCATCCATTTGCTTATAGCATTCATAGTTACCAGTTTCTAGCCCCAAAGCATATACTTTTTTATTAGGAAAATTATCGATGATCCATTGTTTAAGACCAAACTGTGAACCTAATGCATCACCATCAGGATTAGTATGTCTAAAGATACAAATTGAATCATAACGATCAAGATAACTAAGAATTAATTTTTTCATCTTATAAACCTAAAATTCTAACTGTATCTCTAGCAATAACAACTTCTTCATTAGTAGGAACGATCCAAACACTAACTTTAGAATCAGCAGTAGATACACAAGCTTCTTTAGCTCTAACATTATTAGCTTCATAATCGATATCCAAGCCTAAACCAGGTGTTAAAGCCTTTAAGATCTTAGCACGTAATTTAATATCATTTTCACCAACACCAGCAGTAAAGGCAATAGCATCTACACCACCCATTTGCATTACATAGCCACCAATAACATTAATTACACGATTTACATATAATTCCTGAGTAATAATAGCTCTTTCATTACCATTTTCACATGCAGCTTCAACATCTCTAGCATCACTAGAAATACCACTAACACCTAACATACCAGATTTCTTATTTAAATATGTGTCCATTTCATCAGGAGTACAATTTAATTTTTTCATCATATAGAATACAACAGTTGGATCCAAGTCACCACTTCTAGTACCCATCATGATACCACCTAATGGTGTTAAGCCCATTGAAGTATTAATACATTTACCATTTTTAACAGCTGTAATAGAAGCACCATTACCTAAGTGACAAGTAATAATATTTAGATCCTTAACATCTTTATTCATTAATTGTGCACATCTTTGAGATACATATTGATGGCTTGTACCATGAGCACCATATCTTCTGATCTTATAATTTTCATACCATTCATATGGAACTGGGAATAAATAAGATTCAGGACCCATAGTCTGATGGAAAGCAGTATCAAATACAAACACATGACCAATATTTGGTAATGCTTCTTTAAAAGCATTATAACAGATCAAGTGAGCAGGATTATGTAAAGGAGCTAACTCACATAATTCTTCAACCTTGCTAACAACATCTTCATCAACCTTAACAGAGCTATCAAAATAAGCACCACCTTGAACGATACGATGTCCTGCAGCATCAATTTCATCTAATGATGCAACGATATTATGTTTGATCAAAGCTTCTAATAATAAATTAACAGCAACTTTGTGGTCTTTAATTGGTAAGTTTTGAACAAATTTTTCACCATTAACTTTAATAGTAAAAATACCCTCTTCCAATCCAATTCTTTCAGCTTGTCCACTAGTTAAAACATTTTCACTAGGCATATCAAACAATTGAAATTTTAAACTACTAGATCCAGCATTTACTGAAATAACTTTACTCATCATTTACCTCCCTATATTCAGTATTTATCAGTTTATCAACAATATCATTAATTATGTCAACATCATTTTTATTATACTCTTTTATTTGCCTATATAAAACCATTCTTTTTTGATGATTATCCGATAATTTTAATTTGTTTTCATAATCTAATAATATAGTTTCACATCTTTTGATCGTGTCAAATACTCCTGCTCGAGAAATATTTAAATTTTCAGATATCTCTTGTAAAGAAAGATCTTCACGATAATAAAGATTACAAATATTTAACTGTTTATCAGTTAACAAGACATCATAAAAATCTAAAAGATCATTGACTTCAAATTTATCCATTTTTAATACCACTAGAAATACTATATAAATAAGCATCTAAATCAAATGGTCTAAGATCATCTTCTTTTTCCCCTAAACCGATATAAACAACAGGAATATGAAGTTTATGCTTAATAGCAATGATAATACCACCTTTAGCAGTACCATCCATCTTAGTTAAAATAATACCAGTAAGATCACAAACATCATTAAATAACATAGCCTGACTTAAACCATTCTGACCAGTTGTAGCATCCAATAATAACCATACATTGTGAGGAGCTCCAGGTATTTCTCTACCAACGACTTTATACATTTTTTCTAATTCATGCATCAAGCCTATCTTATTTTGTAATCTTCCTGCTGTATCACATAATAAGATATCGATATCATTTTCTTTGGCATAACGACATCCATCTACTAATGCAGCACTAGGATCACCATTTTCTCTACCCTTTACACAATGAACATTAAGTTTATCAGCCCATTTAACTAACTGATCAATAGCTCCAGCTCTAAAGGTATCTGCAGCAACAACCGCTACTTTTTTACCTTCACTTTGATATTTCTTAACTAGCTTAGCACAAGTTGTAGTTTTACCAGAACCATTAACACCTACC
The DNA here is from genome assembly GCA_022780745.1 of Erysipelotrichaceae bacterium. GTDB lineage: Bacteria > Bacillota_I > Bacilli_A > Erysipelotrichales > Erysipelotrichaceae > JALEVB01. Next base: position 5,260 of record JALEVB010000018.1, read on the forward strand.
AATAAAATTACTGTCGGACCATTTTCATTATATTTTACAGGAATATCTTCATATTCATTATAGATTTCAGCCATGATCTCAAGTAGAAAATTAATAGCTGATTCAAAAGGAACTACCAGATACTCATTAGCTTTAGCTTTTAGTCTTTCACATATCAGATCAGCAGTTTCAATACCAATATCACTTTCAAGCAAAACAATAGTCAGCTGTTCAAGAAATTCATCATTTACTTCCTTATAATGAAAAGACATTTCATTCAATTTACTGCCCAAACTATCATGTGTTTTCTTGAAACCACTAAGATATATAGCTTTATCATCTTTTTTAATAAATTTACTCTTGATCTTATCAATAAAATCCATTATCTAATTCTCCTTATCTTGCTTATCAGCCATCTTTATCGCATCATATAATTCTACCTTAAGCATTTGAGAAACACCTTGTTTTTGCATCGTAACCCCATATAAAACATCACATTGTTCCATAGTACCTGGACGATGTGTAACGACGATAAACTGTGTATGATCAGCAAATGTTTTTAGATATTTAGCAAATCTTTCTACATTAGCCTGATCTAGTGCTGCCTCCACCTCATCAAATATGATCAATGGTACAGGTTTTACCTTAAGTATTGAGAAAATTACACAAATGGCAATTAAAGCCTTTTCTCCACCAGAGAATAATCTGATATTTTGAACTGCTTTTCCAGGAGGCTGGACATCAATATCAATACCAGTATTTAAGATATCTGAGCTATCTTCCAGTATTAGTTTTGCTTTTCCACCACCAAATAATTGTCTAAAGGTATCATTAAATTCATTATTTATGGCATTAAACATTTGCTTAAACTGTTTAGTCATTACCATATCCATCTCATCAATAGCCTTTAATAATTTATCTTTAGAGTTATTTAGATCCTCTATTTGTTTATTCAAGAATTCATATCTGCTATTAACTTCTTCATATTCTTCAGGAGCATTCATATTAACATTACCAAGTGCTTCGATCTCCTGACGTAATATCATAACCTCTTCTCTAGCATTTTCAATATGTTCAATATTTAGATTTAATGCATATTCATAAGTCATCTTATATTCACTAGAAAGTCTATTTAAGCTATTTTCTAGTTTAGTCTCACTTTTTGCCATTGATATCTTAATATCATTATTTAAATTAAGAGCTGCCTGTAAGTCTTTTCTAATCTGTTTTAGCTGCTGTTCCTTACGATCATTATCATTATATAGCTTCATACGATTTTCACGTTTAAGTTTGATAGATGTTGTAATATCATCTCTTTGACTATAAGCGCTATTTAAATTAGTAATAATATCATCAGAAAAACTAACATCTTCATTATTATTAGGATCTAATAATTCCAGATCACTCTTAAGTTTTTCATATTTTGATCTTTTGACATCAACAATAGGTTCTAACTGAGCCAGTTGAATTCTTTTTTCCATTAATAAACTTTCAATGTCAGCTTTTTTATTCTTAGCATCATTTAAAGTCTTAAATGCTAGATCACTAGTTGCTTTAGCACTAACTAGTTTAGTATTGATATCATTGATTTCTTTATTTAAAGTAATAAGACTGGTACTATTTTTGATCTTACCACCGCTCATAGAACCACCCTTATAAATAACATCGCCATCTAAAGTAACGATCTTATAGTTATAATTTAATAGCTTATTAAGTTCATTACCATTTTCTAGTTTATCAACAACGATGATGTTATTTAATAAAAGATCTTTAACTGCATCATATATTGACTCATTTTCAACGAAATCACTAGCTATACCTAAATAACCTTTGCTATTTTGACAAATGATCAAATGTTCTTTACTGATCCATTTTTTCTTGCAAACATTCAATGGTAAAAAGGTAGCTCTACCGCATTGATTTTTCTTTAAAAAATCAATAGCATTTCTAGCGCTTTTTTCATCTTTTGTAACGATATTATACATTGCCTGTCCTAAAGCAATGCTGATTGCTTCTTCATAACCATCTTTAGCTTTGAAACACTTAGCTATTACTTCTAAAACACCATTTAGACTATTCTTATTCTCCATGATGTTTTTTACACCTTGCTGATTATTAAAAGGTGATCTGCTCATATTTTCCAATACTTCTTTACGATTTGCTAATCGATGCAGATAATTCAAACATTCTTCATTCTTCTGATAATATTCACTAATGTCAAAAGCTGTATTACTTAATTGGGTGCTTAAAAGTTCAATATCTTTCTTTAATAGATTTAAACGATTTAAACGATCATCATATTCTATCTTTGCTTCACTTAATAGTTGTTTGATCTCAATGCTCTTTTGTTGTTTACTTCCAGTTTCGATGGCATATTTACGTTTCTCATCCAATTCTGTCTTTCTTTTCTCTAAGATCTGGATCTCATTAACAACATGCATCAGACTTTCCTGTAGATTATTAATATCTCTTTCTAAAGAATTAATAAGCTGTTTTTGATCAAGTATTTCATTTTCCTGGATCTGAATAGATGTCTGATACATTGTAATTTTGGTTTCAATATCAAAAAGATCTTTTTTTGCATTTTCGATATGTTCATTAATTGTTTTGATATCGTCAACTAATACCGCAATTTCTATCTGTTGCAGTCTTTCTTTCTTTTCACGATATATTTTAGCTTTTTTAGCTTGTCTTTTTAATGGTGATACCTGTTTCTCTAGTTCGATGATAATATCATTGCAGCGATCAATATTATCTTTGGTACGCTGCAGTTTTGCTAAAGACTCCAGTTTTCTTTTCTTATATTTTGCTACCCCAGCAGCTTCTTCAAAGATTGCTCTTCGATCTATTGGCTTAGCTTCTGCAAAACTAGTAATATTGCCTTGTGAGATCATACTTAAAGAATCTTTACCTAAACCGCTATCTAATATCAGATCGATTATATCCTTTAAACGTACAGGATTACGATTGATAAGATATTGAGCTTCTTGATTACGATAGATCCTTCTAGTAACTTCAATTTCTTTTAAATCACTATTTAATGCATGATTATCATTATCAAAAACCAATGTTACCTCAGCCATATTAACCATTCTACGATCCTGGCTACCAGCAAAGATAACATCTGTCATACTTGTTCCTCTTAAACTTTTAGCAGATTGTTCTCCTAATACCCATCTTATTGCATCAGTAATATTACTTTTACCACAGCCATTTGGCCCTACTACACCAGTAATATTATGTTCAAAATTGATGACTACCTTATCTGCAAAAGACTTAAATCCCTGCATTTCTATTCTTTTTAAGAACATTAATATTCTCCTTTAACAACAATAAATTATAACAAAATAAAGCCTTATTATAAAGATAAATAAGGCTTTAAGAAACTATTTTTTATTTTCTAATAATTCAACTATTCTTTTTAAAGCAATTAATTCATCACTATCTTTTGGTGCTTCTTCCTTAACAGGTTCTTCTGGTTTTTTAAATTTAGCTATTATGCGAATTGCACAGAAGATACAAAAAGCGATGATCAGAAAATCAATAACATTTTGAATAAAATTTCCATAAGCTAAATAAGTAGAATTCTCACCATTTTCTACTAATAAGATCTTTAATGATGAAAAATCAGCACTACAAATTAATAATGAAATAAGTGGCATAACGATATCATTAACTAATGATGTAACGATCTTGCCAAAGGCAGAACCTATCATCATACCAACGGCCATATCTACTACATTTCCTCTTGCGATAAATGTTTTAAAATCCTCTAAAAACTTTTTCATAACTATTCTCCTCATCTGTTAATTTAATAAAATAATTGGATACTAGATCACTTTTAAATTCTCTTGGAATAACATTATATAAATGCTTGATGTGCATATCATCCTCATATATCTTAATATGATTATTTTGAAAATCATTGAGTGTAACATCTTTATAACTGATATTTTTAAATGCTTTATCAAATAGAAAATCAGCTTTGATATGCATAAGATCAATTTTGCCATAACTGCAAATCGCAACATTTGGCTTAAAGTTATGTCGCATCATATAAGCATATATGATCTTTTGAATCATATGTTCATCTAGCTCATTAGATAATATAACACAATATACTCCATAATGTAATAAAAACTCTAAAGCATAACTATTTGTTACATTCAATGTGGTATTCGCAATAAGTTCTGATTTGCATTGCAATCCGCCAATTTCACTAATGATACTATATTTACGATCATGATATTCACTATTTTCATTTACGACATACTGCAGTACATTAAGATCTGAATATTTTTTTAATAATGAAGAAACATTAGTAAATAATAAATAGTTTTTATCTTTAAGTAATTGATATTGGCTTTCATTTTGAATCTGAACAAATATCTGTTTAGTATGATATTCATTATTTGATAATGGTTTATACTCTTTTGCTTTGCGACTAGGATAAATATCAAGTCTTTTTTCATCTAATAAAGCTAAAGCTTTCTTTCTTAGATCATTGATCGTTTTGATACTGATAAAGATTTCATCACATATGCCATCAATACTTTCAATTTTATATATCGTATCATTTATCTTACTTAACTGTGAAATGATCCTGTCTTTATCAGTAGGTTTATTGATGGCTTGCTGACATAACATCTCGCTTGTTACTTCAATATGATAATTCTTGTGCTCAACTATTAGTTTTAATGGTTTATCAAGTTTTGCCTCAAAATACATTTTGATATTAAAACGTTTTTTATAAGTACCAAATTCATTTTTGATCTGATTATTTAAAATATAGTCAGTGGTTTTAACGACCATAGCATTATTTTCAACATAATCATTTACTTCTAAAGCAATGATAGAACCTTTATCTGCATGATTTACCAATAGGTTATTTAAATAGATAAAATTACAATTTAAGCCTATATCTTTCTTACCTACGATTCTTATACCATCATTTTGATTTAAATCTTTACTTAGTTTAATATATACCCTTTTATTGTGATACTTAATAACTTTACCAATCTCAATTCCCATATGATTAGGTCGATATTGATTAAAGAAATCTTTGCCATTTTGATCAAAGATCAAACCAGATGTAAAGCCACGATTAAATAAAACCTTTAGTTCTTCTAATTGTTTATCAGATAATTTATAAGCTTTATTATCATAATAAGCATCTACTGCTTCTTTGAATATACTTACTACTTTTGCAACATATTCACTTCTTTTCATTCTTCCTTCTATTTTTAAACTGCAGATATTTAAATCTAATAATTTAGGAAGATCATTGATTATATTTAAATCTGATGTACTAAGCAGATATTTATTACTAGATAATAGTTTGTTATTTTGATCTTTGACCTCATATATCATTCGGCAGTTTTGAGCGCACATACCCTTATTGCCACTGCGATTTTTTAAACATGAACTCATTAAGCATTGTCCGCTATAACTAACGCACAAAGCTCCATAAGCAAATATTTCAATATCAATATTCTCTTTTTGACACTCTTCGATAACTGCTAAAGGTGTTTCTCTAGCTAAGACTACTCTCTTAATTCCTTTGTCTTTTAAAAACTTAATTCCAGAGCGATTATGTATATGCATTTGCGTAGATGCATGTAATTCTAGATCAGGATATTTTTGTGAAACAATATTTAGTAAACCTAGATCCTGGATGATTAATGCATCGACCTGATGTTCATATAAATAATCTACTTGTTTAATGGCATTAGATATTTCATCTTCATTTAGCAATGTATTCATTGTGACATAGATCTTTACATTTCTAAGATGAGCATAAGCGATAGCTTCTTCATATTCTTCATATGAAAAGTTTTTGGCAAAAGCTCGTGCTCCAAAATTATTTAATCCAAGATATATGGCATCAGCTCCTGCATTGATTGCTAATTTCAATGTTTCAAGATCACCAGCCGGAGCTAAGATCTCTACCCTATTCTTCTTTGAATTCACTTGCCAATCCTCCCAGGCTGGTTTCTTTTAATTCATAAGCTAATTTCTTGCCAGTATAATTCATCGTATGTACAACGGTATCAAAAGTAACTTTATTATCTTTGATCTTAGACATGTATTTGCTTAATACAACTGCATCAAAAGCTCTTAATGTAGCAACCGCATTTCTTTCAATACATGGTATGATAACATATCCTCCCACGGGATCACATGTCAATCCCAAATGATGTTCAATACCTATTTCAGCTGCATATTCTATTTGTTTTAAACTTAATCCTTCAAGATAGGCAATAGCTGCACAACCCATAGCACATGCTGCACCTACTTCAGCTTGGCATCCACCCACAGCTCCAGAAATAGTGGCATTTTGTTTGATAAGATTGCCAAATATTCCTGCAACTGCTAAGGATCTAACTAATTTAGTTCTTGAAGTATGAAGATTTTTATAATAATAAGTCATAATAGCTGCTAAGATACCACATGCACCTAATGTAGGTGCTGTAACTACCTGATGTCCACTGGCATTTTCTTCATTAGCACTATATGCATAAGCCATCAATGTTAATTTCTGTTTTTCAATAGGATCTTCAATATTTAATGACTGGATATAAAGATCCTTAGCACTTTTTAAAACATGAAGTTTACCAGGAAGCTCTCCTGATTGATTTAAACCATTTTCAACACTCTTGATCATTGCATATAATACCTGATATAAATGATCTTCTAAATCATCCTCATGCTGCTCTATATAGGTATATAGATCAATATTATGTTCATCTAAGTAATGCTTGATCTCATCTAAACTTTTTTCATCATATATTTCATCATTATAATGAAGTTTCTTTTCTTTGATCTTAATAGATCCTCCACCAATAGAAAAGATCGTCCATTTCGCAACTAATTTATCATGTGAATTATACCCTTTAATATAAAAACCATTAGGAAATTCTTCTTCCCAATTTAATTTAAACTCAAGATCACATAAAGCTGGTTTTAAAGTATCAATAATGATCTTATCAGTCATATGACCTTTACCAGTAAGTGATAAAGATCCATATAGTTCTACTTCATAGCGTGATAATAAACCATATTCTTCAATAAATAATTTACATGCTCTTTCACAAGCCAAGGTATGTGAACTACTTGGACCTCTACCTATTTTATATAATTCTTTAATCGATTGCATAAACTACCTCATTATTTCTATCAATGCTTTTTCTAATCCAATATTACGATCAATAGTACCATTTTTAAACCCCTGATCTAATTTAGCTAATTTAGCCAAAATAGCTAATATTCTCTTTGATTTTATGCCTTGTACATTCTTAAGGGTAATAGCTATCCGATATGGATGAGCTTTTAACTTATTAGTTATTTCTTTTTCACTATAGCCATATTCCATTAATACTCTTACCTGATACATAAAGCGAAACTGATTAGCTAATATCAGATTGATTGCAATTGGTTCATTATTTAAAGCCTTTAAATCATTCCATTTCTTAAAAGCTTTTGAAAAGTTATTAGCAATTATTGCATTAGTTAAACTAAAAACATCATCATCTAATGGTCTATCAATTAATTTATCAATGATCTTTTTTGTAATCTTACCATCATATAAAGCTAATTTTGCTATTTCATTATGAAACAAAGTTAGATCATTACTAATTATAGATAATAAGTAATTGATGGTTTCATTATCGATATTACTTAAATTCTTTTTAATATATTCTTTTGCATAATTATTAAACTCTTTACTATCCATCTTATCAAAAGTAATATATCTAGCTAATTTATTAAACACTTTATTGATCTTTTTGCGTTTATCTATTTCAATATTGCCATAAAACACCAATTCACAATCACTATTACCATTATTGGCATAATCGATCAATTGCTGATATTCATTATCATTTAAATTGGTTTTAGCACTTAAAAATAAAGGATTCTCAACTAAAACGATCTTTTTATCAGCAAATAGATCTATCGTATTACATTCAGCAATAATGTCATATATCGTAACATTCTTATCCATCATATCAAACTTGATAATACTGGCATCCTGATGATCATTTATGATCTCATCAATTTTTGATTTTACCAAGTATCCTTCATTACCACTTATTACATATATCATGACTTATTACCTCTTTGGTATTATACCAATTTTTTTATTTGATGTAAGTATGATATCAAAAAATAAATTATTAATTATCATAATATCCCCATCTTCCTTGGTATTTAGATATGCCAGTTTATTATTATTGAGTCTTTTGATAATAATGGGTGATGGATGATTATAGCTGTTGATCCCACTGGATATGATAGATAATTTAGGTTTTGTGACATTAAGAAACTCAATCGAACTGCTGGTAATAGAGCCATGATGTCCCAATTTTAAATAATCAATATCTAGATCATCATATTCGCTAATGATCTGTTTTTCTACATATACATCTGCATCCCCCATCAAAAGATGATCTTGATCATTAATATTGGTTAGAATAACTAGCGAGCTTTGATTTTTGTCTAACGAAATGATGTTATTAAGGTCATAAAAACTATAATGATCGATCAAAGTATTGAAATGATAATCAATTATCCTATCTATGGTAAAATCTTTTTTTAAATCATCGATATTACCACAATGATCTTCATCATAATGGGTTATAAACAAGATATCTATCTTATCGATCTGTAATGCATGAAGATAATTTTTTAGATAGATATAGGAACTTTTTTTGCCGGTATCAATAAGATATACATGCTGATTAAAAATATCCTTGATAAGTATCGCATCTCCCTGATTAACATTAATATAATTAACACTGGCAAATGGATGTAATGATTTGCTTAATAATAGAATTAGATATATGCCTATTAATAGTTTTGGTCTATGATATAAAATAATAGTTATTAATATGCTTAATAAGCCTATAGGATTACCATAAAGCTTAAAACTATTGATCATAACAAAGATTTCATTGAGAAAGATATAAATACCATCTAGATTAAAAAACAAGCTAAAAAAGCTTAAAACAAAGCATAAACCAAGAATATAAACAAAATAACGATAACAAAATAACATTAGAATATTAATACTATTAAACAAAGCACCCTGAAGAAATAATAGATATAAATAATTATAACTTTTATCATATTTAAATATTCTAATCAGACCTAATCCAACTGGTATCAAAAATTTTAAACTATAATTAACCCCTGGATAAAGAATAAGACTTGCAATTATCAAAAATGACAAAGATACTTTTTCATCTTTAACTCTTAATTTAATTAAGCGTGAAAACAATAATCTAAAAGTAACATAATTAAAATGATAAAATAAAGCAAAAAAGATAATAATAAATAACTCGATCTTTAGATATATCTCATCTTTAATATATGGCTTTAATATCATTCTAACAAGATATATAAATCCAATAAAGCTAAAACCACTATTAACAAAACCATTAAGGATATTATTATCATCATTGATATTAAAAACAAACTTTTTAATATAACTATTACTATATTTATATAATAAACTACGTAAAGAAAAATATTGTTTCTTAACAACAATATTTTTAGCATTTATCTGATAATGAATATTCTGTCGATGGTAATTAGAACCACTATCAAAACTAAAAAAATGACTATTGCTTGGTATAAGATCATAATCATTACTAAAACTAATTACACTATCATAATTTAAATCTGTATCATGGTATATTATAACTTTTTGAAACTGACAAATACCAATAGCATATCCTGGCTTAATATCAATGATATATGCTTCATTAACATCAGGATAATGATGAAAACATGGATGACTTACTAATAATAGTATAACTAATAACGGCAATATTTTTTTCTTATTAAATTTTAATAATACAAAGATAACAAAAATACCTACAAAGAATAATTTACTAGCTAAATAGCTATATAAAAGAATTAGTATCGTAATGATCATAAGCTAATATGATCTTTGATCTTATCAAACTTAGCCTGTTTGATACCAGGTATCAGCATTAGATCTTCTATATTATTAAAAAAACCATGTTCATTGCGGTATTCAACAATTTTTAAAGCTGTTTTTTCACCAATACCATCCAGAGTTGATAATTGTTCTACTGTTGCACTATTGATCGATATCTTTACGATCTCACTTTTAGCAGGTACATATATTACATCGTTATCCTGTAAAATCATATTTAGATTAATACTGGATAAATCACTATCTTCTAAAACAATAGCTTCATTTAAAACATCATTAACAACACTATATTTATTTAATTCAAATATGCCTGGATTTGCTACATTGCCTTTAACTTCAACTTTTAGGGTTGCTTTTTCATATTGCTTTAAATCAATTATTTGTTTATCAATTATAAAAAAACTGCATAAAGTTACCAATATAATAAAAACTTTTAACATATCTGACCCTTCTTTCTATAAGTCATATATGTTAAAAGTTTAAAAATTCCTATCTTATTTTACAGCAACAATTTTTACATCATATGGTTTATCAACATTGACAGTAACTGTTTGACCAACTTTATGATCAATAATGGCTTCAGCTAATGGAGTTTCATTAGAAAGCTTACCATTTAGTGGATCAGCCTCAGTAGTACCAACGATACTATATTCAAATTCTTTATTGATGTCCATAAATAATAAAGTAACAGTAGAACCAATTCTAACTACTTTACTTTTGGTTTTAGAAGTATCGATCAATTCATAATTTGCAAGCATTACTTCCAAATCAGCAATTCTTGCTTCAACTTTAGCCTGACGATCTCTAGCAGCATCATAATCAGCATTTTCTGATAAGTCACCTTGAGCTCTTGCAGCTTTTAATTCTTCTTTTACTTCATTACGTACAACATGTACTAAATTATTATATTCTTCCTGTAAGTCCTTTAAACCTTCCTCGGTTACATAAATTTTTTCTTCCATGTAATTCTCTCCTTACTTTTTAACATGTTAGATTATATCACATGATAATTAATTATACTACCAATTTTCGTGCATAACAAATCAATAGCGACCGTATTAGATTTACCTTCTGGAACGATAAGATCAGCATATTTTTTACTAGGTTCTACAAAGGTTTCATGCATGATCTTAACCGTTTTAGTATACTGTTCAATAACCGAATGAATAGTTCTGCCTCTTTCTTCAACATCTCTTGTAAGTCTTCGAATAAAGCGGATATCAGCATCTGTATCAACATATACTTTAATATCTAACATCTTACGAATATTTTCATCTTCCAAGACAAATAAGCCTTCTAAAATAATTACATCACAAGGTTCAATTACTTCTGTGATACTACTTCTTGTATGATTAACAAAATCATATACTGGCTTATTGATACTGTTTCGATTTAATAACATATTTAATTGTTCAATTAGAAAATCATTATCAAATGCTAATGGATGATCATAATTAGTCTTAACTCTTTCTTCCATTGTTTTAGAAGACTGATCTTTATAATAATCATCCTGACGTATAATAACTACCGAATTAGTATCTTTATAAGTATCCTGAATGATCTTAGCAATCGAAGTTTTGCCAGAAGCACTACCTCCTGCAATTCCAATAATAATAGGTTTCATAAGCTTATCCTCCTATTTGAGATATTTATTAACATTAGCATTATGTTCATCTAAAGTCTTAGCATAGTAAACTGTACCATCTCCATAAACATCTGCCATAAAATAATAATATTCATTATATTCAGGATTTAATACAGCATCAATGGCACTTTCTCCTGGATTTAGAATAGGTCCTGGAGGCAAACCATTATATTTATAAGTATTATATAAAGAATCATAGTTAGGATTAACTTCACATTTGATCCAATCATCATCTTTTTCTATATCTAATGCATAACAAACAGTAACACTGCTTTGTAAAGGCATATTGATTGCTAAACGATTGTAAAATACTTGAGCAATCATTTTCATATCATCAACCTTACTTGCTTCATATTGTACAATTGAAGCCAAAGTATAGATCTCATGAATACTTAATTCACTATTTTTCATCTGCTCTTTGTACTTATTATATACTTTCAAAGTCTGATTTAAAATAGTTTTAGTAACATCATAAGCATTGGTTTCTTTATAAAACTCATAGGTATTTGGACTTAAATAACCCTCAAGCAGACATCTAGTCTCACCATTAAAGATCTCATCAGTAATAAAAGGATAATCCTGCTGTAAAGATCTCACATAAGCTTCATCATTCCATAGAGCAATTAATTCATCATAGCTAACATTAGTGTTTTCACTAATTTTAGTTGCTATATGTTTAGCCCAGTCACCCTCAATAAAAGTAATACTAACAGTATTAGTTAAAGCTGTTGTCGAAGAGTTCAAATAAGTAAGTATCTTATCTGTATCCCAGCTGTTATCTAAAATATAAGTACCCATTTTAATGTTGGTTAGATTATTTAATTTAGCATAAATAAGAGTGACCATTTTATTCTTTATAATATTCTCTTTTTCCAATCTATCAACGATATTATTTACTGTATCACCTTGTTCAATAGTAAATACTATCTCATTACTATTGCTGGAAACAGCTTTTAAATTATTTTGATAATACATAAATGATATACCAAAAATAATCACCAATAAAAACGCAACAAGAACTAATAAATTACCAATTTTCAGCTTTCTTTTTTTAATTTTCTTCTTCATCTTCAAAAGCACCTAATACTTCTTGACACATTGCAAATTCTTCTTCAGTAAGATCAGTATCTAGTTGACCATCTTCATTATATTTACCTGCATATACATTTTCATCTTCATCTTTAGGATTAAAGAAAATAACATAACTATTGTGATTATCATCATCAAAAGTAAACATTATCTCCATTTCTATTTCATTACCTTGTTCATCATAAACGATCATTTTATTATCTTCCATTGTATCCTCCTAAATAAAGGGCGAATAAACGCCCTAACATCCTCTATCTAAATATCCTTGTAAAATCTGTACCGCTGCCATCTGATCGATGACTTTCTTACGTTTTTTTCTAGAAACATCTGCAGATAATAATACTTTATTAGCTGCTACTGTGGTTAATCTTTCATCAACCATAACTACTTTTATATTTAAAGCATCTTCCAGTTTATCTTTAAATTCCAATGCAATCTGAGCTCTAATACCAATATCATTATTCATATGTTTAGGTAAACCCAAAACAATGGTATCTACATCTAATTCTTTACATAGCTGTTTGATCCTATCAACTGCGATATCATTTTCCTCAGCAGGAAAGCGGATAGTTTCAACGCTTCTGGCAACAATTTTTAATGGATCACTAACGGCAACACCACAAGTTACACTACCTAAATCTAAGCCTAATACTCGCATTATTTATTTCCTTCTAAATAGAAGCGTACCAATTCCTCAATTAATTCATGTCTTTCAACTGATTGAATAATGCTACGAGCATTCTTATGACTAGAGATATATGCTGGATCATTGCTGATCAAATAGCCAGCTAACTGGTTAATCGCGTTATATCCTCTTTCTTCTAATGCTTCCTGTGTTAATTTTAATACCTGACGAATATTTTCTCTTCTGATTTCATCAGAACTGAAGCTCATAGTTTCTGTATTCTTATTCATAGTATCACTTCCTTTTTTATTATTATACTTTCAAATGTAATAGTTTTCAAGATTGAGATATTATTAGTCATCTTCAGTATAAACATCTATAAGTTTAATATCATATTCATCATGATCGATATGTTCGACAATTTGTTTAGAATATGCGATACCTATCGCAATATGCTGATAATTTTGAAGATATTTATCATAATATCCTTTACCATAGCCAATACGATAGTTATTATGATCAAATACAATTCCTGGTACTATGACAAGATCTAAATCATTCACATCTATTTTCTGACAATAATCTTTAGGTTCTAAAATATGAAAGCTGCCTTCTTTAAGATCATTAATACTATTAATAAGATAAAAGTCCATAGTATCTCCATTAACTCTTGGCAGCGCTAAAACTTTATCTTTTAGGCATATATTAATAAGTAGTGAAGTATCAACTTCACTACTTATATTAACATATAGACCAATGATGTTACTTTGCTTAAAATATTTGCTACTAATAACTTTCTGATTAATAACCAAACTTTTTTCAGCTTTATTATTTATATTATTTCTAATATCTTTATAAAGCTTTCGTAATTGATCTTTATTCATTATTTTATTAAGTTTCTAATATCAGCTAATACTTCATCAACTTTAGTAATATCTTTACCACCAGATTGAGCTAGATCTGGTTTTCCTCCACCATTACCATTTGATTTAACAGCAGCCATCTTAACGATATCACCAGCTTTATAACCAGCTTGAATAGCAGCTTTACTTAATGCACAAACATAAACTACTTTATCATTATTAACATTGGCAATAAAGACAAAAGCATTTTCACATTTATTTCTTAATGCTTCAGCATAAGCTTTAACATTTTCAACATTTTCCATCTTTAAGATAATTGTATTTAAACCATTGATGTTAACAGCTTTACTAACAACTTCATCAGCTTCTAGCATCATCATCTTTTCTTTTTGTTTTGCAGCTTCTTTTTTCAATTGATTATTTTCTTCAATTAATTGTGCGATTTTTTCTTCAAGATTTAAAGTAGATTTCTGCTTTAACATCTTCGCAACATTATTCAATCTAATCTCATTTTCTTTTAGATCCTGATATGAGCACATCTTAGTTTCACAAGTAATACGTCTTGTGCCACTACCGATACTTTCTTCAGAAACAATTTTAAATGATCCAAGCTGTGAAGTGTTAGTTACATGTGTACCACCGCAGAATTCAGTACTAGCTTTACCCATTTCAACAACTCTAACACTATCACCATATTTTTCATCAAATAATGCAATAGCGTTTTTCTTCATTGCTTCTTCGATTGGCAATACTTCTGTAACTACTTCAATTTCTTGATTTATGAATTCATTAACGATCTTTTCAACTTTATTTAGATCTTCTTCATTTACTTTTTCAAAATGTGTAAAGTCAAATCTTGCATATTCATCACATACATAAGAACCTGCCTGTGCAATATGATCACCTAATACTGTTATCAAAGCACTTTGTAATAAATGTAATGAAGAGTGATTAGCTTTGATCTTTAAACGTTTTTCTTCATCGATCTTACCATTTATCACATCATTAAGTTTTAATGTTCCTTCAATATGATCGATATGATGTAAATGCTGTTTATGTGGAGCCTTCTTAACATCAGTTACATCAGCTTTAAAGTTATCATTATAAATAATACCAGTATCAGCAACCTGACCACCACTTTCAGCATAGAAACATGTATTATCAAGGATGATATCACCATTATCTTCTAATACATCTACTTTATGACCATCTTTGAATAAGCCAATTACTTTAGCTGTACACTTTAGATCAGTATATCCAGTAAAGATACTTTCAGTTTCAAAGTCCATTAGATCTTTAGATTGACTAGCCATAGATTGAGAATCATCACGAGCATTTCTAGCACGTTCTTTTTGAAGATTCATCTGAGTTTCAAAACCAGCCATATCAACATGATATCCTGCATCTTGAGCTATTTCTTGGGTCAATTCTTTAGGGAAACCATATGTATCATATAATTTAAATACACTTTCACCATCGATTACTTTAGTATCAACATTTTTATCCATTACATCTTTTAATAGTTTTTCACCATTAGTTAATGTTGCATGGAAAGTCTCCTCTTCAGTTTTAACTAGTTTTTCAATCAAACTAACTTTATTTTGTAAATATGGATAGAAATCAATCATATTATCTGCAACAACTTTTACTAGCTTATACATAAAAGCACCAGAAATACCTAATTTAATACCATATCTAACAGCTCTTCTTAATACTCTTCTTAATACATAACCTCTACCTTCATTAGAGAAGTTAGCACCATCTGCCAAAGCGAAAGTAACAGTTCTGATGTGATCGGCAATAACACGATATGCCATCTTATATTCACCTTCGTATGGATATTTAGCCATAGCAGCCGTAGCATTAATGATAGGCAAGAATAAATCAGTATCAAAGTTGGTTTCACCATCCTGGATCAGAGCAACTAGTCTTTCTAGACCCATACCAGTATCAATATTTTTCTGAGGTAATTCTTTAAAATCTTTACGATCTACCCCTTCTTTAGCATCATATTGTGAAAATACAATATTCCATACTTCGATATATCGATCATTTTCCATTTCATCAAAGAATAGTTTTTCACCTAATCCTTCTGGATCATATTTAGGACCACGGTCATAGAATATTTCAGAATCCGGACCACTTGGACCTTCACCTATCTGCCAGAAGTTATCATATGTTTTTAAAATATGACTTGGATCGATCTTATTGACTTCTGTCCAGATACGATATGCTTCTGTATCATCTGGATAAATCGTTACATACATGCGATCTTTATCAAAACCTATCCATTCAGGACTTGTTAAGAATTCCCAGGCAAATTTTAAAGCATCTTCTTTAAAATAATCACCAATTGAGAAATTACCTAACATTTCAAAGAAAGTATGATGTCTGGCTGTCTTGCCAACATTTTCAATATCATTAGTTCTAATACTTTTTTGAGCATTAGTAATACGATTACATGCTGGTTTTTCACGACCATCAAAATATTTCTTTAATGCTGCAACACCAGCATTGATCCATAATAATGTTGGATCATCATGAGGAACTAAACTAGCTCCTGGTTCAACCATATGGCCATGTTGCTTAAAATATTCCAAAAACATAGCTCTTACCTGATTACCTGTTAATTGTTTCATTTTCTCCTCCTAAATAATTAAAAAGCGATGATTTTTGTTCACTAGGAACGAAATCATCGCGGTACCATCCTATTTCATATCTATTATCAAGATATGCTCTTAATTACTTCGTAACGTGAAGTTAAACGTCGTTTTTTAAACGCTCTATAAAGTAGCTTCATATTCATGATATCAAAGATTTTCATCAGCCATCTTCTTTCTAAAAGACTATCATCAATACTACTTATCTTTATTTCGATTTGACTAATTTATAATAACACAATTAAATAAATTCGCAAGTATTAATCATTTATTAAATCTCGATATAAGCGTTGTTTGACGAATATGACGATCATTAGTAGTAACAGCCTTATTAAATACTTCTTTTTCACCGATAATGATCAAAGAACTTTTAGCACGTGTTATAGCAGTATATATTAACTTTTTATGCATCATGATCATATGTTCTTTAAATACTGGAACAATAACGATAGGATATTCATTACCTTGCGATTTATGTATTGATATACAATAAGCATGCGTAATATTCTCTATATTATCATTAGTATATTCAACAAATATACCATCAAAATTAGCAATTATATGATATTGACCATCAATTTCATCTGGTAAAACGATCTCTTCTATTATTCCAATATCACCATTATAAACATCATCATCGATCTGATTTTTAAGCTGTAGTATCTTATCATGCTCCCTAAAGATCTGATAACCATATCTGATCTCTTTTTTATTTATATCATAAGGATTATAAGCATTTTGTAAGGCATTATTTAAATTATCGATACCACTTAATCCTTTATACATACTTGATAGAACCTGGATATCATTTAAGTCATAACCTTTATCTATAGCTTTATTAACAATATTTACTACGATATCCTTCACCTGAAATTTATTGCATTCAACAAATAATAAGCCATTATGATAATTTTGAAAATCAACATTATTATTGATAATATCATAAGCCAGATTAATAATATCACTACCGATCTGCTGACGATAGATATGATCAAGTCTTATTACAGGACAAATATCAGCATTTATCAGATCATGCAATAAGGCACCACAGCTAACAGAAGGTAACTGATTTTCATCACCGATGATACATATTTTCTTTACATTGATACTAGCAGCTAATAAATTATAAAATAACCAGTTATCTACCATTGAAAACTCATCAATGATCAATACATCTACATCTAACGGCTCTTTTTCATTCTTGCCAAAAGTGTTAGTCTCAAGATTCCATGCTAATAAGGAATGAATCGTACTGGCTTTAACATCACATATCATCGACATTCTTTTGCTTGCTCTGCCAGTTGGTGCAATACAGACTAAGGAATTAGATGGATATAGTTTTTTAAACATTTCACATAACGCTTTAACAATAGTAGTCTTACCAGTACCAGGACCTCCAGTAATGATCATAAGATCATTTTTAAAGAATGTATGAATGGCCTCTAATTGTTTATCATTATAGGTAATTTCTTGCTGCAGTTTATCTAAAGTGACATTATATATCGTTTTATCGTATGGATCTAATTGATAATATGGAAAACTTTCCAGAAATGATGCTATCTTTGTTTCTGCTTTATATTGTGAGACATGATATATCCTGTCTTCTTCCTGTACCAAATGATAATCTAATAAACTTTTTTGTAATACATTATCAAAATCATTACTATTAGTTTCTTTGATAAACTTTTCTTTTAAGACATCTAACATGACATAAGTATCTTTTGTATTCATGCATATCTGCATGCATAAAGACACTAACAATGCTTCCAGTCTTCTTTCATCCTGCATATCAAAACCTAGATATGAAGCTAATTTATCACAGGTTTTAAAGCCAATACCATCACATTCATATACTAAACGGTATGGATTTTCACTTACTTTCGCAATAGCATCCTTACCATAAGTCATATTTAAACGCATGATATTTCTTTGACTTAATCCATGAATACTAAAAAACTGAATAGTTTTTTCCATGATATCATCCATGTTTTCAAAGCCATTGACAATTGCCTGTTTCTTTTTAGCATTGATAGAAGCTACCTGATCTAAGATATCATAGTCGTCTTTGATCTTATCTATACAATCAATACCTAAGGTATCAACGATATCTTTAGCTATCTTTTTACCTATACCAGCAAACTGTGGTCCACTAAGGTATTTAATAATACCATCATTATCATCTGGCATACATCTGGCATATGATGATACCTTAAACTGCATACCATACTTAGGATGTTCGATATATTCTCCTTGTAAGCTATATTTAAACTCTTTAGACAAAGAAGAAAGAATACCCGTAGCAATTATATGCTTCTCATTCAAAGTGTCCAATTTAAAAGAAATAACGGCATAACCATTACTATCATTGGCAAAGATCGTATGTGCTAATTTACCAGTTATTTCCTTCATAATAAC
This sequence comes from Erysipelotrichaceae bacterium, assembly GCA_022780745.1. Classification (GTDB taxonomy): domain Bacteria; phylum Bacillota_I; class Bacilli_A; order Erysipelotrichales; family Erysipelotrichaceae; genus JALEVB01. The sequence continues at coordinate 24,497 of JALEVB010000018.1, forward strand.
AATAGTACTCCTAATAAATTATTTAACATATGTAATAAAATACAAGTTATAAAATTATCCTGCAGATAATATACACGACATATTATCATACCCATACCCATATAAGTTAACAAGTATAAACAATCCAAATAACTCTTCATTAATATTGAATCATAAACATGTAACAAACCAAAACAGAAAGAACTGATCAAACAAGAAACAACAAAATGATCTCCTTTTTGTAGATTTCTAAAAATGCCTAAACGAAATATACTCTCTTCAACTATTGGTCCAAAAAAGATACTAGCAAAAATAGTTGAATATTTCGCTAAACCTATGGCATCTTCTATAGCTTTTTGATTATTGCTATTTAGAAGATCAAAGAAACTATATAAGATCATATTCATACTTATAACAAAGATCAGCATCAATAAATAGTTTTTAAATACCGCTAGTATATTTTTAGGTAAATTGTTAATGAATCTTTTACCATCACTAAACAATATATCCTTGATTATTATTACAGTAAATAATGTATAAGCTATATAAAATATCAGCAATACAAGATCTTTATTTAAGCTAAATTTATCAATCAGCCAATTTAAAAGAATAGGATATAAATATAAATATCCTATTAAGTAATTCATAATCAGTAATATAGCTTTTTTAATATCTAATCTTTTACTTTGCATTTAATTTCTCTTTGATAAATTCATCCATATCTACATTATTGCGATAAACCTTGTCAATAACTCCTCCACCTAAACATATATCATTTAAATAGAAAACAGCTTCCTGACCACAGGTAACAGCTTTGACCAATTGTGGATATGTCAATAATACCGTATTATCATTGATCTTTTTAATATGTACAGGATTATCTTTTTGACGATATCTAAATTTACAGCAAGCATCGATCTCATCTTCAATATCATACAACCAGTTAACATCAGTAACTAAACAGCTATCACTTTTTAGATAATTATTATCATCACCACTAGCAACATATAATTCATTTTTGATAACATCTTTACCAACAACAAACCAAGGGCCACCTTCTCCACCAATATCTAGGCCTTTTCTTTGTCCAATGGTATAAAATAGAACTCCCTGATGCTGTTTTAATACTTTATGAGTTTCTATATCAATAATATTTCCACTTTTGGCTGGTAAATAATTCTGTAGAAATTTTCTAAAATCTCTTTCACCAATAAAACAAACCCCAGTACTATCTTTCTTTTTGGCTATTGTTAATTGCAGTTTATCAGCTAAACGTCTAACCTCAGGCTTATCAATATCTCCTAAAGGAAATAATGTATAGTCTAAAGCTTCTTTCGATATCTGACATAAGAAATATGTCTGATCTTTATTTAGATCACTAGCCTTAAGCATAACTGCTTTATTATTTATATATGCTTTTTTTGCATAATGTCCCGTTGCAATTTTATCAAAACCTTTTGCTTTAGCAAAATTTAAAAAACTATCAAATTTTATATATTTATTACATAAAATATCAGGATTAGGTGTTCTGCCACGATTATATTCTTTTAAAAATGTATCAAATACGTTATCCCAGTATTCTTTGACATAATCGACTCTTAATAGCTCTAAACCTAAACTTTTAGCAACACTTAATGCATCCATATAATCCTGTTCTTGTGGACATACATCATCATTGATCGTAGGATTGCCTAAAAAGTCATTATTAGCCATTGAATCCCAGTTACGCATAAAGCAACAGGTAACTTCATGTCCCTGTTCCTTAAGTAAATATGCTGCTATAGCTGAATCGACTCCACCTGATAAGCCAACTAAAATTTTCATAAGTATTTCTCCCTATAAAAAACTAAACATAAATTGTTTAGTTTCTAACTTTCTGACAACCTTCCCAATTAGGGCACTCTTTGTTGCATACATTACTTGCTAATTTTCTTAATTCATCTGGAATAAAAGCATCTATTTCTTCTTCGTCAAACCCTACTTGGAAATTCTTCTCATCTAATATTATTGGTCTTTTTAAAACACTTGGATTCTTTCTAACAAAATCAACTAATTGAGTAATTGACATTGAATCCAAGTCAATTTTACTCTCTTGAATTATTTTTGATCTTTTTGAAATAATATCCTCTGTTCCATTTTCACTTCTTTGAAGCAAATGAGTAATTTCTGTTTCATTTAGTAAGGTAGTAAAAATATTCTTCTCGATAAATTTTAAATCATGATCCTTTAGCCATTTTTTTACCTTTCGGCAACTTGCACAGCCAGGAGATGTATAAACTACGATCATATTTGTACCTCCTTATGACATCAATATTATAGCACGAAAATAATATCTTGCATTATTTAATATATTATGTTTAAATAATCCTAAGAGCATTAAAACAAAAAATGAGTAGATAAAAAGTAAATAAATGACAGAAAGATAATAACTGATGAGAATTATCATTTACTTCTTATTGAATTGGGTTTTTGTAAAGCTTAAAATAGCATTAGTTATTTTCGGCTATAGACCGTTATCTATAAGATGATTCTTTTTAAAGATCAATTAGGGTGGTACCACGTATTAATTACGTCCCTTGCAATGGTGCTTTTTTTATTTTAGGAGGTATTATTAATTATATGAAAAGAATGGTTAGTGGCATTAAGCCTACTGGTCAGCTTCATTTAGGAAGTTACCTTGGAGCATTAAAACATTTTGTTGAGTATCAGAATGAATATGATATGTATATATTCGTTGCTAACTTGCATTGTATTACTGTTTACCAAAAGCCAGAAGAATTAAAGAAAAATCTAATTGATTGTATAGCTTTATATATTGCCTGTGGTTTAGATCCAAAGCGCACAACTATATTTTTACAAAGCGATGTTAAGGAACATGCCCAACTTGGCTGGATCATGAATTGTAATACTTATCTTGGTGAATTAAATCGTATGACGCAATTCAAAGATAAACAAGCTAAAGGTGAACAAGGATTAACTGGTGGTATTTATACCTATCCTTCTTTGATGAGTGCTGATATCTTGTTATATGATGCTGACTATGTACCTGTTGGTGATGATCAGAAACAGCATGTTGAATTATGTCGTGATGTTGCAATGCGCTTTAATAATCGTTATGGTGATACCTTTATCGTACCTGAACCATTAATTGCTAAAGTTGGAGCTAGAATCATGTCATTGAACGATCCAACCAAAAAGATGAGCAAATCAGATAATAATGATAAAGGATGTATCTACCTATTGGACGATCTAAAGAAAGTTAGAAAAAAGATCATGTCTGCTAAAACCGATGATGTTGCGAAAGTACAATATGATCCTATCAATCAACCTGGTATTGCTAATCTTATGCAGATAGCTAGTGCATTTACTAATGAATCATTTGATGAACTAACTGCTAAATTTGATGGTAAAGGTTATGGTGATTTCAAAAAGTATGTTGCAGATATCGTATGTGCTGAATTAGAAGTCATTCAAAGTCGTTATCATGATATCGTTGATAGTGGTATGATCAATACTATTCTAGAAAATGGTGCAATCAAAGCAACTGCAATCGCTAAAGCTAAACTAGATGAAGTTCAAAGAAAAATTGGAATTGAAGTAAAATAAAACAATTTATCTAAAAAATTTATCCTCTCTATAACAACTGGTTATAGAGAGGATATTTTATAGTTTAAGAGTAATATAATTAATTATTATCATTTTCTTCATTAATCTAATGGTTTCTGATAATAATTACCAACGATCTGATCGCAGCTAGATACACTAATAAATACTTTAGGATCTACTTGTTTTATGGCCTCTACTACCCCTTTTAACTGATAAGTATTAATGGTCATAAATAATAGATTATTTTTATGATGTTTGAATTCACCTTCAGCATCGATCTTTGTAATACCATGACGAAACTGCTTAAATATGGCTTTTGATACTTCTTCAGGTTTTTCAGTAATAATAAATAAATTAGATAGTTTATAACGTTTATGTAAAGTATTAATTACCTGTGTACTACAGAACTGAAAGATGATAGAATACAAAGCCTGATTCCATCCAAATAAAAATCCGGCAACTATTAAGATGATGGCATTTAAGCACATAACATAGTTCCATGTTGGCTTGTTATATTTCATACTAGCTACGATAGCAATAAAATCTGTACCGCCACTACTAGCATTATTTCTTAATGCAATTCCTATTGCTAAACCATTCAAAATACCACCAAATACTGATATTAATAACATATCTGAAGTTAATGATATTGCAGGAAAGATATTAGTAAAAATTGAAGTCAGAGTAAACCATAGTATTGATAATGCCAGAAACTTTTTACCAATATATTTAAAAACAACAATAGTTAATAAAATATTTAAAGTAAAATAGATATAACCAAAACTAATATTAATATTTGTAAACTCAAACAAAATTCTAGAAATCAATCTAGATAACCCAGCAAATCCACCTGGAAAAAGGTTTCCACTTGAAACAAAAGTATTAAAGCCAATAGTATATATGATCGTAGCTATTGTAACCATCAATACTTTATTAATATCTTCTTTTTCAATCTTCACACATGCTCCCCCTTAAGATCTACATTAGATATTCTTTCAAATTTATTAATCATTTTATCAGTTGTAATACATAGAGACTGCATATCTTTATATAATTTATCAAAATCTTTATATACATTCTGATATCGTTGATTAAAGCGATCAAATTCATCAGCTAGTTTGTCATATTCTATAGCTAATTCTTTCATTTTTTTGTCTCTTTTCTGTTCTAACATCAAAGATTTTAATGCAGTGATATAAGCCATTAAAGTTGTAGCTGACACGATATAAACATGGTTTTTATATGAATATTCAATTACATCATTAAATGTTGCATAGATATAAGCAAAAACAGCTTCAGCTGGAACAAACATATATGCAATATTCATCGTTTCATTACTAATGATATATTTTGAGGCAATGGCCTTTATATGTTTTTGAACATCTTTTTTAAACTCATTCTGGTAGTATTTGACCATTTGTTCGTTATTTTCATGATCAAAGATATTATTATAGTTTTCTAAAGGAAATTTTGAATCTATTACTAATAACTGACCATTTATACTAATTACTGCATCAGCAATACTGCCATTACTTAGTTTATATTGCTTTGCAAACATGTATTCATTATCACCAAAAACATTTTCTAATAAATTATATAGTTCCAGTTCACCATAAATACCGCGTGATTTTTTATCAGATAATACATTTTGTAATTTATTGATATCTTTAGATATCTCTTTGATATTTTGTTGTGTCTCTTCAATTTTTGTTATCTGATTCATCATATTCATAAATGATTCATTAGTGTAACGATAATTATAATTTAAACTATCAGTTACACTATTTTCGATCTTATCTAACCTATTAAAAGTATTTTCGTTAAGATAGTTTAGATCCTGTTTAATACTAGAAGCCATCATATTTTGAAACTGTAATAAAGTATTTGCGATATCTTCTTTTAAATCATTGATTTGTGCTAAATTATCTTTTTGCCTATTATTTATCATATCCTTAATAAACATCTGCTGTTTAACATTATTCTGACTAATGATAAGCAAGATAATAACAAAACAAATAACAATAACTAATAATATCCAGATTATTTCCATCATAGTCCTTCACCTAATAAATACTTTTGCTTATATAATAATTTCAAATACATGTTTACTCTATTCATTTGTTTATGCATAACATGATAACTTATATCAACTGTTTCATTTTTGCCATTGATAAAAGTTATTTTTGTCTTATTATCAGCTTTTTTGATATCAAATATATTATGAAAATTAACATATATACATTCATCATTACTAATGCTTAATGAAGGAATAAGAATACAATTACTAGTTACATATATAGGACACTTTTGACTGATATTCAGAATACTCTTAAAAGCATCCATTCTTCCTTCAATGGTTGAACCATTCATAAGACACCACAATGAAATAACCTTAAATGGTTTATCATTATATTCAATAATTTTATCATTTAAGGTTTTTACATAAGTTATATTAAGTTTTTTATCATATCTAATGGTTACAACATTGTTCACAGGTATCACTATCCATGTCACATTGACAGCTGTTTTCATCATTACAATTACCACCACAGCAGCCCTGTATATTTTCTAATGCTAATGTATCAATAGCGAAACATTCTATTTCTACTTTTGCCCCTTTTGGTAAGGCTTTAACTTCTACACAGCTTCTTGCTGGATATGGTTCACTAAAAAACTGGCCATATACTTCATTCATACGACTAAATTCTGATAGATCACTCATATAAATAGTTGTCTTAACAACATGTCTTGGCTCAAGAAACATTTCAGCTAATAAAGCTTCAATATTAGCTAATGACTGTTTAGTTTGTTCCTCAATGGTTTCAGGCATATTGCCTGAAGAAGCATCAATTGGTAACTGACCAGAAATATATACAAAATCTCCTAACTTCATGGCACATGAATAAGGCCCAATAGCTTTAGGAGCATTACAGCTCGAAATTGCTTTTCTAAACATAAAAAATATCCTCCATTTTTATAAATACATCTTATTACAATTTATAAGGAATTTTCAACCAATATGCTTATTCATATCCATCTTCTTCATCACTATCATCACTAAAATTATAATACTCGTCTTCCATTAATTCGATCTTTTTAGCATGATGTATTGAAAAAATACTAAATGCATAATATATACAACCTATTAAGATAAGTACTAGGGTTGCAAAGGATAAAAAATCATTCAAATTTTCAATCATAATTCACCTATTTTTCTAACCAGTCTTCGCCTTTGATACATTCATGTTTACTTAAACCAGGATAATCTAGCTGTCTTAATACTTCATAAACACAAATAGCTACACAATTACTTAGATTTAGACTGCGCGCATTATAGACCATAGGTAAGCGAAAGCAATGATCTAGATCTAAAGATAAAATACTTTTAGGAATACCTGTACTTTCTTTACCAAATATCAAATAAATATCGCCTTTGATCGTTGTATAATCAAATGATGAAGGTGGATTTTTACCATATCGAGTTATATAGATATATTGTCCAGGATTTTTAGTTTTAAAATCATCCCAGTTATGATAAATCGTATAATCACATAGGTCACGATAATCCATTCCACTTCTTCTAAGATGCTTTTCATCTAATTTAAAACCCATTGGCTCTATTAAATGCAAGCGACAATTACTTGCCATACATGTACGCATGATATTACCTGTATTTTGAGGTATTTCAGGTTCATATAAAACAACATTGATCAACTCTTCTTCACTCCTTTATATAAGCCATAATAAGCTAATACTAATATAAATATGATCGTAATGACAATAATAAATACTAAATCAAAAAAGAATCTTTCTGGAACGATCTGAATCAGAATATCTTTATTAGGATCTAAGAAAAATAATTCATTAGTAAAAAAGATATAATGAAAATTGATCCAGAAACTATTAAAATCCATTAATGCATATAAACATAATGCAGTTATGATCGATAGAAAACCAAATAAAGTCCTTTTAAACATCGTAAATAACAATACGATATCTAGATCATTAAAAATAAAGAATAAACATATGACAAAAACAACAAATAAAATATTGCGACATAACATGGCATTACGATATAAATTTTTTACATCAACCATATGCAGTTTTTCTTTCTCATTAAAAACTTCTCTTTCACTACCTTTAATTATTGCTTTAACATAAAGATCATCATTATCATCTTTAATATATCCCAATAAAACATCTTTAGTATTATCCAGATCTTCTTCACTAATACCAATGGTATCATAGGTATCATTTTGTTTAAATTCCTGTTTATAGAATAGATCATTAAATGCCCAGAAATCAATTGACGATAAAACAGTAATGATAATAAAACAAATAGTAGATAAAATATAGATAAATTTATTCTTTAGCATCTAAATACTCCAATAATTTCATTAAAGCAATATGACGATGACTAACCTGATTTTTTAAATCTAATGGTACATTGGCTAGAGTCGTCTTAAAAGGTTCATAATAAAAAATTGGATCATAGCCAAAGCCGTTGCTACCAGTCATTTCATAAGCAATACTGCCTTCTAAAATACCAGTAAAGACATGATTTTCGCCACTTGGATAGCAGATAGCTATAGAACATACATAACGACAATCTCTATTAGTTTCATTTTTTAATTTTAATAAGATCTGAGAATTTTTATAATCATATGATGTATCATGTCCTAAATAACGTGCAGAATAAATACCAGGTTCCTTATTCAAAGCATCGATTTCTAATCCACTGTCATCACTGATTGCTACGATATTAAACCTTTTGGCAATCGTACTAGCTTTAATGATCGCATTTTCTTCAAATGTTTGTCCATTTTCTTCAATTTCAATTTCTTCATCAAGATCATTTAATGATTTAATACTATAACCTTTTGGTTCTAGCATATCTTTAAATTCTTTTACTTTATTTTTATTAGAAGTTGCAATAAATATTTCCATCTTTTCATTCCTCAAATAAAATTCGATAAAATTATATCACAAATACATAAAACACTAGCACTTATTATCAAATTAGAGTAAAATTAAATAGCATTTTGAAAGGAAATAGATATGACAAAAGTAAGAACAAGATTTGCTCCTAGTCCTACCGGATATATGCATATTGGTAATCTAAGAACTGCTTTATATGAATATCTAGTAGCAAAAAAAGAACCTGATGGTGTTTTTATGTTAAGAATCGAAGATACTGACCAGGGTCGTCTAGTTGAAGGAGCAACCGATATTATTTATGAAACATTAAAACAATGTGGTCTAAAACATGATGAAGGACCAGATGTTGGTGGTGATTATGGACCATATGTTCAATCTGAACGTATGAAATCAGGTATTTATAAAGAATATGCTTTTAAATTAATTGAGCTTGGTGGTGCTCATATTTGTTTCTGTGATGAAGAAACAATTGATAATCAAAGAAAAATTGCTGAAGCTCGTGGTGAATCATTCAAATATGATGATCCTTGTAAAAATCTGTCTAAAGAAGAAGTACAAAGAAGAATCGATGCTGGTGAACCTTATGTAATCAGACAGAATATTCCATTAACTGGTACTACTACATTCCATGATGAAGTATATGGTGATATTACTGTTGAAAATAGTACATTGGATGAATCTATCCTATTAAAATCTGATGGTTTCCCTACTTATAACTTTGCTAATATCATTGATGACCACACAATGAATATTACGCATGTTGTTCGTGGTAATGAATATTTATCAAGTACTCCTAAATATAATCTTATTTACGAAGCATTTGGTTGGAATATTCCTACATATATCCATTGTCCTCCAGTAATGAAAGATGAACATCATAAGTTATCTAAACGTAATGGTGATGCTAGCTTCCAGGATCTGGTTGCTAAAGGTTATTTGCCTGAAGCTATTATAAATTATATTGCTTTATTGGGATGGTCTCCTGAAACTGATCAAGAGATCTATACTTTAGATGAGCTTAAACAGGCATTCAATGTTAAACGTATTGGTACAAGTGGTGCTATCTTTGATATTGAAAAACTAACATGGATGAATGGTATGTATCTAAGAAAAATGGATATAGATACTTATTACAAGCTTGTAGAGCCTCATATTGCTAAGGCTGTTAAAGGTAACTATGATCATTTAAGTATTGCTAAGATCTTACAACAAAGAGCAAATACATTGAATGAAATTGATGAAATGTTAGATTTCATTGATACTTATTTACCATTTAATATTGATCTTTATACAAATAAAAAGATGAAGACTAATCCTGAAATTGCTCTTAATTCATTAAAAGCAGCCTATGATACACTAAGTGATCTTGAAGACTGGTCTGAAGAATCATTACATGATACATTAATGAATCTAGTCACAGTTTTACAAATCAAAAATGGTCAGTTATTATACCCTATTCGTGTAGCCTTGACTAATAAACAGTTTACACCTGGTGGTGCTATTGAAATTGGTCATATTTTACAAAAAGATGAATCATTGAGAAGAATTAAAGAATCAATCATTAATTTAGAAAAATAGGAAACAATATGGAACTTAGAATAATTGAAGATATCGCAGTATACGATAAATTTGTTCTAAATAGTCCCTATGTTCATTACACAAAAACCAGTATGTGGGCTAATACCAAAAAAATGGAACATTATAAAGCCCATTATATTGGTTTTTATATTAATAATGAATTAGTAGGATGTGCATTAGGTTTAGAAAATCATTTTTATCTTCATAAATATTTATATATACCTAATGGTATGTGTATTAATTACAATGACATAAAATTATTGCAAGATTGTCTTAAACTATTGATCGAATATGCCAGAAAACTAAATGTATGCTTCTTAAGGATCGATCCTAATGTTATTAGATGTTCAAGAGATATTGATGGTAATAAGATCACTGGCGGTATCGATAATGAAATCGTTACTGATACATTTAAAGCCATGGGATTTAGACATAAAGGCTATAATTTTGCATATGATGGCAGCTGGTATAATCGCTATACCCTAGCTATTGATATTTCTAAAGATATACAGGAAATCAAAAAGCATTTCAATAAGCAAAGGATCACTGCTTTGAATCGTCATAATGTAATTGGAGTTTCATGTCATGTGGGAAATGAAAATGATATAAATGATCTAATGCTATTTGAAAAGCAATTAGCTGCTATTCAAGGATTTAAACCACATAGTTATGAATTCTTTAAGAATATTCTTGATAATTTTAAAGATCATGCCAGATTATATGTTGTAACATTAAATATCGATAAAATGATCGAAGGAATTACTAATGAATTAAATAGTAAAAAATATGCTAAAGATCTAGAAGCAAGAAAAGCAAAAGAAAATGAATTAGCAAAAGCATATGAACTTAAGAAGAAGTATCCAGATAATATTGTTAAATTAGCCTGTGGTTTATTTGTATATTATGGCTATAAATCATTTGATCTGTATACTTATAATCATAAAGACTTTAATTATTTAAAACCGGTAGATAACCTGCATTATTTTGCAATAAGTGATCTTAAAGATCATAAAGTTACTTATTATGATATGTGCGGCTTTAGTGGCTTAACTAATAAAGATGATCCACACTATGGTCTATATAGTTATAAGAAATCATTTGGATCACAATTTATCGAACATATTGGTGAATTTGATTACGTCTATGATGATAGACAATACCTATTATTCAAAAAATGTAAATCATTGAATTACCATTATCATCATTTCTTGAATAATATCATATACAAAAAAGATAAATCATAATAAGCTGATTTATCTTTTTTTTCGATTTAAAAATGGAATATTACTATTTAATCTGATCATAAAATATATAGCACAAACGATCATTAGTATTGATACGATATACTCAAAAATATCTCTTTGTCCAATATCATATACAAATATCTTTATTAGCGCAGCTATGATCAAGACTATAAATATTAAACTAAATTTCTTTTTTATCTTCATATGCTTATACTTTTAAAAAAAGCTACTATATTGTAGCTAATAATTATCTCAAATGGTGATTCGTACGGGATTCGAACCCGTGAATGTTGCCTTGAGAGGGCAATGTGTTAAGCCGCTTCACCAACGAACCATTTAAAGAAGATATTATCTTCTTTATTTTATGCAGCTAATGCATTCTTAGCAGTTTCTACTAATGTAGCAAATGTAGCTTCATCGTGAATAGCGATTTCACTTAACATTTTTCTGTTTACATTAATATTAGCTAATTTTAAACCATGCATTAATTTAGAATAGCTCATATCATGCATTCTAGCAGCAGCATTGATACGTGCGATCCATAATTTACGCATTTCACGTTTAGTTTGCTTACGTCCGATATATGAATATCTTAATGAACGCATTACTTGTTCATGGGCTGTTCTGTATAATAAATGTTTTGAACCAAAATAACCCTTAGCTTGTTTTAAAACTCTTTTACGTCTATTACGTGTAGGTGTTGATCCTTTAACTCTCATCTGTTATACCTCCCTATTAACCTTGTAGCAATTGTGAAATTCTCTTCATATCACTCTTGCTAACAGTTGTTGATTTTCTTAATTGTACTTTTTGTTTATGAGTCTTGTTTGCTGCAAAGTGAGAAACATATGCATGTTGTCTCTTTAATTTGCCTGTACCAGTTTTCTTAACTCTTTTTGCTAATGTCTTTTTTGTTTTCATCTTTGGCATATTAATTTCCTCCTATTTATTTCTTTTTGGTGATATTACTACGGACATTGTATTACCTTCTAAAGCAGGAGCTTTATCGATTTGTGCAATGTCACTCATAGCTTCAATAAACTCATTCATGACTTGTTTGCCTACATCTATTCTTGTAATCATACGTCCTCTAAAACGCATATCTACTTTAACTTTCATACCTGCTTCAGACCATTTTCTAGCTTGCTTAAGCTTAGTATCAAAGTCATGTGTATCAATAACTGGTGATAAACGTAAAGGTTTAACTTCAGTTACATGTTGATTCTTTTTAGCTTCTTTAGCTTTCTTTTGAGCTTCAAAGCGATACTTACCATAATCTAATATTTTACAAACAGGTGGCTGTGCATTAGGAGCAACACATAATAAGTCCATATCATATTCACTGGCCTTTTCTAATGCTTCTCTTCTAAACATTTTACCTAATTGTTCTCCTGTAGGAGAAATTACTAGTACTTCTTTAAAGCGGATGTTTTCGTTGACTAATTCTTCAGTCATGTTTCGTTTAGTGATAATCATTCACCTCCATATTTAATTAAAAAAGCAGGAGCGAAATGCACCTGCAAAATAACTACTTAAAAACGATTGTAGCATAATACCCATATCCTAAAGGTTATCGGGTGAGAAGAGGTGCTTCTACTTTCCACATATTTAATTACTTGATAATAATACTAAATTAATATATATTTGTCAACTATTTTTAATAGCTAAAACCAAGAACATCAACAGTAATCGTTTTAGCCTTGATATTTGTCATATCCAAGATGTTATCAAAGATCTTCTTTTGAAGATTTTCACATACTGTTTTAACGTTGCTATCATTTTTTACAATAACACCAACAGTAATTTCCAAACGATTCTTAATTACTTTAATTTCTATATGATCATCTTTTTCTGGTTTTACAACACCTTCGATCTCATCCAATGAAATATTGACAATACTTGAAAAAACAGACTTATTAAGAGCAATTTTTCCAATCTCATTACTATCTTTTAATAATACATATTCTTCAGTCATAATTTATACCTCGCATTTATTATAGCAATTAATTCTAGAAAATGGAACTCATTTTCCTTTGAAGTATCTCTTTGATAAAATCTTTATCTTTTTCAAACTGTTCTAGACTGCTATACTCTTTTTCCAATGTTTCAACAAATTCTTTAAACATGATCATGATCTTATAAAGATTATCTTCATGAATAATATTTATCTTACCATTATTGACCATACATATAGCTAATTGTTCCAACAAGAAATTTTGTGCTTTAGTTTTATCTTCATATTTACTAAATTTATTCTTAAACCAGGTTGGCTGAATGATCAGATTCTTTATAACATTGATAAATTGCGTAAAATCCTGGATATTATCTGATGCCTGTATAGCAAATAACATCACGAAAAATACATGCCATTCATAGTCGATATTCATGATACTTTCGAAATATCTGCCTAATGTATTACAAAATGGATCTTCATTTTGATATGGTCTTTCTAGTTTTAATGTTTGTGTAAATGTTAAATCAGATATTCTTAAGAAATTTAAATGTTCAAAATAATCGACCATTTTGACCTGTGGATTTTCACTATTGATAAAATCATTGATATAAATATACTGACTAAGGATAGATGAACATTTCTTGAAATCGATATTAAAGCCTATTTCTTCATTTAACTTGATCATAAGCAGATCATTTATCGTCTTAGCAACAAATATTTTAAAATTATGTTCATCCATGCCTATATCTTCATTGCTATGATTATTATCTAGTATCTGCTTATAAACGATTTCTAGTTGTCTATCGACAACATCAAGACTGTCTCTTATCGTTCCTAACAGATTTTTCATAAACCCATCATAAGCAACAAAATTGGTATTTTTATATACGACCTGGTGTTCTACTTCACTCCAGAATCCATGAACCAATGATTTGATCTGTAATTCAAAATTAATATGTTTATCATTAAATGTATAATAACCATCTAAACGATAGATGGTAAAGCCATTACGTTGCAGCTGAGGCTGTGGCATTCTTAAATTAAGAAAGACATTCTCATTGGCTAAACAGCGATAATAATTGCCATGATAATGTTTAAAGATCTTAAACAGTTTATTATAAATTCTTGCTTCATCTGATATAAAACGACATTCAATACTTAAGCCTATTAGATCATGAAGATTAGCTAAAGCTTCAGTACTAGTCTTATAATCTAAATAAAACTTATTTCTTATTAGTTTTTCTTTTAAAGAATCTTTATTTTTAATACGTGAAGATATTTTTAAAACCGATTCATCATTTTTAGTTAAAGCTTCATTTAATATACGTTTCAAATTATTTTCTACATATTCATAAGTTGCATGATTTAATTCAAATTCTTCAATAGTTTTATTTATAAATTCAAATAAGGCTAATTGCATTATAAAACCTCTTTCTAAAGTAGTCTTAATCCCTTAGGGTATTTATTCTTAATAATGTTATTATCCCCTTTGCCATAACCGATAATGATATTCTTATAACTTAATCCGACATATCCCTTATAGCCAGATATTGATAAAGTATTCCCTTGATAAAATGATATAACTTCATCTGATGTTAATTCAATATATTTTTTTAAATTGTTACTTTGAATATTTTTAAAGCCAACACTGGTATAAAAATGCTGATGTGGTTCGAAACGTTTTTTTATCATTTCTCCTAATAATACCTGATTACGTATGATATGTAATTTTTTTAAATCATAAAAAGGATTATTCCCACCATAGACCTTATCATTTTTCTGATAAAGATATTTTGGCATATCTTTATAATTATCTTTAATAAAATCATAAGCATTACTATCGATCTTACTATTTAAGATATTTAATTTAACAGTTTTAGTTTCATGATGTTTGATCATCTTAGCCATGAAATGTCCTTCTGTATCATGAAAAGGCATTAAGCGGCGACATTTTGTAGTATCGATAGTTGTTTTGAAACCAGGCATACCCCAATCAACATCGATCTTAACTAATTCTATATCAGGATGATTTAAAACAAATTCTTCAATGACTTTTTCATTTTCTATAATATTTAAAGTACATGTCGAATAGACCAAAGTACCATTATCTTTTAAACATTTATATGCTTCTTCTAGTATTTTGATCTGACGATGATGACAACTGTTAACATGTTCCATACTCCAGTCTAATATAGCTTCATCATTCTTTCTAAACATTCCTTCTCCAGAACATGGCGCATCTACTAAGATCTTATCAAAAAAACCATATAAGGTATTTGCAATGTTAGCTGGTTCATCATTTAAAATAATACAGTTATTAATGCCCCATCTTTCTATATTGCTTAATAACTTAATAGCTCTATTATTTTCTATTTCATTAGCTACTAATAATCCCGTATTATTTAATCTTTGTGCTATTTGAGTAGCTTTACCACCTGGTGCACTACACATATCTAATACAGTATCATTTTCTTTGATATCCAAAAGATCAACAACACTGGCAGCACTAACTTCCTGCAGATACATTAATCCCATTTTATGCATTATTGTATTACCATAACTTTTATCATCTAGTAATAAATAGGCATTTTTAGCATATACTGATGGGCTTTTTTGAATATCAAAAAAATTAAAGAAATCTTCATCACTTATCTTTAAGCTATTAATACGAAATCCTTTATGAAAAGGTTTTTTTAAGCTTTCTAAGAACTCTTCATAACGATCAGGTATAAGTTGTTTGATCATCATTAAAAACTCGTTATTCATGTTCTTTTAAACTCTTTCTAACATTTTGAACATCCTGTTCTAGCTGTAAAGCAAGATTACTTTTATTACTAAAACATTTTTCATCTCTTAAGTAATGATCAAATTCCAAAATAATAGTTTCATCATATATTTCAGCTTTAAAATCTAGGATATGAGCTTCAATAGATAAAGCATCACTATGATTAAATGTCGGATTATGACCAATATTGATCATTGTTTTATACCAGATATTTCTAACATTGATATATCCTGCATATACTCCACTTTTTAACATAATAAACTCATCATCTACTTTAATATTAGCAGTAGGAAAACCAATAGTACGACCTTGTTTGTGACCATGGATAACTTTACCAAAAACCTGATAACGATAATCCAATAAACGATTAGCCATCTCAATATTTCCTTCTTCTATTAATTTAGTTATTCTAGTAGTAGATATTTTTTCATTATCCTCACTAACACAATCAACCATGATAGTATTCATAAATCTATTATGTTTTAAACTATCAATATTGCCCTTTCCGCAATATCCATAATGAAAATCAAAACCACAGATCAAGCTATGGATATTTAAGGGTTTTAATACTTTCAATTCAAAATCATCAGGCTCTAAATCAGCCATTTCCTTTGTAAATTGTAATATAATAATATTCTTTATTCCTAACTTAGCTGCTAAATTGATCCTTTGTTTCATCGTTTGAATATGTTTAACATTCTTTAAACCTTTGATCGTTACCCAAGGATCAGGTTCAAAAGTAATTAAACTAGGTTCTAAATTCTGTTTATTTGCCTCTTCGATCGTCGTCGCAATTAATTTCTTATGACCTAAATGTAAACCATCAAAATAACCAATACAGGCAACGATTGGTTTTTTGGCAATATATGGTTTATCTAAACTAAATTGAATAATACGCATCTTAAAACAACCCTCTTTTACATTTATAAATACTATCACTTACTTTTTCATAAGCAGCTAAAACCATATCATTATTAACTAGGATAATAATATCATCACTAGCATTGATATTGATTCTTTTACCATTTTTAATATCATTGACCATATTATCATCAACATTGATCATAGGATAATTATTATTTATAACTTCATATGGTTTTATATCATCTATGTGTTCAGATACTTCATCAATACTTATTGCTTTATCAAGACTTAGATCCTGGATCTTTGTTCTTACTAAAGAAGTCATACAGCCATAATTATCACATTTTGAAGCGATATCTTCACATAAAGATCTTATATATGTTCCACTAGAAACAACCACTCTAAAGCTAAATTCATCTTCATGATATGTTAATAATTCAATATCATATATTTCAATATTTCTAGCTTCTCTAGCAACTTCGATATTTTCTCTAGCTAATTCATATAGTTTTTTACCATTTTTCTTAATAGCCGAATACATAGGAGGAATCTGTTGCTGTTTACCTAAAAATGATTTTAATAAGGTTTTTAAATCATTCTCATCTATTTTATTAACTTCTTTGGTATCTATAGTATTGCCCCAGATGTCTAAAGTATCAGTTTTAATACCAAATTTCATAGACGCAATATATTCTTTTTTATCATGATCACAATATGGCAATAACTTGGTATACTTGCCACATAAGACAATTAATAAACCAGTAGCGTTAGGATCTAAGGTTCCAGTATGTCCTACACTTCTTTCATGTAAACTTTTTTTAATACGATGACATACATCAAAAGATGTCATACCTTCTGGTTTATTTATCAAAAAAATTGCATCCATTTTATCAACCTCATGTGTAATCATTATACTATATTTTATGTTATAATACGAAAAATAAGAAGGAGCAATTTTTTATGTCAGTTAAAAAATTAATTGGATTGATTAGAAAAGCTGATAAAGCATATAAACTTATAGATGAAAACGATCGTATAGCTATTGGCGTTAGTGGCGGTAAAGATAGTATGTTACTACTTTATTGCATGCGTAAATATCAGGATGTTGCTGCCAGATTTGACAATAAACATTTTGAAATCGTTGGTATCCATTTAGAAATGGGGTTTTCAAATATGAATTTCGATGAAGTTGTAGCTTTCTGTAAAAAAGAAAGTATTGAATATTATGATATTCCAACTAGAATGTATGATATTTTAAAGCTAAATAATAACGAGGATGATACATTAAAATGTTCATTATGTTCTAAATTTAAAAAAGGAGCTGTAATAAAAGAAGCTAAAAGACTTCACTGTAACAAAACAGCATTTGCTCATCATGCAGATGATGCAATTGAAACATTATTATTAAATATGATATATGGAGGCAAAATTGCTACTTTCGCTCCTAAAATGTATTTAACTGATTCGGATATGACTTTTATTAGGCCATTTGTTTATTGCCATGAAGATATTATTTCTCAAACAGCATCAAGTATAAATCTACCTATTGTTAAAAGTACTTGTCCTAACGATGGCTTTACCAAAAGACAGGATATTAAAGAATTAGTAAATCAGATATATAGTACTTATCCAAGTGCTCGTAATAACTTATTATTATCTTTACATAATCTATCACAACTAGATCTATGGGAAGAACAGATAAAAAATGAAGATAAATAAGCTTTTTAATATTGACAAATAGTTTTATTGCTTATATAGTTAAGGACATAAAATAAATTATAGAGGTAGCGATGTAAATTAGTACTTATTTGTAGTTGGCAAACGTTTGAAAAATAAGGAAAGGTAATCATCGCCGAACATCTTTATCTGGCAGGTTAAAGATGTGGGGTTATAAGTAATACTTATAACACTCCTACATATTCTTTATGTAGAGGCGCTATTATATACGAATAGTTCACCGTATGTAATAGACATGCGGTTTATTTTATGTAAAAGGAAAGAGGAAAAAAAATGAAAAAATTATTATGTTTATTGCTTGCAATGATGCTTGTTGGATGTTCATCATCTACAAGTGAAGGTTCAACTACTACAGAAACTACTAAAGATACTTTTACTGTAGGTATGGAATGTGACTATGCTCCATTTAACTGG
This sequence comes from Erysipelotrichaceae bacterium, assembly GCA_022780745.1. Classification (GTDB taxonomy): domain Bacteria; phylum Bacillota_I; class Bacilli_A; order Erysipelotrichales; family Erysipelotrichaceae; genus JALEVB01. The sequence continues at coordinate 43,596 of JALEVB010000018.1, forward strand.
ACACAAGTTGAAGATAGTGAAACTGCTGTTAAGATTTCTGATGTTGATTATTGTGATGGTTATGATGTTGTTATGGCAACAAGAATCGCTAATGAATTAGGGTTAGAATTACAAGTTAAGAAAGTGTCTTGGGATAACTTGATTCCTTCTATCAATAATGGTGATATTGATGCCATCATTGCTGGTATGACTGATACTGAAGAAAGACGTCAAGAAGTTGACTTTACTGATCCTTATTATGCTTCTCAAATGGTAGTTATTGTTAAGGCAGATAGTGATCTAGTAAATATTAGTGATATTCAGGAATTATCAGGTAAAAAAGTTATGGGTCAATTGGCTACTTTATATGATGATGTAATTGATCAGATCGATGGTGTTATTCATATGACTCCACAAGATGCATACCCTCGTATGGTATTAGCATTAAATGAAGGTGAAGTAGACGCTATTACTGCTGAAATGCCTGTTGCTCAAGGTGTAGTAGCTGCTAATGAAGGTTTAGCAATTGTTACATTTGAAGAAGGTCATGGCTTTGTTGCTGATACTACTGTTTCAATTGCTTTAGCTAAAAATTCAGAATTAAAAGATCAGATCAATGATATTTTAAGTAATATCTCTCAAGATGAAAGAAACCAGATCATGCTTGATGCTACTGATCGTCAGCCTGCTACAAACTAATGGAATTTCTTACAAATTGTCTTAATATTGTTTTAAGATATTATCCAAGTTTTATTCTTGGTATTAAAACAACATTATTAATAGCATTTACAGGAACTATTATTGGCTTGATCCTAGGTTTGCTGGTTGGTGGGATCAAAGCTATTAAGCTAGATAAAACTGCTGGTACCTTTAGTATAATTATTAAAAAAGTTTATGATATTATAGCTACTATTTATATTGAAGTATTTAGAGGAACTCCAATGATGGTTCAGGCAGTATTCTTATATTATGCTTTACGCCCTATTTTTCATTGGACATATGTTGTAGCTGCAATATTTGTTATTAGTGTTAACACTGGGGCTTATATGGCTGAAATCGTTAGAAGTGGTATTCAATCTATTGATATTGGACAAACAGAGGCTGCTAGAAGTTTAGGTATGTCTAATTTCCAGACTATGATAAATATTATTCTACCTCAAGCCATCAAGAATGCTTTTCCAGCTATAGGAAATGAGTTTATTGTTAATATCAAAGACAGCTCTGTTTTAATGATCATTTCTATTACTGAATTAATGTTTGAAGCAAAATCAATTGCTGGTAGTACTTATAAATTTACTGAAACATATTTCGTTACTGCATGTATTTATTTGTTCTTAACATCAATTACTAGCTTTATCTTACATTTGATTGAAAATAAAATGAATCATTCCAGAACTACTATTCCGCAATCATCAACTAATGCTGATGCATTAAAAATAGCAAAGGAGAAAAACTATGAGCCACCAGTTGATTAAAATTAATAATGTTCATAAGAACTTTGGCCATCTTCAGGTATTAAAAGGTGTCAGCTTCAACGTTGATAAAAATGATGTAGTATGTTTGATCGGTGCAAGTGGTTCTGGTAAATCAACAATGCTAAGATGTATCAACCTATTGGAGGTTGCTGATAGTGGCGAAATTATAGTTGATAATGAAGATATCCTTAAGATCAAAGATATTAATCACTATCGTCAAAAGGTTGGCATGGTATTTCAGCAGTTTAATTTATTTAACAATATGACAGTATTAAAAAACTGTATGATAGCTCAGGAAAAAGTATTAAAAATATCAAAAGAGAAAGCCAAGGAAAAAGCATTATATTTCTTAAATAAAGTTGGTATGCTTGATTTTGCTTATGCCAATGCCAGTACTTTATCTGGTGGTCAAAAACAAAGAGTTGCCATTGCTCGTGCATTATGTATGGATCCTGAAATATTATTATTTGATGAACCGACAAGTGCCCTTGATCCTGAAATGGTTGGAGAAGTTCTAGATGTAATGAAAAATCTTGCTAAAGAAGGATTAACAATGGTTATTGTCACTCATGAAATGAGTTTTGCTAAAGAAGTTAGTAATAAAGTAGTATTTATGGCTGATGGCATTATTGAGGAACAAGGTACACCTGATCAGATATTTAATCATCCTCAAAAAGAAAAGACTAAAGCATTTTTGGCTAGAGTTATTAGATAACATAAGCTATAATTACTTTATGAAAATCAAAAGAATATACATTGAGATAACCAATAACTGCAATTTACATTGCAGTTTTTGTGTACCAAATTCAAGAAATAAAAAATATATGAGTATTGATGAATTTGAACATATTATTAAACAAATCAAAGACATCAGCTCATATATTTATTTACATGTACAAGGTGAACCTTTACTACACCCCTATTTTGATCAGATATTAACCATTTGTGATAATTATGATATGCATGTTCAATTAGTAACTAATGGTACTTTCATTGATAAACATATGAATATTTATCAGCATCCTTCTTTAAGAAAGATAAGTTTTTCTTTGCATTCTATCGACTATCAGTTAATAGATCCTGATATATATATTAACAATATTCTATCTTTTGTTAAATCTGCTAGTAAGAATTGTTTTATTGAATTACGTTTTTGGACTATTGATAATATATCTTATAAGATGCAAAAAATCATTGATCTTTTAAAACGTGATCATCATTTTGAATTAACTTCTAAAAAACTAAGTTACAAATTATCAGATAATCTTTATATTTACTTTCAAAACAGCTTTACTTGGCCTATAAATGCTCACAATCATCATATTAATGGTTTCTGCTATGCTGCTAATAATATGTTAGCTATATTGGTTAATGGTGATGTATCGATATGCTGTTTAGATAGTGATGGCAAGATCAATATTGGAAATATTTTTGAAACTGATATCAAAAAGATCTTAACTAGTCAGCATTATAAAGATATTATTAGCGCATTTAATCAAAATAAATGTATTGAAAGCTTATGCCAGCAGTGTACATATCGTGATCGTTTTAATAAATAAGTAATGTAGTTCCTTCACTTAAATATAGATCTTTAACTTTTTTGTTTAATTCAATAAATCTATTAGTATATTTTTCATATACTAATAGATTATTGCTGGAATTATAAGTATTACTGATTTCATCTTTGACCATGATCAGTATTAATTCGATATTAGCTAATAATGTTCTATTAATATCTAGATTACAATCATAACATTTATTAGCCATAACTATTTCTATTGAACAATTCAAATCATTCTTCAATTATTCTTATCCTTTCTATTCTACCTTTGTTATATACGATTGCTTCATTTTCAAGCAAGTCATTTTTTAGATGATAATTAATAATATACTGCTGATTAAAACCATCACCTACATAAACCATATATTCATATGTTTTCTGATCATGTTTTTTTAGATAATTATTGAGTTCAACTAGATAAATATCTGCTTTAGTTTCAATATCATTAATACTGATAGTTTTAAATTTATTTAATATTTTGGCTAAATTTTCTAGTACATATAAGTATTTGCTAATAATTAGAACTGGAAAACTATTTAGGCAGTAAGCTTCATAGGTTTTATAACTTATTCCTATATTCATGATTCTTTCATCAAAAATGACTTTATTTATCGTTGGAATGATCTTAGCAGTTATTCCCTGATAGATATGGTTAGCTATGCATTGTTTTATCATATCTTTAGTTACATCAATAATATAGAATGATAATAAATGTTTATCATAATAAATACCATAGTGGATATCCGCTATACTATTCTTTACTTCTATCGTATTAAAGATATTGATAAGTTCATTGTATTGTGAAATACCATATGCAATTTTTTTAGTAAAAAGATTCTGAAATTTTATATTAATAGTACTAGGTTTATAGGCAAAACATATAAAATGTAACTGATAGTGTTCGTAATTCAAGATCATTTCATATAGATCAGCTAATAAAGGTTCATAGTCACTAAAGAATAGATTAAAGTTATTTATGACTAGATAATTATGTTTTTTATGATCAATAAATCGAAATAAATTGGTTATTTTTTCTTTATCATTGACGATATTGATAAAACTTATATTCTGATATTCTTTATCTAAATCATCGTTAAGATCAATAATATAAATATCATCCTGATATGGATCACAAATTTTCAGTAAATTATAAATATACATATTCATAAAACTTTTAATATATTGATTATTATGACAATATACAAGTAATGGTTCATTATGATATAGATAGTAATTTTGATTTAGATAATAATCATCTACTATACCTAGCAGTATTCCTTTATTGCGATAATATATCACGTTTTGACTATTATCTATTTTATCGATCCATAGTTTTTCGTTTAGATCACTGGTTTGACATATCCTAGCTAATAAAGCATCGATTTGTTTGATTTCATTCTCTTTTTCAAAACACAATTGATCTTTTACCTCTTTCATTTCATCTAAGATCTCTACACGATTTTTATTCTTTATTTTATCAATGCTGCTAAAACCATAGGCACATATTCCTTTTGTCAATTCCTGGTCACAATATAGATAAAAACTGCCAGCTTTTTTTAAATGGCAAGCCATATCATTACCTATCAGTTCCTGTGAATCATTTTTATTTTGTACTTTTAAGCAGATCCGAAAATGAGTATTACTCATGATATTATCATCTACATTGCCACTGGCTTTCTGGGTTGATAAGATCAGATGGATGCCTAAGCTTCTGCCAATGCGGGAAATTGATATCAAATCATTTATAAAGTCAGGATACTGATTCTTTAATTGTGCAAATTCATCGACAATAATGATCAGATGAGATAAATATGGTATATGCATATTTTCATTATATAACCTTTGATATTTATCAATATTCATCTCACTTTCATTAGTTAGATATAACATCTGGTTAAATAATTCTTGTCTTTTGATACATTCATTATTGAGATTAACTAAGCAGCGATCGATCATATTAGCATCTAGATTTGATATACAGCCATATAAATGAGGAAGATGATAGTTATTATTGTCAAAAGTTTTTATTAGTCCTGCACCCTTAAAATCAATAATAATAAACTTTAGATCTTTTGGGTCATATTTAATACTTAACAGAATAATTAAACTAATAATAAATTGGGATTTACCACTTCCTGTAGATCCCACGATTATACCATGAGGACCATTAGCTTTTTCACTAAGATCTAAACTAATAGGTTCATTATTGAGCTGATAGCCAATAATTACCTTCAAATCGTGATAACTATGATTTTTATGATAATTACTTAGGATATCAATTTCTTTGATATCACTAATATTTAAGACATCAAATAATGTTACCTGGGATAAAACTTTAGTGGTTTGTATGTTATTTAGTCTTAAATATAATTTCTCTAGATCAACTTTTTCATATTTAAAATCAAAGTTAATTATTCGATTTTCCTTATCAATGATTTGTTTATCATTGATCAAAATATCGTTATCATTTAGCACATCACTTAAATAATAATTAATGAATATTCCCTTTTTATTAACATTTTTAGCTAGTTTCAAATTCTGACTAATGAAAATAATATCTTCTTTGATTTCTAGTTCATTAAATCTTTTAACCTGATCGATATTAGTTAATATCAGTCTAATATTGTGATAATTACAATGAGGTATGAGTCTGATATAAGTATTTGACTGGTAATATGCTTTATCAATGATAAAACATAGTTTTAGATCCTGATAATTGAAGTAAGTAGTTAATTGCAAAATGATATATTCTAGAATATTTTTATTATTAATAGCTATATTATGATATTTTTTTAAATCTAGCGTATATATTGAATCATGATATCTTATGGATGCGATAAAGTCTTGATAGATTTGATATGCTTCATCATTTATATCAATATCTAGTTCATTATATTTTATATTAGTTGTTATATTGCTTATACCTAATGCAATAGTTAAATAGTCAATATTGTCTTTATTTTTACTATATAAAATATTATTTAATTCTAGGCTTTTATCATATAGTTCTCTAAAGCCTAAAAAACGTTCATTTATGCTTGATTTTAATGTTATAAGATATTTATCCACTTCTATCTTTAACATTGCTAATTTAGCCTTAAAATCCTCTATCCTTTCATTTTGTTTATTATGATACTTTTTAACCTCATACCTTCTTTGTAATGGAATAACCAGGATACTAGAAAGGATCATAGTACAAGGCATAATAAGCATAGGAATTACTTCAATGATCTTTCTTTGATTTAATAATGCATTATAAGTCATTATGATACCATTGACCAAAGAAGCACTAGCCATAAGAACTGATGGAATAATAACATATTTTAAAGGCATAGGATCAAAGTTAACTAAAGGCTTAACATTAGGTATTTTTATTGTTAAAGCTTCACAATAATTAAAAGCTCTAAACTTACATACATAATATAACGGCTTAATAACATCACTAATAATTTCATGTTTAATATTTTCAACTTTAACCAAAGAAACTAAAATATTCAAACATTGATTGACCATAATAAAATCATTATGAATAACCATTCTTAAATTAATTAGACATATAACTTCATCATTAGCATAATGATAAACTTTATTAAATCTTAAATCATTGATCGTATGTAAATTAGTATCAATAATCAAGGTTTTCTCATCTAAAGAACTGTCCTGAACCCATATATCATTATCAATATTATTACCGATAGTAATAACACTTTTAACATCATATTTCTGATAATTATTATACCCATCTAAATATTTACTAAAAATAACATGATACTGATCATAATCAAAGTTATTACAAGATTTAAATTCATGATCATTGATCATTAAAATATCAGCTTTAAAACAAATTATTAAATTTTCAAAATAGCACCTTTGACCATCATTCAATAAAGTAATACAGGCATCTTTATGATATATATAGGCTAACTGCATCAGCTATCACTTATTAGAATATGACATTTAATGACATATTTATCATCTTTAGTTTTGATCTCAATGATCGAATTACCCTTTTTTAAGCCAGTAATAACATTTTTATCAACTTTAACATTATCATTATTACTTGTAAATATCAGATCATCAATGCTCATATTGGCAGGTAAGGCTTTAATTTTAATAGTAACGCTATCACCTGCTTTCACTAATAAAGAATAATCTTCAATGATGATATTATCAACATTGATAATTTGATCTGTATTACTAATAGTATTATTATATCTGGTACATTTATCTACAAAATGAAAATTCTCCAAATGACTCTTACCCTTTAATAAAGAAGAATTATTTCTTGTTAATATATTAAGTTTTTTAGTTAGCCCCATTTTTGCTAATAAAGTCTTACTGCTATTAATACCAACATCTAAAATATTATAGACATCTATATCTCCACATACATAAACATGATCATTTTGAGATGATAATTCATCTAGAAAATCTAATTCCATATCTGTATTGATCATAGTATGCTGATTATTATCATCATATAAATGAACAGTCGTATTGATCAATCCCTTGATACCACCATCAGCATAAATATCCATTAGTTCGATATTATTTAATTTTAAACCTAGAATACTCTTAGCAACTAGGGAAGTATTAGCCTTGATCACAAAATCGCTCTTGAAATCATTATCATTAATAGTACGCATATTTCCATTACGATACTCCAATCCTATATCATGATCCCCACTCAAGGATAACTCTATTCTTCCCGATGCATAAACTACTAATTGTACTTTAATAGTAATAAACAGATTTGATGTATTAGGTATCGGTACATTGATCGTAGCTATGGTAAATATCGTATCAATAACATCCTGTTTTTCTTTAAATAACCTTTTTGCAGAAAGTAAAAAATCATTTGCATCCATATCTTTAAAATCAGCATATAAAGTTTTTGATATGCCATTTTTTATTCCTGCTGAGACTAAAGTATTAAAGTCAAATTTTAAATATGCTGCTTCTAATTGATGATCATTGATCTTAATATCATAACTAGGTTTAACATTATATAACTTATAACTGATATAAGCTTCGTTACCATTAACATTTCTCGAGGCATTTACAACGATACTAGAAGTATTTAATGTTAACTTAATATCAAATTCCTTATATTTAAAACTCTTGCTTTTTACATAAGAATTTAATGTAATGGGATTATTGTATGCACTATAAAATACTAGATCATTATCATCATTACTTTCATCTTCTATATAAGCATCTTGAAAGCTGATTTCATCAGAAAAACTAATATCAAGATCTTCAAATACATCATTAGTCTTTTCTATTTCATAGATGTTATTATCTTTATTAGTTATCTGATAATAATTATTGTTTATGCTAATAATATCATTAACAGATAATTCTTCTTCAGTTTGCATCTTATTTTCATCAATTAACACTACATCTTGAATATCTTTGATATTCTCATCCATCTTTACTTCATATTTATTTTCAAATTCTTTATTATTTATTAATAATACGATTTCATCAAGAGTATTTAATGCTTTGTCTTTTGCTATCAATGCTTCTTTATCTAATTTATCTATATATCCTAATTTATAACAAGTATCAAAATCTTCTTCAATTTCTCTTATTCTAAAAATTGTTTTACAGAAATACTCATTATTTAATGATTTGTCTAGCTGTAGTTTCTCATCTTTATCTATTATGCCCCACTCAACTAAAGTCTGGACAATATCAAAATAATATGATGAAGTATCTAATTCATTAAAATATGGTATTTTATTATCACTAGCAATAAGTGACATTTTATCAAAGATCGCATCATAAAACTGAGCATTACTTATGGTTGTAATACTCTTATTACAACCATAAGTAGTTATTAATAACGAAATGATAGAAATCCTAAATATTAGTTTGCGAAGCATTAGTATTAATCGTTTGTTCCAATGAATCATAGCTATTTACCGTCATATCAAGGAATTTTACATAGTTATTGATAGTTTCCTTCTGAATCTCAAAACGATTGCTAAACTGATTAAAACGATCTCTAATAGTATTAGCACTATCTGATACCCAAGATACATTTAATCCATTCATCTGATTTTTCATATCATTCAATAGATCATAGATTTTGATATTTAAGCTCTCGATCTGTTTTTGACAGTTAACTACTTCTTGTAAAGAAATTTTAATCCCGTTCATCTTATACCTCCTATAAAGCAGTAACGCTCTGTGTTAATTCATCCTGCAGATTAGTATATGCTTTAGCACTAGCTCTTAGAAATTCGATATATTGCCATATTAGAATATACATCTGATTAAAATCATCTTCATAAGCACTAATTGCATTACTAAAAGCCATATTATCCTTTCCCTGCCATGAACTCTTCAATAGATCAACCTCATCAAAAAGCTGATTATAGCTTTGTTTATAACTAATAACCATCTCTTCCATTTTATTGGCTACCTGTTCAACATTAGCCATCTCAACACTAATAGATCTCATATATTTTCCTCCTTCGCTATATATTTATGCTACAAAAGTAAAATATCCTAAAAAAATCCTGGCATATCTGCCAGGATCTATATCAGAGCACTTAATTACTCTTCTTCTTTTTTCTCACTATTGATTTGTTGTAAAATAGCATCTAATTTACGAGCTTTTTCATATGATTCATCTAATTTAAAATTGATTTCAGGAACTCTTCTAGTCTTAAGTCTTTTACTTAATTCACTTCTAATATAACCTTTAGCCTTATTTAAAGTCTTAATTCCCTTCTCATTTCTTTCCTTTTTACCTAAAAAAGTAACATAAACAGTAGCATAACTATGGTCATTTGAAACATCTACATCAGTAATTGTTACAAAACCAACTGAAGGATCTTTAACAGAAAACTGAATAATATCAGTAACTTCTCTTAAGATGATCTGATTTAATCTTTCTTGTTTGATCGTAGCCATATTTTATACCGCTTCAACTAACTGATCCTGATATGCTTCAATAATATCTTTTTCTTTAATATCATTATAATTTTCAATTGTTATACCACATTCAAAGCCACTAGTAACTTCTTTAGCATCATTTTGGAATCTCTTCAATGAACCAAGTTTTCCATCATATACAACGATACCATCTCGTATTAATCTTACCTTACAATCTCTTACAACTTTACCATCAGTTACCATACAACCAGCAATAGTTCCAACTTTACTTACCTTAAATGTTTGTCTAACTTCTAGCTGACCAATAATAACTTCTTCATAAACAGGTGCTAACATACCCTTCATAGCCAATTCCATTTCTTCTACTGCTTTATAGATAATATTATGTAGACGAATAGAAACGCCTTCTTCTTCAGCTTTCTTACGAACATTAGCATCTGGTCTAACATTAAAGCCAATAATAATAGCCTTTGAAGCACTAGCTAACATAACATCAGATTCACTAATAGCACCAGCTACACTTCTAATAACATTAACTTTAACACCTTCAACTTCGATCTTTTCCAAGCTAGACTTAACAGCTTCAGCACTACCTTGAACATCAGCCTTAACAATAACTGGAATCTCTTGAATGCTACCAGCTTCGATCTGAGCAGCAAGATCATCAAGATTCATTGCACTAGTAGCTTTTCTTTCCTGATCGATCTTTGCTTGTTTACGCTTATCTGCGATCGCCCTAGCTTCTTTTTCATTATCAAAGGCTTTAAAGATATCTCCAGCTTCTGGAACATCATTTAAACCAATAACTTCAACTGGCATACTAGGACCAGCCTGTTTGATCTCAGATCCCATATCATTAGTCATTTTTCTAACACGACCGAAACATGAACCAACAACAATAGGCTGACCTTGTTTCAAAGTACCATTTTGAACTAATAAAGTACAAACAGGACCTCTACCTTTATCAAGTCTTGCTTCAATAACTGTACCTGTAGCTAAACGATTTGGATTAGCTTTTAATTCTCTAACTTCTGATACAACAAGAATGGTTTCAAGAATATCTTTGATACCCTGTCCTTTTTTAGCACTACATTGAACAAAGATCGTATCGCCACCCCATTCTTCAGGCATAACATTTAAATCAGCCATTTCAGACATTACACGATCAGGATTAGCTTCAGGCTTATCCATTTTATTAACTGCAACGATAATAGGTACATCAGCAGCTTTAGCATGGTCAATAGCTTCTTTAGTCTGAGGCATAACACCATCATCAGCTGCAACAACGATAATAGCTACATCGGTAACCTTAGCACCTCTAGCACGCATAGCTGTAAATGCTTCATGTCCTGGAGTATCTAGAAAAGTAACTGCACGTCCATTGACTTTGACCTGGTATGCACCGATATGCTGAGTGATACCACCAAACTCGCCTTCAACGACTTTAGTTTTTCTAATTGTATCCAATAATGTTGTTTTACCATGGTCAACATGTCCCATAATAGTAACAATAGGAGGTCTTTCTTTTAATGATGCAGGATCATCAATGAAATCATCTTCTAAACTGTTTTCATCTTTAGGTTCTTCCTTAGTTGCTTCAATATTAAATTCTAAGCAAACTAATTCAACAGTTTCATCATCTAAGACACTGTTAATAGTCACCATTTTACCTAACATGAATAATATCTTAATAATTTCAGAAGAATTTCTATTACATAATTTCGCTAGTTCAGCAACACTTATACCATCAGTATATGTAATAGCTTTGACCTGTTGTTCATTTTTGTTATAAAAATTACCCTTACGATTATTATTGTTATTCTTTTTATTAACTGGTTTCTTATTTTTTGCCATCCTCTATACCTCCTTTTTCTTTCAAACTTTTTGCAAAACCTTTATCATTAATACTTATCAGTTTGACGATCTTTTTATTAAGCAATTTGCTAACAAAAGTACTATCATCAATTTCTAAATATTTCACATTATAAAACTCACATTTCTCTAAAACTCTCTTTAAAGATTTATCACTAATATCATTAGTAAATAATACTAAACTTGACTGTTTATTTTTAATAGCTTCTAAAGCTTTTTCTCCAAACTGTATCTTATTAGCTTTATAAGCTAGAGATAATAACTGATAAAATGCTTTATCCATTAATTACCTTTAGGATCTCTTCATAAACTTCATCACTAATACTGATTTCTAAAGACTTTTCTAAAGACTTCTTCTTTTTAGCTATAGCTAATGCTTCAGCATCCTTTTTAAGATAAGCACCTCTACCATTTAAACGACCAGTAAGATCAACTTTGATTTGATCATCTGGCGTTTTTACTATTCTTAAAAGTTCTTTCTTAGGAAGCTGTTCATTAGTAGCTACACATCTTCTTAAAGGAATCTTCTTCATTAATCCTCGTTATAGTAATCTTCATATTCATCATAATCAACATCATACTGATCCATTTCAGCTTCTTCATTCAAACGAATTTCTTCTAATTCTTCTTCTGAATAAACTGGTCGATTATCATATTCAATATCTAGATTACTAATAATATCTTTAGCACGAAGTTTACGATCACTATCATCTTTCTTCTTTTTACGTTTAGTATCATTTTTCTCAGTTTTCTTAGAAGTATCAGCTAATTTTTCAAACTTGCTTACATATTCATCAGCTTTCTTTTCTAATTTAACTTTTCTCTTTTTAACTACTTGAGTTTCTTTTTCTGCTTCAGCCTTTACTTCAGCTTTATCTTCAACTTCTTCTACTACTTTTTCTAAAGGTAAAGCAGTTTCTTCTACTACAGGCTCATTTACTTCTTCAACAGTTTCATTAGTATTTTCAACTACTTCTTCAACCTGATCTACAACAGGTTCTTCTTCAACTACTTCTTCGATCTTTTCTTCAGCTTTTACTACTTTTTTATTAGCAGCATCAATTAAAGCCTGTTGATACTTAGCATATTCTTCTTCAGTTAAGTCAGACTCTTTCTTGATATCGATCTTCTTTTGAATAAGTTTAACAGCTAATTTAGCATTTTTACCTTGTTTACCGATTGCTAAAGACTGTTGATCATCATTAACAACTACAAGCACACTCTTACCATCATCATTTAAAATAACGGCCTTAACAATAGCAGGTGATAAAGCATTAGAAACTAAATATTTTAGATCATCATTCCATTCAAAAATATCAATCTTTTCACCATGGATCTCTGAAATGATCTCCTGAACACGCGTTCCTCTAGGTCCAATACAAGCACCAATCGCATCAACATTTGGATCATGAGAAATAACTGCAATCTTACATCTTTCTCCAGGATCTCTGGCAATAGCTTTAATTTCAACGATACCGTTATAGATTTCAGGAACTTCTTTTTCAAATAAACGCTTAACTAATAAAGCGTCACTTCTGCTGACTGTAACTTGAGATTTCTTAGTTTCTTTATTAACATCAGTAATTACAACTCTGATCTTTTCACCTTCTCTAAGCACTTCATTTTTCATCTGTTGACTTAAAGGTAAGATAGCAATAGTTTTACCTAAATTAACTAAAGTAAACTTCTTTTCTACAGTCTCAACGATACCTAGTACCATCTCATCTTTCTTATCGATATATTCATCATATACAGCACTCTTTTCAGCTTCTCTGATCTTTTGTTTTACGACACTTTTTGCTAAAGTAGCAGCTGCACGTGAAAAATTATCAATATTAACCTTTCTTTCAACTATAGAACCAATTTCTGCATCTTTATCAAGCTGTTTAGCTTCTTCTAATGTCATCTCTAATTCATCATCTTCTACATCAGAAACAACGTTATATTGCTGATAAACACTAATAACACCTTTATCATTAATATCAACTCTAACCATGATATCAGGTAATTCAACATGTTTACGATAAGCTTTTTCCATTGCTTCTTTCAATGATTCTACAATTACTTCATGTGAAATTTTACGGTCATCTTCAATTAAAGCCATAGCTTCAACTAATTTCTTAAACTTGTCCATCTTATTTCTCCTATATTTTTACTGCAAGTCGGGCATATGTAATTTCTTTGATTTCAACTTCGACCTTTTTAGTCAAAGCCTTATCGCGATAAGCAATCACCAGATTATTATCATTAGCTTCTAATAGATCACCTGTGATTTCTAACATTTTCTTAACAGGATGAGCTAAACGTATAAATATATGTTTTCCTGTTAACTTCTTAAATTCACTAAAATCTTTGATTTCTCTTTCAGCACCAGGGCTGCATACTTCCAAGAAATATTCGCTAGATATAACATCATGTTCATCTAATACTTTTGATAATTGTTCACTGACAATAGCACAAGTATCAATATCCATTGAATAATCTTCATTCATAATGCTAACCTGTAAGATCCTCATCTTATTTTCATTAACAAATTTCAAATCATAAAGGATAACATTATTAGCAGCTAATACATCCTGAAATAGATCTTTAATTAATGCTAAATTTTCCATATTCCTCCTAAGCAATAATTAAGGAGTGCTTTTAGCACTCCTTTTAACTACGTCATAAATATATGATATTTTCTGACAAAAATCAAGCTTTTTTAACTAAAATAATGACATTTGATTTTCTTCCTGCATACCGTTTAAACAACCAAGTATTTCAAGTTTTCTAACTAATGTATTAGATAACTGTGTACGTTTTATCAGATCTTCTTTGCTTAAGAATTCACCTTTTTCTCTAGCTTCTTCAATACTTTTAGCAACGTTAGCTCCTAATCCATCAATAGTAACAAAAGGTGGAATAATAACTTTAGGATTATCTTTCTCAAAAGTAAACTGGGTAGCTTTAGATTTATAGATATCAATATTAGCAATACTATAACCTCGAGCATACATCTCTAAACATACTTCTAAAGTATCATATAAAGATCTTTCTTTATTTGTAGCAGGATTTTCGCAATAAGCACTCATTCTTTCCTGAATATCATTCATACGATTAACAATAGCACTTACTCCTTTTGTCATCGTTTCAATTTCATATGCATCACATCTTAAACTCAAAAACTGAACATAGAATATATGAGGCAAATGTACTTTATACCAGGCAATTCTAACTGCCATGATAACATAAGCTACCGCATGGGCTTTAGGGAACATATATTTGATTTTTTTACAGCTATCGATATACCAGTCATAAACATTATGTTCACTCATGGTCTTTTCCCATTCAGGTTTTAAACCCTTGCCTTTTCTTACTGATTCCATGATTGTAAAAGCTACGATAGGTTCTACACCCTTACTTATCAAATAAGTCATGATATCATCACGACATCCAATAACTTCATTGATAGGAACTCCATTTTGAACTAACACCTGAGCATTTCCTGCCCATACATCCGTACCATGAGTCAAACCAGAAATAATGACCAGATCACCAAAGGTTTTAGGACGTGTTTCTTCTAATACTCTTCTAGTTATCTTAGTACCAAATTCCGGTAAACCTAAGGCACCAGTTTCTTCATGATATATCTTGCTATCAGCT
The DNA here is from genome assembly GCA_022780745.1 of Erysipelotrichaceae bacterium. GTDB lineage: Bacteria > Bacillota_I > Bacilli_A > Erysipelotrichales > Erysipelotrichaceae > JALEVB01. The sequence goes on from JALEVB010000018.1 coordinate 59,034, forward strand.
TTTAAAGCTTCACATGAAGAGAATAAGCTCATTGTTTCTTTATCATTCATAGGTATATCATGAGGATCGATACCACTTAAGTTCTGTAATAAACGCATTGCTGTTGGATCAACGTGACCTAGTAAATCAAACTTCAAGACATTATCATGAATATCATGGAAATCGAAGTGGGTCGTCTTCCACTCACTGTTTTCATCATTGGCAGGATATTGCACAGCAGTAAAATCACTAGCTTCTTTATCTTGCGGTATAACTATGATTCCGCCTGGATGCTGACCAGTAGTTCTTTTAACACCTTCACAGCCTGCAGCTAAGTAATCTTTAGTTACTTTACGCATATTTTCAATTCCCATTTCTTCAGCATAGCCACTAACATAACCATATGCAGTCTTATTTGCAACTGTACCAATAGTACCAGCTCTAAAGACATGATCTTCACCAAATACTTCTTTAGTAAACGCATGAGCCTTAGCCTGATATTCATTAGAGAAGTTTAAATCAATATCTGGTACTTTATCACCATTAAATCCTAAAAAGGTTTCAAATGGGATATTTTGACCATTTCCACGCATTACTTTCTTACATTTTGGGCAAGGTTTATCAGGAAGATCAAAACCAGAAGCAACACTTTCATCATCTATAAACTCATAATAATGACAAACCGGACAAACATAATGCGGTTTTAAAGGATTTACCTCAGTAATTCCCGACATGGTTGCAACAAAGCTAGAACCAACAGAACCTCTTGATCCAACCAAATAACCATCTTTATTACTCTTTTTAACAAGCAGATGCGAAATATAATAAACTACCGCATAACCATTAGTAATAATACTATGTAATTCTTTTTCCAGTCTGGCACTAACTATTTCAGGTAATGGATCACCATAGATCTTATGTGCTGTTTCATAACAAACAGCAGATAATTTATCACTAGATCCCTCAATAATAGGTGGATATGTACCACTAGGAACCGGTTGAGTATATTCAACCATATCATATACTTTATTAGTATTAGTAACGACCATATCATAGATCAGATTAGGATCATCCAGCCAGCTAAAAGCATCCAACATTTGTCTTGTCGTTAAAAAATGCTGATCTGGATTCTTTGATTTTCTTCTAACTTGAGCATTATAAATATATAATGGATGTCTTACCCCACCTACTCCTTGAGTAGCAATATAGATATCTCTAAATTTTTTATCAGCTGGTGTTAGATAATGAACATCTCCTGTTGCAACGATTATTTTATTTTGGCGTTTAGCTTCATTAATAATTCTTCTTAAGATATCCTTTAAGCGTTGTTCATCCTGAACACTATGCATATTTAATAATGGCAAGTAATTCTGTAAAGGCTGTATTTCAATATAATCATAAAAACTAATAGCCTTAGCTAACATTTCATCATTACTATTAGCACCATGTTCAAATACTTCACCATTATAACAAGCTGATCCAATTAGTAAGTTTTCACGATGCTTAATAATTTCTGATCTGAATATTCTTGGTTCAGACAAGAATTCTTCACCGCTTTTACCATTTGCTTTACCAAATACCGCTAATGTCTTGGTATTACTTGTTGTAACCAGCTGATAAATATCTTTAATACCATGCTGATTTTTAGCCATTACAACAACATGACTTTTTCTAACTTTAGCAAATGATTTAGATGATTGTAGTTTTTGCAGATCATTTATCGTTTTAGCTTCTAGTTTTTTAGCATCTTTGATCATGCATAAAAATACTTCAGCTAAGACCTCAGCATCATAATCAGCACGATGGGCTACTTCTTCATCATAACTGATACGATATAGTCTAGCTATATTACCTAAACGATAAGCTCTTCGATCAGAATGAATAGCACGTGCAAAATCTAAAGTATCAATAACAACATTGGTTAAAGGTTTTCTACCAATACGTTTTAATTCTTCATTCAAGAAACCAAAGTCAAATGTTGCATTATGAGCAACTAAGACTCCATCTTGTATCCATGATAAGATATCATCGATCACATCCTTAAATGGTAAAGCATCTTTGACCATCAGATCAGTAATATTTGTTTTTTCCTGGATAAAATCTGGTATCGATACTGGAGGTTTGATAAATAACTGCTTACGATCAACAATGGTATTATTAACGATTTTAACAGCACCAAATTCAATGATATGATCAAAATAACAGCTTAATCCTGTTGTCTCTAAGTCAAACGCAATATAAGTTACATCATCGATCATGTTGTCATTGCCATTTTTTACGATCATTAGCTTTTCATCGACCATATTCATTTCACAGCCATATAATACTTTAAAAGGTTCATCTAAACCTTTAGATAAAGCTTTAGCCTGATTATGAGCCTTAGCAAAAGCCTGTACTCCAGCATGATCACAAATACAAATACCTTTATGTCCTAAATTAAATGCAAAACTTACCAGATCCTTAACATCAGTAACTCCATCCATTTCTGACATAGTTGTATGTGCATGCAATTCAATACGTTTATTTTCTTCTTTGTCTTCGATTTTTACTTCTTCGACCTTTTCAATAGCTCTAGGATTACATACCAGATCCTTGGCATAATTATCATATACAATTGAACCATAGACTAAGATACTATCTCCATTACTAACTTCATGAAGAATTTCTTTAGTCATGATTTTATTCTCATATCTTTTAATAATGATCGCATCTTCATCATCATGAACCATCATTGTCTGAATAATATTACCCTTTTTACTAACTACTTCTTCTAAAGAAAAGATTTTAGCTTTAAACTTAATAAAATCCATAGGACCTTCAATATTGCTTAAAGATATCATCTGATAATCATCCATCTTTGGTTTACGATAAGTATTTTTAGCTACCACTGGTGTAACTTTCTTATTACTTTCTGTTTTATCAACGATAACATCATTAATTGCTGCATTGATCTCTTTAGTAATATTTTCAATCTTTATCTTATGAAAGCCAGCTTTATCAAATAAAGCAGTTAAAACTGATAAACAATTATCAGCTAATTGTTTATCAGCATCATTATAAAAACATAATTTGATCTCATCTTTTTCTAATGAAGGCATAGCCTTCTTATAAACTGATAATTCATTCTTATTAGCAAAATAATTTAAATATTTATGAAACTTTTGAATATCATTATCATTGCTCAAAGATCTGACAATAATATCAACATTAGTATGACAGCTATTTTTTAAACCATCAAAAAGCTTTTGATATGACTCAAAAGCTAAAGGTACATTATCTTCTAATATCAATTCTAAAGTATCTTTTTTAGCATAAAACTTTAAAGATATAACTTTAGCACTATCATTATTGATATCAATATTGATCTTTTTCAAAACTTCACATAATAAACTCATAATAGTTAACTCCAGTTTATATATATTATCATAGAATCATTTTATTTAGCACAATTTTTATTTCATTAAAAAGTTTTTGATGACCTGTTTCATTGGGATGCAAGCCATCATATAGATCTATATTATCAAGTAGATCATATACTTTTAGATATGTAATATTCATCTTATTACAGCAATCATTTATCACACGATCATATGCCATGATCTTAGCATTTTTATATGCTTTATGTTTATTAAAACTAACCGGATCACAGCGTTTTTCATCAACTTTTGTAAGTCCTACATATAATATCTTATCCGTATATTTTTTAGCAATATTAATTAACTTTTTGATATTATCTTCAAATTGTTCAATGCTATAACGATCTATATGATCGACAAGCTGTGAATCATTGATACCTGCAGATAATACAATGATCATATCATCAGATCTTCTAAAACTTATTTCATTTTCGATTCTATTTATAAGATCAAAACTGGTATTACCTGGTATACCTAAATTGTAGGTACAAATAGTATGATCTTGATCATTTATATAATAGTTTTTAAGACGTTCACACCATCCTAAATGCTTGTAATCATATAAACCATATACTATAGAATCGCCAAATACTAATATATTAATATCTTTCATAAAGATCTAGATAACACGATATCCACCAACTGGACGGATATTAAACACAAAGCATGATCCACTTCCAAATATATTTTCCATATTTTCTTTATAGATATCTAACATTTCATTTGGTACAAAAGCCTGAATAGTTCCAGCTAAACCTCCTCCATGAACTCGATAAGCACCATGGTTTGCTAATAATTGTTCAGATATACATAAAGCTACGCTCAATTGCTGATGTTCGATATTCTTTAATGAATAAACATTTTGTAAGTACATATAGCTAGAATATCCTGAAGCAATTACTAGTTTTTTAAAACTATCCATATCTTCATTTTTTAAAGCCTTAGCTTCATCAATTACACGATCTGTTTCATTTAAAAAATGTATTGCACGTAAGATACAGCGATCACTCACAACATTTCTTAATTTAGCAATATTATTCAATACTTCTTCTTTACTAACTTTTGATAAAACATCTTTGCCAAAATAATTCGCAACTTTTTTCATTTCTAAAGGCATTAATGCATACTCATCGCTTAGATCAGTATGATCACCTTTGGTATCAACGATACATAATTTATAACCGCTTTGATTAAAATCAAAATCTATTTTTTCAACATAAGGCTTATCTTGATCCTTAAAATCAATATAAACAAATCCACCAACACTACAAGCCATCTGATCCATCAAACCACATGGTTTCATAAAATAATTATTTTCAGCAAACTGTCCAATCTTAGCTATCGTTACACTATCAGCTTTTCCATCATTATATAAATGATTTAAAACATTACCAATCAAAACCTCAAAAGCAGCACTGCTACTAATACCAGAACCCTTTAAAACGTTACTATGGCTATAAACCTTAAAGCCACCAATATTATATCCATTTTGTTTAAATCCTGCTAAAGTGCCTCTAATAAGGCTAGCAGTAGTAAATTTTTCATCTTCATGAACATCCAGATCACTACAATAAACAGCAGGACAATCAAAACCATCAGCATAATATTCACACTTATCATCCTGCCTAATAACTACTGCAATGATATCCATATTAACACTGGCACATAAAACTCTTCCTAACTGATGATCAGTATGATTACCACCAATTTCACTTCTTCCAGGTGCACTAATGATCATAGCTTCTACATCATTAAATCTTTCTAAAGCATTAACTAATAAAGCACGATAACGCTTTATATTCTCGTCTTTCTTATCAGCACCATAAAGATAAACTAATTTCTCATCTAACTCATTATTATCTAATCTATTAATTATTTCACTAATCTTCATCTTTGATCTCCCTCACTAAATATCTAGTAACATGTCTAAATACTTCATTCTTTCTTAAGATAGGCTTAACATGATCAGTTGTATTGATTGCATTAGGATAATATTGCGTTTCAAAACAGATACTGCTTCTAAATGGATAATTATTACCATTTTTACCATTAGAAGTACCATCTAAAAAATTACCACTATATACATGCATACCATCTAGATCACTATAAATATCTAAAGCCAGTTTTCCATTATCATAAGTACCAAATTTTCTAAAACCTTCACCATCAATGATAAAATGATGATCATAGCCATGTGCATTTAAAATCTGAATATGATCACTATCAATATCCTTACCAATTAATTTACGCTTACGAAAATCAAACGGAGTATTATCAACATCCAAAGTATCATTTAAGGTGCAGCCATCACTATCGATCATACCTATCTTACTAGCATTGATCATCAAATAATCATTTAAAACAGTCTTACTATCACAGCCATTGATATTAAAGAAAGCATGATTACATATATTACATAAAGTATCTTTATCACTTGTTGCTTCATAAGCAAACTGTAAACCATTAGCTAATAAAGTATAAACAACCTTTACTTGAAGATTACCACTAAAGCCCTCTTCCATATCTTTGCTAAGATAGGTACATATTATCTGATTATCATTGACACTAACATCCCATTTTTTAGTATCAAAACCCTCTTTACCACCATGCAAACAGTTACCAGCATTATTTTGATATAAATAATAATCCGTTCCATTTAAAACAAAATGTCCATCTTTGATCCTATTACAAACTCTGCCAATCGTAGCATTCATATATTTGACATCATTGATATAACCATCAACATTATCAAAACCCATAACAATATCAATATCATGATATTTATAATTAAAAAGAGTTGCTCCATAATCACTAACACTTATTTCAAAATCATCATTACTAATAGTATATAAGTGATATTGAATATTATCGATACATTCTAAATTCTTCATTATTTCACCATTTTCTCAAAAGCATTTTTAGCAGCTTCCTGCTCAGCCCTCTTTTTACTATTTCCTTTTCCAACACCTAAAACAATACCATCAAGTACTACCTGCATAACAAATATAGGATTATTAGAAGGTCCGCTATTACTAATAAGTTCATAATTAACATTCTTTCTAATATCACTTTGAACATATTCCTGAAGCTTAGTCTTATAATCGATCTGTAATTCACCTGTATTAGGATTATATAAGCGTGGCAATAATACTTCACTTAATATATTATCTATAGGTTTCATACCCTGATCTAAATATAAAGCACCAAGAAATGCTTCAAACATATCAGAGACAATAGAATCACGATTACGACCACCACTCTTCTCTTCACCCATACCTAACAATAAAAACTCATTAAGCTTTAATTCTTTAGCATACATACTAAGTGCCTTCTCACATACTAATTGAGCTCGTAAAGTCGTCATCTGCCCTTCTTTTAAAATAGGCTCCCTTTTAAATAATTTCTCAGAACACCAAAGCTCTAATACTGCATCTCCCATAAACTCCAGACGTTCATTATCATGATTTTTACGATGTTCATTAGCATATGATGTATGCATAAAAGCCTGTTTGATCAGCTCCTTGTTATTGACTTTGATCCCCCTATTATCTAACCATTCTATAATATCCATATATAAAACCTCCTAATCTATGAAGAATTGACCATTAGCATTCTTGTTTGCAATCAATTGCTTCATCTTATCATATTTGTTATCCTGACTATTCAATATATAAACAGCATCCTTTTTTGCCTGTTCAATAATTTTCGTATCAGTATAAATATTACCAAGAATAAAACCAGAAATACCACTTTGTCTTGTTCCTAATATATCTCCAGGTCCTCTTAATAATAAATCTTGTTTACTTATTTCAAAACCATCACTACATTCAACTAATACATTCAATCTATCGATACTTGATTGATCATCACTACCTGTTAAAAGATAACATTCACCTTGTAAAGATCCTCTTTGTACCCTACCTCTTAATTGATGCAGCTGACTAAGCCCAAAACGATTAGCATCATAAATAATGATCATAGAAGCATTGACTATATTAACACCAACCTCAATTACAGTAGTGCTTACTAATATATCAATTTCTTGCTTTTGAAATTGTTCAATAACATCTTCCTTTTCTTCACTACTCATTTTACCATGCATCATTTTAACTGTACAAAAGCCTTCAAATTCTTTAGATAAATTAGTATAGATATCGTAAACATTTCTAGTGTTCATAGTTTCATTTTTTTCAATCGCAGGACAAATGACATAGATCTGATGATGTTCATTGATCGTCTTTTTGATCTTATCCTCAATACTTCTAATACTATTTTCCTTAATTAAATATGTTAATACTTCTTTTCGATTGGCAGGCATTGTTTCAATCGTACTAACATCCATATCCCCATATATCGTATTAGCTAATGTTCTAGGAATAGGAGTTGCACTCATCAGCAAGAAATCAACTTTATCTCCTTTTTCTTTTAGTTTTTTCCTTTGTTCCACACCAAAACGCTGTTGTTCATCAGTAACGACCATACCTAAATTTTTAAATTCAACATTATCCTGAATCAAGGAATGTGTTCCAATAATACAATCAATAACACCATTTTTTAAATCTTCCAGGATACTTTTCTTCTTAATTGTGCTAAGTGAAGAATATAATACTTCAACATTAATATTCTGATTTCTAAACAATTCTTTTAAACTATGATAATGCTGCTTAGCTAAAACTTCGGTTGGTGCTAGCAATGCACATTGATGCTTACTTAAACAGCAGGCATACATACCAAAAGCCGCTACTAAAGTTTTACCACATCCAACATCTCCTTGGATCAAACGATACATGGTATGACTGCTTTGTAGATCAGCAATAATATCATTAATAGCCTTCAACTGATCACTAGTTAAGCTAAAAGATAAACTATTAGCTAAGGCATATACCCGATCAACATCAAAGACTTTAGGCTTTTTACCAGCATCCTTTTTTTCATTATAACGAATATAATATATAGATAGAAAAAACTTCAAAAACTCTTCATATTTTAAAGTCCTTAAAGCTAATTCAATTTCCTTATCACTATTAGGTCGATGTATATAGCGATAACAAAGCTTTTTTCTTAATAAACGATACTTTTCAATAAAATCATCACTAATAAAATCATCAATATCACTATTTAAAGCTTTATCTATAGCTTTAATAAAATCATTATTAGTTAATCCTTCCTTTAAAGCATATATAGGCTTGATACCCAATAATTCATTGATATCCTTTGTATAATAATTAGTAGCAGTAACTTTATTAGCACCATTATACTTACCAGTAATAACCAGTTTAGTACCTACTTTGATATTATTGATCCATGGTCTATTAAAAATCGTAATATCAAAAATATCATCATCATTTTCTACACTAAAATGACTAACACTCTTTTTAGCCGCAAATCTAGCCGTTTTAGGATAAGAGACCAATGTTGCTTCAAAAACTACATTATCATTGATCTTCCAATCTTCATATTTTTGATATGTTAAAGATTCATAACGATAAGGATAATAATTTAATAAGTCTTCACTATTAAAAATATTGATCTTATTAAATAATTCAATCTTTTTAGGACTAATCTTCAATTCTTTTAGCGTCTTCATATTCTTTTAATAATATTAACAAACCCTTTTGGATATCGTTATAACAAGTCTCAAAATCATTAGTATACCAAGGATCCGCAACATCTTTAGCTAATAGCTTTACGATCTTTTCACTATCACAAAAACGTTTTAAATTTCTAATGTTATAACTATCCATCGCTATTATTTTATCATAATAATCAAAATCTTTCTTTTTTATCTTTCTAGCTACATGATGATCATATGGTATATGATGTCTATCTAAACATCTTGCTGCTAGATAATATATATCATTACCTGCTTCTTCATCACTAGTACCACATGAATCAATTTCAAATTCATGAGCAATATTGTTTTTCTTAACCATATCTTTAAACATATATTTAGCCATAGCACT
>JALEVB010000065.1 GCA_022780745.1 Erysipelotrichaceae bacterium
TTTGTTTGTCTGGTATTTTCGGTTATTTGAATCTTTAAAAAGTGCTTATAGTAGTAATTTAGTCCACTGGTTATGGATATGCCTTTATTGCCTTTGATATGGATCTTATCATTTAGATCACTTAATTCAAAATAATCATTACTGTCTTCTTTGATTTCAAATGTAAAATAATCACAATATTGTTTGCCGATAGTTCTTTCGATGATACCATATATCGTATTATATATTTCTTCATTAGTAATAGGTGTATTGTAGATAGTATCATTAAAGTCTTCGATATGGGTTATTTGTTTGAAGTCTGACTGATAGCTATCAGTATTATTATTTTGTTTGATACCATATATCTTGACATCTTTTAAATAGGCTTTTTCATCGGTATCATTGTATTCGATATAAATACGGATATAACGATATAGACAATTATTTAGGGTAATGATATCGTAATCATTCTTTTTGTTATCACTATGATTTTTATAGATACGATCATAGTTTCTATGGTCATTACTGCCATATAGGGTATAGTAAAAAGCCATATTATCTTTAAAATATAGCATGATCTTATTAATATCATAGGTATCTAATAGATCAATTTCCACATAACATGGAAAAAAGATACCTTCCCAATAGGTATCATTATTTCCATCTGTTACTTTGTAAGCATTTTTATTATTTAGATTACTATGTACGGGTTTGTATAATGCGATATTCATAGTATTATTGTGATATAGAATAATTATTTATGCAATATCAAATAGCAAAAAAATAACAGCCATGGCTTAAATGTCATGGCTCTTAATTATTTAACTGATTTTTTCTACAAACTGCATAGTTTCTAGAAGTTTGATGTAAGCTTCGATAATTATACGATAATCACGTTTTTTATCACATTGGATATTTAGGACGATATCATCAATAGTATTCTCGCCATTGATATAATATAGGATCAAAGTTGAAGCATCATCAAATGGACTCATTTTAAATTCTTTCTGGATCTTCTGATATTCTAGATAAGCTTCTTTATATTCTGGATGAACTGCTATGATTTCATTTATATCATGAATAGGACCCTTTTTTAGACGTTTATAGACACTTGTATTAGTTACTGGATAATTAGTCTTGGTAAAGTTATTGTAGCTTATATTAGCGTTACAGATAGCTTTAATGTAGTTTATTTCATTGTCAATAAAGTTTTGATCTAATGTTATTACTCTTTCATAAGATTTAACACTATTGATAAAGAAGTCTTCAATATGCTTAACTTGTTCGTAAGTAGTAGCTTTACTTAATTTATTAGTTAAAAGAATATGAGCTTTATTTTGAATTTCTTTAACATTATCATAATTAAGATTACTCAAAGTATAAGCAAACATACTTGCTGTAGTACAAGAAAAAGCCAAGACATTAGGATCAATAACATCTAATGTATCTTTAGAAGTATGATAATATAAATCAGGCCATTGACCCAACATACAACAAGGTACTCCAATAGTAGGATCACTATATACAACATGATCAGAACCACCAGTATAATCTTCCATAATATGATTAGTCTTAGGAATATATTCATTAGCTAGATTATATGTTTCTTTCGCAGCATAATCTAAACATAAAGCACTTAAGGCACTAATATAACTAGCAGTACTATAAGGAAGATCACTTAAAGTAATAGGGCCATAGAAACCATTTTGTCTAGCACCAACCATATCAAGATTCAATGCTCCCACCATTTTGCTGCTATCATGATCAGAAAGATAAGCAAATGTTCCAGTAAATTCCGGAATTAAGACGATCTTGATCGTACGATAATTTGGTTCTAATTTTTGTTTATCTATCAATTCTTTAATTACTCTAATAGCTTCCATAGCTACACTTACTCCTGATGCATTATCATTACAGCTGCATTTAGGATGACATAAGTGGGCAGTTAATAATACTTCTTCATCGCATTTACCTGGTAAAGTAGCTTCTACAACTTCTAAATGACCATTATATAATGAAGTATCTACTTTACCCTTAACTAATAAAGAAGATTTACCTTCAAATAGTTTAGCTAGCTGATCA
>JALEVB010000109.1 GCA_022780745.1 Erysipelotrichaceae bacterium
AAAAATGGGTGAAACCAAAGAAAGAAACCGATTAGCAAGAGAGATTCATGATACTTTAGGACATACCTTAACCGGTATTGCCACTGGATTAGACGCATGTATTACCATTGTAGACAGCAATACTGATCTAGTAAAGAAACAGTTACAGCTACTATCAAATGTAGCTAAGGATGGCTTAAATGATGTCAGAAGATCAGTATCTAAATTAAGAATAGATGCCCTAGATAATCATACATTAAAATATGCTTTAGAAAAAATGATTGCTGAATATGAAAATACAACTAATGCTAAGATCCATTTCATATGTCATTTATCTTCACTGGAATTTCAATTAGATGAAGAAGAAGCAATATATCGTATTGTCCAGGAATCATGTACCAATGCCATAAGACATGGTAAAGCCTCAGAAATCTTTATTACTTTTGGCATCGATAGAGATAAGCTGATCATTATTATCGAAGATAATGGTATTGGCTGTAAATATATCAAAGAAGGATTTGGCTTACATCATATGAAAGAAAGAGTAAAACTCTTAAATGGTACTGTAAGATATTATAGTACTGAAGGCTTTAGTGTAATCGTTGAAGTACCTATTAGAAAGGATATACAGTCATGATAAAAGTAATGATCGTTGATGACCAGGAATTAATTAGAGAAAGTCTAAAAATCATCTTATCTTCTAAAAGTGATATCAAAATAACTTCTCTAGCATTTGATGGTCAGGATGTTTTAAATAAACTAGAAATCGATAAACCCGATGTCATCTTAATGGACATAAGAATGCCAATAATGGATGGTGTAAGCTGCACCAGGATCATCAAAGAAAAATATCCAGAAATCAAAATCATTGTCCTAACGACTTTTGATGATGATGAATATATTTATGACGCTATCAAATATGGAGCAGATGGCTATCTATTAAAAGGAGTAAGTCTAGATGAGCTATATAACGCTATAAATAACGTCTACAACGGAGGAGGATCTATCCACCCTAATATTGCCTCAAAAGCCATGAAGATGTTCTCAAACATGGCTAAAAATGAATTAGAAAACGACATAAACATAAAAGAAATAGAAAACATCAGTAAAAATGAATGGAAGATCATTGATCAGATAGGCAAAGGATTATCAAATAAAGAAATAGCTCATGAATTATCCTTTTCTGAAGGAACCGTAAGAAACTATCTAAGCATTATCCTAGATAAACTCCAATTAAGAGATCGTACCCAGTTAGCCATATGGGCAGTAACTAATAAACAATTAGTCGCAAAGGAATTAAAGAAATGAAAAAGCTAATATTATTAATAGCCATCATAGCTACCATCATAACTGGCACTATTATCTATTATCAAAATAGAACGATTACTTTACATTTGGCAATGATGACAGGAAGCAACTGGGATGTACCAGAATATGACAGCTTTACCCAGATCGATGAAGCCATTGCCAGATTTGAAGACAAATATCCCAATGTCAAAATAACATATGAAACTGGTATAACTCCTGAACTATATGATGAATATGTTGCAAGAAAGATCATCAAACATGAACCATTAGATATGATGTTTATCCCATCAAGCATTCTAAATGATCTTATCAACTGCAATGCCCTAGAACCATTAAATAAATATATCGTCAATTATCATCTAGACACTAATAAATATTATTCATCAAGTCTAGAATCAGGCATGATTGACAATGTCATCTACAGTTTGCCTTATGAAAGTGTACCAAGAGTAATGTTTGTCAACAAAACCTTATTAGAAAAAGAAAATATCGCCATGCCAGACAATGACTGGACATGGCAAGACTTCTATAATATCTGCAAACAAATTACAAAAGATACCAATAATGATAATATCATCGATCAGTTTGGAATCTATGGCTATAGCTTTGAAGATGCCTATTATAGCAATGACTCTATTCTCTATGATGAAAAGACTAATACTATCAGTGTTAATAATAATATAATCGAAGCTGTATCTTTCTTAAGAAACATCAATAAGCTTCATAATGAAAGACTAAGCTCTGAAATGTTTGACAAAGGTTATGTTGCTTTTTGCCCAATGGACTACAGCAACTATCGTACCTATAAACCATATCCATGGCGTGTAAAAAAATATTCCAATTTTGAATGGGACTGCATAACCATGCCATCAGGCTATAGTGGTGATAATACATCCTTGATCAATACATTATCATTAGGAGTACTGCAAAACAGTAAACATAAAGAATTAGCTTTTGAATTTATTCAAAGTCTATCATATGATGAAAGCTATCAGACAGAACTAGTCATCAATTCCCAAGGCGTATCAGTATTAAAAGAAGTAATGACTTCTCAAGTTGTCATCGATACTTTAAATCAAGACAACCCTGGTGATTCAACATTTAATCTAAGCGTCCTAAATGAAATCATGAATAATGGCATACCAGTAAAATATAGTGAAGAATATAATCAAGTCATGCAGTTAGCAGATGCTAAAGTTGATGAACTAATCAATAATGATGATGATATAAAAAATGCCATGGTACGTCTGCAACTACAGATCAATGCCATGTTACAAAAATGAAAAAGACCTTACGGTCTTTTTCATTATTTATAAGGGGATATAGTTATATTACTGCAAGGGGGAGCAATAATTACAAGGTTTATTATCTTCCTTGTGACTATATAATACTAAAAATCTAATGATAAATTATGTTTATATTATGTAAAATTATGTGAATTATCTAAATCCGTTTTCTTTTTAATATAAAGTAGAAATGATAACAGTATTGGTAAACCAAACATTCCCAAAAAGCCAAACAATCTAAGTCCCACAAGCATCGCAACTAGGGTTGCCAAAGGATGAAGTCCTAGTTCACCACCAACGATCTTAGGTTCAATGATCGTACGAACAACACTAATAATGGCATATAATGCCAATAACTCAAATGCCAGTAAATAATTGGCTTGTAACAAGCTAATTATCGCCCAAGGAATCAATATTCCCCCTACACCAAATATCGGTAAGATATCAAATATGGCAATACAAAATGCAATACCAATACTACCACTAACATTAAATAAAGTAAGCCCAATACTTAGCTCAATAAAAGTAATAGTCATGATCTTAAAATAAGCCTTTAAAACTACCAGTAAGACATTTCTAATAAAGCTAATAGCTTCATCATAATAAAATTTAGCTCTACCTTTAATATTCCCATTAATATAAGTAATGATATTATCATAATCAGCCATTAAGAAAAATGAAGCAATGATACATACCACACAAGAAATAACAAAACGTGGTATCTTAGCTACAAAATTAGTAATACTGCTAATAGCCATACTGGAAATTGTACTAACAATATCTTTAATACTATCATTTAACTGATTTAATACAACATCGATACTATTAGCCAGTTCAGTAGGCAAGTAATTATTAAGGGATACCAGATAATCAAGCAAACCATCAAACTCAGGTTCAATGATATTGTAATAAAGATCAGGAATACTATCAAAAACATTTCTAAACAGTAAATATCCTGCACCCAATAATAAAACGATAATACCTACAAAAATAGCATAAAATAATATCAATGCCAAAATAGATATCCCTTTATTATGCTTGATATCAAACTTATTAATCAGCTTTCTCACCAAAGCAACAATAATAAAGGCAATAATAAAGGGTACCACTAGTGG
>JALEVB010000112.1 GCA_022780745.1 Erysipelotrichaceae bacterium
TAAGGAAGATAAACCTAGTGTTGTTGCAAAGATTCAAAAGATGAAAGATGATGGCATTTATCCATTTGATTTGTGGAAATAATAAATAATTGGCAGTATTCTTATGAATACTGCCATCTTTTTCTATTATTCTTTTGTATAACCGTTGTATGCTTTTACTAGGATTTCTTTCATTTCTTCAACCATTGGTACACGTGGGTTAGCTGGAGAACATTGATCTTCATATGCTAGATATGCAATCTTATCTAGGTTATCCATGTATGTTTTTTCATCTAGGCCCTGGTCTTTGAAACTCATCTTGATACCACAGTCAATTCCTAGATCGCCGCATGCTTTAGCGTATAATTCTACACCTTCTTGAACATTATTTGGTTTTAGGCCAATAGCACATGCTAATTCATAGTATTTCTGATCAGCTTTGTAGTAGTTGTATTTTGGCCAAATACCAGGTTTTTCTGGTTTAGTACCATTATATCTGATTACATGAGGCATTAGAATAGCGTTAGCTCTACCATGTGGTACATGATATTCACCACCGATCTTATGTGCTAATGAGTGGTTAACACCTAAGAAGGCATTGGCGAATGCCATACCTGCAAGTGTTGACGCATTATGCATTTTTTCTCTTGCTTCTGGGTCGTTTTTACCATTGTTTACTGCACGTGGCAAGTATTCAAATACCATCTTAACAGCTTGTAAAGCTAAACCATCGGTAAAGTCTGATGCTAGAGTACTTACATATGCTTCTGTTGCATGGGTTAATACATCCATGCCTGTATCAGCTGTGATGCTCTTTGGAAGACTCATTGTTAATGATGGGTCTACGATAGCGACAGTTGGTGTTAATGAGTAGTCAGTTAATGGATATTTTTTGTTTTCTTCTTTATCAGTTATAACAGCGAATGGTGTTACTTCTGATCCTGTTCCACTTGTTGTTGGGATACATACTAATTTTGATTTTTTACCTAATTCTGGATATCTGAAGGCACGTTTTCTGATGTCCATGAATTTTTGTTTTAGATCATCAAAGTTTACATCTGGTTGTTCATAGAATAACCACATACCTTTAGCAGCGTCCATACTTGATCCACCACCAATGGCGATAATAGTATCTGGTCTGAATGCTTCCATTAATGTTAGACCGCGTTTTACTGTTTGGATACTTGGATCTGGTTCAACATCACAGAATAATTGTACTTGTACTTTATTTCTTCTTTGTTCTAGCTGATCTGTTACTCTTGTAACATAGCCAAGATCAACCATTGATCTATCAGTTACAATGAATACACGGTTAACATTACGCATATCATGTAGATATTCGATAGAATCTCTTTCAAAGTAGATCTTACTTGGAACTTTGAACCATTGCATGTTGTTTCTCCTTTTACCGATTTTCTTAATGTTTAATAGGTTAATAGCACTTACGTTGTCTGATACTGAGTTGTGTCCATATGATCCACATCCTAATGTTAATGATGGAATGAATGAGTTGTAAACATTACCAATACCTCCGAAAGTACTTGGAGAGTTCCAGATGATACGACATGCTTTTAGTCTTTCACCAAAGCGTTTTGCTAGAGCTTCATTTGATGTATGAATTGCAGCTGAGTGTCCAACACCGTTGAACATTACCATTGCTTCAGCTTTATTAACACCATCATCTACTGATTCGGCTTTTAGCATTGCTAAGACTGGTGATAGTTTTTCTCTTGTTAATGGTTCGTTGATACCAACTTCTTTGCATTCAGCGATAATGATGCTTGTTTTTGCTGGTACTTCAAAGCCGGCATTTTTAGCGATCCAGCTTGCTGATTTACCTACGATATCAGGGTTTAATACTGCTTTATCATAGTTAGTGCCATCAACATTGAACATGTACTTTTCTAATAGTTTCTTTTCTTTATCGTTAGCGAAATATACATTATACTCTCTAAAGATTTCTTTAGCATCATCATAGATTTCTTTATCAATGATTACAGCCTGTTCAGATGCACAGATCATACCATTATCAAATGATTTTGATAAGCAGATATCATTTACAGCCTGTCTTAAGTTGGCAGTTGTTTCAATATATGCTGGTACGTTACCGGCACCTACTCCTAATGCTGGCTTACCGCATGAGTATGCAGCTTTAACCATGGCGTTACCACCAGTAGCTAGAATTGTTGCAACATTTGGATGATTCATTAATGCGCTTGTTGCATCCATGCTTGGTGCTTCGATCCATTGAATGCAGTTTTCTGGAGCTCCAGCTTTGATTGCTGCTTCGTATACTACTTTTGCAGCTTCTACTGAACATTTTTGTGCTTTTGGATGAAAAGCAAAAATGATTGGGTTACGAGTTTTTAAACATATCAATGATTTAAAGATAGCTGTAGAAGTAGGGTTAGTAACTGGTGTAATACCAGCAACAACACCAACTGGTTCTGCAACGTATGTTAAACCTTTTACAACATCTTCTTCAACAATGCCTACTGTTTTTAAGTGACGCATATGATTTACGACATATTCACATGCAAATAAGTTCTTGGTAGCTTTGTCTTCAAATACACCTCTTTGTGTTTCTTCGATAGCTAATTTTGCTAGTGCTCCATGTTTATCTAGAGCTGCTACTGAACATTTTGCAACGATAAAATCGATTTTTTCCTGATCATAACTATAGAACTCATCTAATGCTTTTAAAGCTTTTTCTACTTTTATATTTACTTCTTCTACATTAGTAGGTCCTGTTACTTTAACTTCTTCTGTTTTCTTAGTTGCCATGTATCCTCCTATTGTGAAATATTTCACTTTTATGACCGCTATGAATATAACATAAGAAAAAAGTGCTTGCAAGCACTTTTGTGTAAAAAATCACAAGTAACCGATTACATTAAAAAAGTAATCGTTTACATTAATAAATATAAGAAAACTCTTTTTCATCCAGGATAACAGGCATAGCTTTGATCTGATATTCTTCGACATGAATAAACATATTACCTTTTTCGATTATATTGATAAAGTAGTCAATATTATTTGGATCACCTTGGACAAATATTTCTACATTGCCATTGCTCATGTTTCTAACTGATCCGGTTAGATTGAATTTTTGAGCATTCATAACACAGAAATATCTAAATCCTACTCCTTGTACTCTTCCTGATACGATAATATGATATCTTTTCATAATTTTCCTCTTTCACTTGTATCTATATTATACAAAATATTAACTTTGTCATATAGACAAAATATTAAATATCTTTATAATTTGAAGTGATAGGGGAGTAGCTATAAGCAAAACCAAAAATGTGATATATATTTCGTCAATACGGTTAATACCCGGAATATATAGTCTAATGATAATTAGATAAGCAAGACCTATCTTAATGATAGGACTTTTTTATGTCCAAAAGGAGAAAAAGATGTTTTTTAATCAAAACAAGGAAGATGTTGTTAAGGCATTAGGAAGCAGCAGTATTAATGGATTAAGTGATGAAGAAGTATTGAAAAGACAAGCTAGTTATGGTTTGAATCAATTGAGTTCTCAAAAGAAACAGTCAATTGTTGTGAAGTTTCTATTACAGTTCATTGATCCTTTGATCATATTGTTATTAGTTGCGGCATTGGTTTCTATTATTGTTGATCCTGGTGAGTGGGTAGATAGTCTAATCATTTTGATCGTAGTAATTTTTAATGCTGTATTGGGAGTGTATCAGGAAAATAGTGCTGAAAAGTCATTAGAGGCTTTAAAGAGATTAAGTGCTCCTAGTGCTAAGGTTATCCGTAATGGTGAAAGATTGACTATTGATGCCAAAGAGCTTACTGTTGGTGATATTGTTATTATTGAAGCAGGAGATTATATACCAAGTGATGGAAGGATAATTGAGGCTTATAATCTTCAAATCGATGAGTCTAGTTTAACAGGAGAATCGATAGCTGTTAATAAGAATACAGATATCATTGAAGATGATGATGTTTCTTTAGCTGATCAGAAGAATATGGCTTTTGCTAGTACGGTTTGTACTTATGGCCGAGGTAAGATGATCATTACTAGTGTAGGTATGAATAATGAAGTGGGTAAGATTGCTAATATGCTACAGGAAAATAGTGATCAAAATACTCCTTTGCAGTTAAAGATGGCTCAAATATCTAAAGTTATAGGTATTATGTGTGTTTTAATTTGTGTGATTGTCTTTGGTTTGGAATGGCTAAATGGTGAAAGTGTTTTAATGGCTTTTAAAACAGCAGTTGCTTTGGCTGTTGCGGCTATTCCAGAAGGATTAGCTACCGTTGTTACGATCGTTTTATCTATTGGTGTAACCAAGATGGTAAAGAATAATGCTATTGTTAAGAAGCTTCCAGCGGTTGAAACTTTAGGAAGTGCTAATGTTGTTTGTTCTGATAAAACAGGTACACTTACCCAGAATAAGATGACAGTTGTTAAAACATATTTACCTGAATATGGAATAAAGAAGTTTGATGATCATGAGCATGCAGATGATGTAAAAAAGATGCTTAGATATTTTACTTTATGCAGCGATGCTGAGTTGAAGATAGATAATGGTGAAATTGTTTTGTTTGGTGATCCTACAGAAACAGCTATGGTTTATGCCAGTTATTTATTGAATGATACTAAAGAAAATCTATATCAGGAGTATAAAAGAACCTGTGAATTGTCATTTGATTCTAAACGTAAAATGATGAGTGTGTTTTATGAGACTAAAAATGGTATTTATTCATTTACTAAGGGTGCTCCGGATGAAATATTAAGACGAAGCAATAATGTAAATAAAAAGGATTTTGCAGCCTATGAGCAAATGGCTGATGAAGCTTTAAGAGTATTAGCTGTTGGTATTAGAAAATGGGATAGTATTCCTGATAATCTTAGTAGTGATAATGTAGAAAATGATCTTAGTTTTATAGGTATGATTGGAATGATCGATCCTCCTCGTGTCGAAGTTAAAGCAGCAATAAATGAAGCTAAGATGGGTGGTATTGTTACAGTCATGATCACTGGCGATCATATTACCACTGCTAAGGCTATTGCGAGTGAATTAGGTATTTTGACTGCTGATAAAAAGGCGATAACTGGAAAACAGTTAGACGATATGGATGATGATACTTTAGATAAAGAGATTGCTGATATTGCAGTATATGCCCGAGTTGCTCCTGAACATAAGGTAAGGATAGTTAAGGCATGGCAAAGAAAAAATGCTGTAGTAGCCATGACAGGTGATGGTGTTAATGATTCGCCAGCTTTAAAGGTAGCTGATATTGGATGTGCTATGGGTATTACTGGAACAGATGTTAGTAAAGAAAGTGCTGATATGATCTTAACTGATGATAATTTTGCAACCATTATCAAAGCTGTCAAACAAGGTCGAGGAATATATCAGAATATTAAAAAAGATGTTCAGTTTTTATTGTCTAGTAATATTGGTGAAGTTATCACTATTTTCCTTGCTAGTGTAATTGGAGTATTTGGTTATAGTGTTGGTGTTCCATTAAGTCCTGTTCATTTATTGTGGGTCAATCTGATAACTGATACTTTACCAGCTTTTGCTTTGGGTATGGAAGAAATCGATGATGATGTAATGAAGGAAAAACCTCGTAGTAAAGATGAAAGTTTCTTTGCGAATGGATTAGGATGGACGATATGTTATCAGGGTGTGATGATTGGTTTGTTGACTTTATGTTCATATCTGATTGGTAATAGTTATTCACATGAGGTAGGTCAAAGTATGGCTTTTGTTACTTTAGCTATTTCGCAATTATTGCATGCTTTTAATATTAAGAGTGATAAGAGTGTTTTCAATAAGCAGGTATTTAATAATAAGTATTTATGGCTTTCTTTGATCGTTGGTTTATTATTACAGTCATTGATCATGTATGTACCATTCTTAAGTAGTATCTTTGGTTTAGCTGCTTTGGATGGTATGCATATCATGGTGGCTTTAGGTTTAGCTGCTTGTCCTGTTGTTAT